>NZ_CM173234.1:1298595-1623244 GCF_057748015.1 Microbacterium sp. STRO-1N
ACGCACGACGGCTGCGTGGGATGCGGACGCGCCCGACCTCGGGGGAGAGGATGAACCAGCCGCAGCCGACGACGAGGAAGGCGGCGACGAGCAGCAGCCCCTGGGTCGTACCGATCTGCGTGGAGACGAGCGTGATGACCACAGGGGCGAGGATCCAGATGATCTCCTGCAGCGAGGCATCCAACGAGAACAGCGGTGTGAGCTGCGACGAGTTGACGAGCTTCGGGTAGATCGTGCGCACGGCCGACTGGATCGGCGGCGTCGAGAGTCCGGCGAGCAGTCCGAAGAACATGTAGCCGGTCAGATGCAGGGGCAGGAGGGCGAGGCAGAGCATGGCGCTGATGCAGACCGCGGCCGTGAGGGTGAGGACCCGTCGCATGCCCCACGCGCCCATCCAGCGACTGGTCACAGGGCCTGCGACGGCCTGCCCGACCGATGTCGCGGCGAGCACGAGACCGGCGGCGCCGTACGACCCGGTCTGCTGCTCGACGTGCAGGAGGATCGCCAGCGAGGCCATGCCGTTGGGGAATCGCGCCGTCAGCTGAGCTGCGATCATGCGCGCCACGCCAGGCGTGCGAAGAAGGTCCCGATATCCCGCCACCTGACAACGGTACCGGGGTGCGCGGTCGGCGTCAGCACGGGTGGCTGCGGCGACACGCCGCGACACGCCGGAGACCCCTCTCCACAGGAAATCGGATGTCCGAACCCCGGCGTAGCGTCCTACCTGTGGATGGATCCGCAACGGCCGTCCGAGAGCCGCGATCTGACGCGGTTCGCGGGGGTCCGGGAAAGTTCGCCGGCTGTGGATGAAACGGTGGACAACCTGTGTTGTATCAGTGGAGAGCGGTGGAAAACTACAGGGATGTAACTACTATCCCTTGTGGTCGGTCCGAATGTCCGTCCCTATATGTAGTATTGAAGTCCCGGCGGGGGGCCTGCCGGAAAACCAGGATTTGAGGGGAAGCGATATGTCGATCACGGTCTACACCAAGCCTTCGTGCGTGCAGTGCAATGCCACTTACCGGGCGCTGGACGCCAAGGGCATCGAGTACGAGATCCACGACCTCTCCGAGGACGCCACGGCGCTCGAGCAGGTCAAGGCGCTCGGCTACATGCAGGCGCCGGTCGTCGTGACCGATGAGGACCACTGGTCGGGCTTCCGCCCGGACAAGATCGACGAGCTCGCCGCTCGCCTGGCCTGAAGGAGATGAGGTCATGAGCGCCGTCGCCACAGCAGCGCCGCTCCTGGTCTACTTCTCCAGCGTCTCCGGGAACACGGCGCGCTTCGTCGAGAAGCTGGGCCTTCCCGCTCGCCGCATACCGCTGCACCGCACCGACGAGGATCTCGTCGTGGATGAGCCGTTCGTGCTTGTCACCCCGACGTACGGGGGCGGGCAGGGGCGCGGCGAGGAGAAGGGCGCCGTTCCCAAGCAGGTGATCCGGTTCCTCAACGACGAGCGCAACCGGCGCCACATCCGCGGGGTCATCTCCGCAGGGAACACCAACTTCGGCGACGCCTTCTGCGCCGCCGGTGACATCATCAGCCGCAAGTGCCACGTGCCTCACTTGTATCGGCTCGAAATCTTCGGCACACAGGACGATGTCGATCGGGTGACCGACGGATTGGAACGACGGTGGGTACTTCATTGACCGAGACAGTGGCATTCAAGGCGAACCCCGCATACGAGGGTCTCGACTACCACGCGCTCAACGCGATGCTGAATCTCTACGACGCGAACGGCAAGATCCAGTTCGACGCCGATAAGCGCGCCGCGCGGGAGTACTTCCTGCAGCACGTGAACCAGAACACGGTGTTCTTCCACTCGCTCAAGGAGCGGCTGGACTACCTCGTGGAGAAGGAGTACTACGACGGCACGCTGCTCGAGAAGTATTCGTTCGAGTTCGTCCAGAAGCTCAACGAGTTCGCCTACTCGAAGAAGTTCCGGTTCGAGACGTTCCTCGGCGCGTTCAAGTACTACACCAGCTACACGCTGAAGACGTTCGACGGCAAGCGCTACCTCGAGCGCTTCGAGGACCGCGTCGTGATGACGGCTCTCGCTCTGGCCGATGGTGATGAGAAGGTCGCCATCGATCTCGTCGAGGAGATCATCTCCGGCCGATTCCAGCCGGCGACGCCGACGTTCCTCAATGCGGGCAAGGCGCAGCGCGGCGAGCTCGTCAGCTGCTTCCTGCTGCGCATCGAGGACAACATGGAGTCGATCGCCCGTGGCATCAACTCCGCGCTGCAGCTGAGCAAGCGCGGCGGCGGCGTCGCGCTGCTGCTGTCGAACATCCGCGAGTCCGGTGCGCCGATCAAGCAGATCGAGAACCAGTCCAGCGGCATCATCCCCGTGATGAAGCTCCTCGAAGACAGCTTCAGCTACGCCAACCAGCTCGGCGCCCGCCAGGGGGCCGGTGCGGTGTACCTCAACGCGCACCACCCCGACATCATGCGCTTCCTCGACACCAAGCGCGAGAACGCCGATGAGAAGATCCGCATCAAGACGCTGTCGCTCGGCGTCGTCGTGCCGGACATCACGTTCGAGCTCGCCAAGAACGACGAGGACATGTACCTGTTCTCGCCGTACGACGTCGAGAAGGTCTACGGCGTGCCCTTCGGAGACATCTCGGTCACCGAGAAGTACCGCGAGATGGTCGACGACCCGCGGATCAAGAAGACCAAGATCAACGCGCGCGAGTTCTTCCAGACCATCGCCGAGATCCAGTTCGAGTCGGGTTACCCGTACATCATGTTCGAGGACACGGTGAACAAGGCCAACCCGATCAAGGGCCGCATCAACATGTCCAACCTCTGCAGCGAGATCCTGCAGGTGAACACGCCGACCACGTACAACGAGGACCTCTCGTACGACCAGATCGGCAAGGACATCTCCTGCAATCTCGGCTCGATGAACATCGCTCTGGCGATGGACGGCGGCAACCTCGGTGCCACGGTCGAGACCGCGATCCGCGGACTCACCGCGGTCAGCAACCAGAGCCACATCTCTTCGGTCCGCTCGATCGAGGACGGCAACGACCGTTCGCACGCGATCGGCCTCGGGCAGATGAACCTGCACGGCTACCTCGCCCGTGAGCACGTGTTCTACGGGTCCGAAGAGGGCATCGACTTCACGAACATCTACTTCTACACCGTGCTGTTCCACGCTCTGCGCGCATCGAACAAGCTCTCCATCGAGCGCGGAGTGGCCTTCGACGGCTTCGAGGACTCCACGTACGCGTCCGGCACATTCTTCGACAAGTACATCGACCAGGCGTGGGAGCCTGCGACCGAGAAGGTCAAGGAGATGTTCGCCGGTCAGTTCATCCCGACACAGGCCGACTGGGTCGAGCTGAAGGAGAGCATCCAGAAGCACGGCATCTACAACCAGAACCTGCAGGCCGTGCCCCCGACCGGTTCGATCTCGTACATCAACAACTCGACGTCTTCCATCCACCCGATCGCGTCGAAGATCGAGATCCGCAAGGAAGGCAAGCTCGGCCGCGTCTACTACCCGGCGGCGTTCATGACGAACGACAACCTGGAGTACTACCAGGACGCGTACGAGATCGGCTATGAGAAGGTCATCGACACCTACGCCGCTGCCACGCAGCACGTCGACCAGGGTCTGTCGCTGACGCTGTTCTTCAAGGACACCGCCACCACGCGCGACATCAACCGTGCGCAGATCTACGCATGGCGCAAGGGTATCAAGACGATCTACTACATCCGTCTGCGCCAGATGGCCCTCGAGGGCACCGACATGGCCGAGTGCGTTTCGTGCATGCTCTGATTGCCTTCTGATCTGGGATTTCGACAGGAAAATAGAATGACACCCCACGAACCGCTCAAGCTGGTCGACCACGTGCAGGCGATCAACTGGAACCGCATCCAGGACGACAAGGATGTCGAGGTGTGGAATCGCCTCGTCAACAACTTCTGGTTGCCCGAGAAGATCCCACTGTCCAACGACATCCAGTCGTGGAACACCCTCACCTCCGACGAGCAGCTGCTCACCATGCGCGTCTTCACCGGACTCACGCTGCTCGACACGGTGCAGGCCACGGTCGGAGCCGTCTCACTGATCCCGGATGCGATCACTCCTCACGAGGAGGCCGTCTACACGAACATCGCCTTCATGGAGTCGGTGCACGCGAAGAGCTACTCGTCGATCTTCTCGACGCTGTGCTCGACGAAGGAGATCGACGAGGCGTTCCGGTGGTCGGTGGAGAACCCGAACCTTCAGAAGAAGGCGCAGATCGTCACCGATTACTACCGCGGCGACGACCCGCTCAAGCGCAAGGTCGCCTCGACCCTGCTCGAGAGCTTCCTGTTCTACTCCGGCTTCTACCTGCCGATGCACTGGTCGTCGCGGGCCAAGCTCACGAACACGGCCGACCTCATCCGCCTCATCATCCGCGACGAGGCCGTGCACGGCTACTACATCGGCTACAAGTTCCAGCGCGGCCTCGAGACGCTCGACCAGGCCAAGCGCGACGAGCTGAAGGACTACACCTTCTCGCTGCTGTACGAGCTCTACGACAACGAGGTGCAGTACACGCAGGATCTCTACGACGGCGTCGGCCTGACCGAGGACGTCAAGAAGTTCCTGCACTACAACGCCAACAAGGCGCTGATGAACCTCGGCTACGAGGCGATGTTCCCTTCCAGCGTCACGAACGTGAACCCGGCGATCCTGTCAGCGCTCTCGCCCAACGCCGACGAGAACCACGACTTCTTCAGCGGGTCTGGCTCGTCGTACGTGATCGGCAAGGCCGAGGCGACGGAAGACGACGACTGGGACTTCTGAGTCCGAACGTGAGAACGACGGAGGGCCTGCGAAGCGATTCGCAGGCCCTCCGTCGTGTCAGGCGCGATTTCTCGACTGCAGCAGCAGGGCGAAGGATTCCGGGATCGAGCGCGCGAAGGCTTTTCGGCGTGCTGCTGCGGCCCGCTGCCGCGCTGCTCGCGCCACTTGTCGCTCCCACCGCATCTCACGGATGAGGTCGCTGAATTCGCCGGCTTCGGCCGGGCTCATGACGTCGTTTCGCATGGCGGATCCTCTCGTCGGAGGGAACCGCTCCTCGGTCGCCCTCGTGAGCACCACGAACGACATGCGCGCCTTTCGACATCCGAGCACAGAAAAGTTGCGACTTCTTTTCGCATTCCTGTCGAATCGACATGGACGTGTTCGTGGTGATGATGAGGATCGCCGCACGTGCGATCGAGAGGAGCGCCATGACCGCGCGACAGAAGTTCCTCGTCATCCACATGACGGACCCCGCCGGTGCCGAATGGGATCAGGACATCGATGGTGCCCGACTGCAGCGCTGGCTGGAATTCCGTGGCGGACCCCACGGCTGGGAGCCCAACGGCCAGACCGTCGCAGGGGCCGATCAGGCCCGACGCATCACCGCGCACGGCGGCGACGTCGTGGTGACCGATGGCCCTTTCCCGGAGTTCACGGAGTGGTTCCTCGGCGTCGAATGGATCGAGGCCACCGATATCGAGCAGGCGACGCGGCTGCTCGCTGAGCATTCGACGGCGCGCATCGGCCGTATGTACGTCATTCCCGCGAGCGGGGACTGATGGCCGACAGGGGTCGCGCCGTCGACGTCGACGTCGACGCCGAGATCGCCCGCACCCACCGTGCGGAATGGACCTTGATCGTCGCCGGGCTCGCCCGCCGCTACGGCGACCTGGACCTCGCCGAGGAGACGGCCGCAGAGGCGTTCGCCACCGCCGTCGAGCGCTGGCCCGTCGACGGCGTCCCGCCGAACCCGGGCGCCTGGATCACCACCACCGCGCACCGCAAGGCGATCGATCGACTGCGTCGCGAAGCACGGCGCGACGACAAGCACAGGGAGGCGTTCATGCTGCAGGACGACTCGCCCGTCGAGCCGACGGGTCGTATCGACGACGATCGGCTGCGCCTCATCTTCATCTGCTGCCACCCGGTGCTCTCGATTCAGGATCGCGTCGCACTGACGCTGCGGATGGTCGGCGGGCTCACGGTCTCGGAGATCGCTCGGGCCTTCCTCGTGCAGGACACGACGATGGGACAGCGGGTCAGCCGGGCCAAGGCGAAGATCAAGTCTGCTCGGGTCCCGTTCGCCGTGCCGCTGCAGGAGGACGTGCAGCCCCGCGTGGCCGGCGTGCTCGCGGTGCTGTATCTGATCTTCAACGAGGGGTACTTCGCCTCCGGCGGGGACGTCGACCCGATCCGACGGGACCTCGCTGAGGAGGCGATCCGCCTCGCTCGGCTGGTGAGGACGCTTCTGCCCGCGGACTCGTCCGAGGATGCCGAGGCGACCGGGCTGCTGGCACTGATGCTGCTCACCCAGGCACGGGCCGATGCCCGGCTGTCCGCCGGCGGCGAGCTCGTGCGGCTGGATGAGCAGGATCGCGCACGGTGGGACCGGATGCTGATCGAGGAGGGACTCGCCCTCCTGGACGATCTGCTCGAGGCCTGCGGCCGAGACGTCCGGGCGCTGGGGCGGTACCAGCTCCTCGCCGCGATCAACGCCGTGCACGTGTCGGCACCGCGAGCGCAGGACACGGACTGGGCGCAGATCGTGGCGTTGTACGGTGCGCTCGAACGCATCGACCCGAGTCCGATCGTCCGGCTGAACCGTGCCATTGCGATCTCGGAGTACGACTCACCCGACGTCGCGCTCGCCCTCATCGAGCAGCTCGGCGATGATCTGGCCGATCACCACGCCTTCCACACGACGCGCGCAGAACTGCTGCGCCTGACCGGGCGATCGGATGCCGCGCGCAGCGCCTACGATCGCGCGATCGCGCTGGCGGTCAACACCGCCGAGCTCACCCACCTCACCCGTCGCCGAGACCAGATCGCGGTGGCATCCGAAACCGATGGCACGACGAATGAAGGAGAACTCTCATGACCAGCACGTACCTCGTCATCCACATGACCGATGTGCAGGGAACCGCGCTTCCCGAATCAGAGGATCGTCAGAAGCTCGACGCGTGGGCCGAACGCGGCAAGGAGGCCGGCATGCTCGGCCCCGGCGCCCCGGTTGCCGGTCCTGAGCAGGCGAAGTCCGTCGCGATCCGCGACGGCGAACTGCTCATCACGGACGGTCCCTTCCCGGAGTTCAAGGAGTGGTTCGCCGGATACGACCTGATCGAAGCGGGCTCGCTCGATGCCGCGGCCGCGTACATGTCCGAGCATCCGACGGCTGTGGCGGGACGGATGTACATCCTTCCCGTCGTCGCATTGCCGTGGGAAGAGACCGACCACGCGGCATCGTGAGCCGTGTCGTCTGATCACTTCCGGTTCGCTGCGTAGTACGCCAGCAGAGCCTTCGTCGATGCATCCTGCGCGGCCACGGCATCCGCATCGCCGGAGATCGCCGGAGCGATCTGCATGGCCAACTGCTTGCCGAGCTCGACACCCCACTGGTCGAACGAGTTGATGCCCCAGATCGTGCCCTGCGTGAACGTGATGTGCTCGTACAGCGCGATGAGCTGACCGAGCACCTGCGGGGTCAGTGCGGGTGCGAAGATCGAGGTCGTCGGGCGGTTGCCGGCGAACGTACGGGCCGCGACGAGCGCGCCCGTGGTGCCCTCGGCCTCGACCTCGGCGGCGGTCTTGCCGAATGCGAGAGCTTTGGTCTGCGCGAGGAAGTTCGCCAGGAACAGCGCGTGCACGTCCTGACCGCCGTCCGAGAGCGGGTAGGCGGGGTTCACGAACGCGATGAAGTCCGCGGGGATCAGGCGGGTGCCCTGGTGGATGAGCTGGTAGAACGCGTGCTGGCCGTTCGTCCCGGGCTCGCCCCAGAACACCTCTCCCGTGTCGGTGGTGACCGGCGACCCGTCCCAGCGGACGGACTTGCCGTTGGACTCCATCGTCAGCTGCTGCAGATACGCGGGGAAGCGGCTCAGCTGCTGCGCATAGGGGAGCACGGCGTGCGACTGCGCACCGAAGAAGTTCACGTACCAGACGTTGAGCAGGCCCATCAGCACCGGGACGTTCTCGGCCAGCGGCATGGTGCGCACATGCTCGTCGACGGCGTGGAAACCGGCCAGCAGGTCGCGGAACGCCTGCGGCCCCAGGACGACCGCGAGCGACAGCCCGATCGCGGAGTCGACCGAGTAGCGGCCGCCCACCCAGTCCCAGAATCCGAACGCGTTGGTCGGGTCGATCCCGAACGCGGCCACCTTGTCGAGCGCGGTGGAGACGGCGACGAAGTGGTGCGCCACGGCATCCGTGCGGGAGGCGTCGTCATCGGCGATGGCGCCGGATGCCGCAAGGCCCGCCCACAGCCAATCACGCGCGAGACGCGCGTTGGTCAGGGTCTCCAGCGTCGTGAACGTCTTCGACGCGACGATGAACAGGGTGGTCTCGGGGTCCAGCCCCGCGGTCTTCTGGGCGAGGTCGGTCGGGTCGATGTTGGAGACGAAGAGCGCCTGGATGCCGGCATCCGCGTACGGTTTCAGCGCCTCGTAGACCATGACGGGCCCGAGGTCCGAGCCGCCGATTCCGATGTTCACCACATGTGTGACCTTCTTGCCGGTCACTCCGACCCACTCACCGGAGCGGACCCGGTCGGCGAATGCCGAGAGCGCGTCGAGGACGCCGTGCACGTCGGCATCCACATCCTGCTCGTCGACGACGAGCGCCGGCGACGCGCCGGCCGGGCGGCGCAGTGCGGTGTGCAGCACCGCGCGGTCCTCGGTCGTGTTGATGTGAGCGCCTTCGAGCATCGCGGCGTAGCGGTCGGCGACGCCCGTCTGTTCGGCGAGCCGGACGAGAGCGGTGAGCACCTCATCCGTGACGAGGTTCTTCGAGAGGTCGACGTGCAGATCCGCGAGCGGAAGCGACAGCCGATCGGCGCGCGACGGATCCGTCGCGAACCAGCCGCGGAGGTCCGGAGAGAACGAGTCGTGGAGGGCGCTGAGCTCGGCCCAGGCCGGGGTGCTGGTGGGATCGATCGGGGCAGACATGCGTTCAAACTACCGCGACGGCGGCGTTCCCCGTCTCACATGACGCAGGTCGGTCCTGTGAGACGTCGGGCCCCCGGCTAGTGTGCTCCCATGGGAACTCTCGAGTACAACAGCACGCGTCCGGCGATCGGCGTGGATGATGACACTCTGGCGCATCTGAAGATCGTGATCGGGACGAAGCTGCGCCGGCAGGAGAGCTTCATGATGACCTGGCTTCCCGAAGCCCAGGACAAGGCGCAGGGCCGGCTCACGATCTGGATGAATCCGAGCATCCCGTTGATCATCGCGTTCGACGGGCCGACGATGCCCGCCATCGACCCGAAGCGCATCGAGCGCATGATGGAGAACCTGAACGTGCGGGGCGAACTCGTGCTCGACCAGCTCGGATAGCGCGTGCAGGGCGCAGGAAACGACCGCGTGCGAGCGTCGTCCTGGCGCCGCGTTGGCGCGAGGACTCGGGGCGGCTCGCCACCTGAGCCTCCGCCCTGGCAGGCCGCGACCACCGGCGGCGGTTCGATGGTGCGCTTCCGCGCGATCCCGATGACGATGCGTGCGCTGGTCTGGTCCATCCTCGGCATCGTGACTGCCGCTGGGGTGCTCGTGGCAGTACTGCTGATCGCGGTCTCGGACATCCTCCAGGTCGGCGCGCGACTGACGATCATCATCGTCGGTGTCGGAATCGCCCTGCCCGTGTCGCTGGCGTTCTCCGCTCTGCTGCGTCGCCGCACACGCGACTGCACGGTCGCGTTCGGCGCATACGAACTGCGCATCACGACGGGGACGGCCGAGATCAGCATCCCGTACCGAGAGCTCGAGCATCTCCGCTGGCGATGCGACAGCGAATACGCGAGGGCCGAGGCACGCGGCGCCGAGATCGACATCTCACTGATCGTCGGCATCGCGAAACCTCCGGTCGGCACCGCGACGGGGCTCCCGCCGCTTCCGCGCCGCGTCTACGGACTGCTGGACGGGGCGGGGCTCGCGATGACGCGGACACGCCGCGGGGAGGTCGTCACCTTCCGGCGGAGTGCTTCGCAGCCGTCCGGCTGACCGCTACACGGCCGAGTACGCCTGCCCCCGCAGCAGCCTCGCCAGGTGCGCGGAGTTGGCCGCGGCCGTCGCGGTGGCCTGCGCGACCTTCTCGGGCGTCTCCGGCAGATCCTTGTAGTCGGTCTGCTGCATCGCCTCGCCGTTCCAGTAGACCGACCCCTGAGCAGGGATGCTGAAGCCCACGTCGTTCAGCGACTGGAAGAGGATCGCGGCGATGTGATGCGCGCCGTCCTCGTTGCCGACGATGCCGGCGATGGCGACCTTGTCGAACAGCGTCGGGCGGCCGCGGGCATCCGTCTCGCTCAGCTCGGCATCCAGCCTTTCGAGCACGCGCTGAGCGACGCTGGAGTGCTGACCCAGCCAGGTCGGCGTGAGGAAGACGAGGACATCTGCGGCGAGCACCTGTGCGCGCAGCGCCGGCCATCCGTCGCCCTGCCCCATATCCTTCCCGACCCCGGGAAGAAGCGTGTGATCGACGGCGCGGACCATCGTCCCGATGACGCCGTGCTCCGCCAAGGCCTTGAGGATCTGCCGACCGAGAAGCTCGGAACTCGAATCCGCGGGGGAGGGTTTGAGCGTGCAGTTGATCGCGAGTGCCGTGAGTTGTGCGTCCATGCCGGCACGATAGGCGCGGATCGCCGGAGCGCGGAGGGGGTTTCGCGCGTCGATCGTCTGCGCTAGGCGGTTGCCGGTCGCGGCACGGGTATCCTGGACGGAGCGAGATTTCCCGACTTCAGGAGCGACCGATGATCCTCAGCTTCATCTTCTTCATGATCCTCTTCCTCGGAGGGTTCTGGCTGATGGGCATCTCGTTCGGCCTGCCCGAGTGGCAGGCGGCGGCATTCCTCGGCGGACTCGCGTTGATCTGCATCGCGCTGGCCTTCATGATGCGCCAGGGGCGTTCGGGTGCGACGCGCCGTTCGAACAACTGGGACGGCGGACCGGCGGCGAACTGAGCGCTCAGCGCCGCTTCGCCAATCGCATCTCCAGGTTCGCCTTCACGGCCGGCCATTCGGGTTCGATGATCGAATACTCGACGCTGTCGCGCAGAGCACCGTTGCGGTAGCGCAGGACCGCGCGCATCACGCCGTCCTGTTTGGCTCCGAGGCGCTCGATCGCCGTGCGCGACTGGAAGTTCACCCACTGGGTCGTCAGCCCGACGCGGAACACGCCGAGCTCTTCGAACGCGTGGCGCATGAGCAGATACTTCGACTCCGCATTCGTCCCGGTGCCATGAGCGGACGGACGGTTCCAGGTGTAGCCGATGTGGAGCCGGGGGACATCGGCGACGAGGTCGTACAACGACGTGAGGCCGATGGTGCGCCCTGTCGCATCGAACGCGGTGAAGGGCACCATCTCGCCGCGTTCGGCCATCGCCAGCCGTTCGTCGATCGCCGCGGCCATCCCGTCAGGCGACGGGACAGACGTGTACCAGGCGGTCTTCCACAGTTCGCCCTCCGAGGCCGCCTCGACGAGCCCGTCGTGATGGGCGCACTCGAGCGGTCGCAGCTCGACGAGCCGGCCGGTGAGCGTGAGCGGGGCGGGGGCGATGAGGAAGGCCATACGGCAATTCAACCAGTCCTGTGTCACCGGTCCGCGCTAGCGTGGTGGTCATGAAGACAGTGCCGTTCGCCACCGCATCCGCCCCCGCCGTCGTCGCCGGAATGATGCGCATCAACGACAAGGAGGACGCCGAGATCCGCGCGCTGTACGACGCGGCTCGCGGCGCCGGTGTCGACTTCTTCGACCACGCCGACATCTACGGCGGACGGATGCACGCGTGCGAAGAGCGCTTCGCCGGGGCCCTGCAGCTGACTTCCGCCGAACGCGACGAGATCACCCTGCAGACCAAGTGCGGCATCGTCCCAGCGGACGGAGCCTACGACTTCTCGTACGAGCACATCATGCGACAGGTCGACGGCTCGCTCACCGCACTGCGCACCGACAGGATCGACGTCCTGCTGCTGCACCGCCCTGATGCGCTGGTCGAACCGGAAGAGGTCGCCCGCGCGTTCGACGAGCTCGAGGCGGCGGGCAAGGTCCGCGCGTTCGGCGTCTCCAATCACACACCGCGGCAGATCGATCTGCTGCGCACGGCGGTGACCCAGCCGTTCGTCGCGAACCAGCTGCAGCTCTCGCTCACGCATGCGTCGATGATCGCCGGCCCCATCGCCGCCAATCGCGAGGCCACCGAGCAGAGCGTCACCAGAGACGGCGGCGGAATCCTCGAGTACTGCCGCGCCAACGGGATCACGATCCAGGCCTGGTCGCCCATGCAGGCCGGCAGCGGTCTCGGACCGTTCATCGGCCACGAGGATCATCCGGAGCTCAACGCCGCGCTCGAGCGCATCGCCGATGTGCACGACAGCACTCCGATCGGGATCGCGGTCGCGTGGATCACCCGGCATCCGGCCGCGATGCAGGTCGTCATGGGCACGACGACCCCCGAGCGGCTCGTGGCGGCGGCGCACGGTTCGGACGTGCAGCTCACCCGCGCCGAATGGTACGAGCTGTACCGCGCGGCCGGTCACCTGCTGCCCTGACCCGCGCACCGTCGTCTACCCTGTTCTCATGCCGTTCATCTTCATGCTGCTGACGATCGCGCTCATGATCGGTGCGCTGATCGACATCATCACACGCGACGATTCGCGGGTGCGCTTCCTGCCGAAGATGGTCTGGCTCATCATCGTCATCCTGCTGCCGCTGATCGGCAGCATCCTGTGGTTCGTCCTCGGTCGCGAGTACGACTCGCAGGGGGTCTCCATGCCGCGGATGCCGCGCCGCCAGCGTGCGAGCCGGCCGCCGTCCGGACCGCCAGTGGCTCCGCCGGCGCCGGTGGACACGCGCACGACGGAGCAGCAGATCGCCGACCTCGATCGGGAGATCGAGGAGTGGCGGCTGCGTGAGGAGATCGAGAAGCGCAGGCAGGAGCGCGGCGAGGACTGACCGTCCTCAGCGCGCGACCCGCTCCGCATCGAAGGACTCGCGCAGGGCCGGCTCGAGCGTCGGGTAGCGGAACTCGTACCCGGCCGCCGTCAGCTTCTCCGGCAGGACCCAGCGGCTCTTGAGGACCAGCTCCGTCTCGGTGCGGATGCCGATGGCGCCGATCTCCAGCATCCAGCGCGGCATGGCCGGACCGAACCGCACGCCGAGGACGGCGCGCACCGCCGCCATGAACATCGTGTTGTCGACCGGGTTCGGCGACGCGGCGTTGATGGGGCCGTCCAGCTCGGGGTGGTCCTCGAGGAAGTCGATGATGCCCGCGACGTCGTCGACGTGGATCCAGCTGAACCGCTGGGCACCCCGCCGTGCCCCGGGGAGGTGCGCGGTGCCGGCCGCCCGGCGGCGCCTGCTCACCGGCCATCTGCCGTCGTGCTGGGCGCCGCCCAGTCCGAGCCGCGCGAGCGAACGCAGCGGCTCGAGGACTCCACCGTGGCCGAGGACGATCGCACTGCGCAGCGCCACTCGCCGCGTACGAGGGAGATCATCCTCGAAGAGCGCCCGTTCCCAGGCTTTCGCGACCTCGACGGAGAACCCGGTGCCGATCTCACCGGTCGACTCGGTCATCGGACGATCCTCGGCGTGCCGGTAGATGGTCGCCGTGGACGAGTTCACCCAGAGCGCCGGAGGGGTCTGGGCGCGCGCGATCGCCGTGCTCAGAGCAGCGGTCGTCTCGAGCCGGGAGGAGAAGATCTCCCCCCGGTTGGCGGGTGTGTACCGGCAGTTGACGCTCTTTCCGGCGAGGCCGATCACGAGCTCGGCCCCGTCCACGGCGGCATCGATGCCGTCCTGGTCCGCCCAGTCGAGGTCGGCGCCGGACCGTGAGATCGTGACGACCTCGCGGCCGGCGTCGCGGTACTTCTTCACGAGGTGGCTGCCCATGAATCCGGACGAGCCGCCGATGACGATGCGTCCCGTGCTCATGATTCCTTCTCGATCCGGTAGGTGAAGGTGCCGGCGTACTCGTAGAGCCGGCCGACCAGTGGAACATCGATCGTCAGTTCCACGCGCTGGCGGCCGGAGTCGGCATCCCTTCCCTCCCGCAACCGGATGCGCGGCACGAGCCGTCCTGATACGCGTGGACGGAGGCGGCCGATGCGCATGCCGATCGCGCGGCTGGTGAGCCGCAGTGCGCCGCGGTCGGTGCCGACGTCGAAGCTCGCCGCGAACAGCGGTGGCTCGCCGAGCTCGTCGACCAGACGTCCGTGGGGTTTCAGCGCGACCGCGTCCCGCATGATCCACTCGCCCCCGGGGAGCATCAGGGTGCGCTCCGCGATCGCGCGCCCGGCGATCGTGCGGTTCTCGATCCGGAAGGGGACGTCTGTGTACCAGCCGGCCACCAGGAGGCCGCGACGGTGCAGGGGACGCAACAGCGGTGCGAGCCATCGGTGTCGGGTGCCGACGTGATCGAACACGCCTTCACCGACGCCGACATGTCCATCGGGGATCGCCGCGAAGTACGCCTGGGTCGCCGGGTCCAGCAGCGGCATCCGCGGTCCCAGTGCTCGAGCGTACGGGGATGTCGAGGGATGCCTCATGCTTCGAGCGTACTCGTGCGCGAACGCGCGATCCGTCAGCGCTCGCGCAGGCGGACCAGTCGTTCGTGCCCTGTCTCTTCGAGCTCCGCGATGTCATCGCGGGACTTGAGGAAATCGGAGAACGATCGGTATCCGAGGGCCTTCTCGCTGAAGGACGGATCCATGCGGCGCATGTGGGTCTTGACGGCCGAGCTGTGCAGCCACTCGTCCGCATCGGCCTTGTCGTGCCCCAGACGCAGCGCGCGCTCGAGCAGCTGTGTCGCCTCTTCCTGCTCGGTGAGTTGCGGAGCCTCGGGCTCTGGCGCCTTCGGTGCCTTCTTGGCGCGTGATCGAGGTGCCTTCGCCTTCACCGGCGCCTCCGCTGCGGCATCCGGTTCCGGTTCCGGCTCCGGCTCCGGTGCCGGAGCGGGCGTCTGGGCCTTCGCGACCGGACGGACGACGCCGGGAAGGGAGTCGTACGCCTCGAACTCGTCGCAGGCAGCGGCGAGCGACTTCGCCGTGGAGCCTGCGACGCCGACGCCGATCACATAGCGGCCGAGACGCTTGCAGCGCTGGGCGAGCGGGACGTAGTCGCTGTCGCCGGCGACGATCACGACGTGCGTGAGGTCGGGCAGACGGAACATGTCCTCCACGGCATCGACCGCGAGCCGGATGTCCGCGCCGTTCTTGGCGTAGGCGGCGGCGGGGAACAGCTGCACGAGATCGACCGCGCGGGCGACCAGTTGGGATCGGTACACGGCGTTCACCGGTGACGACCAGTCCGCGTAGGCGCGTGTCAGCACGAGCGTTCCGAAGGAGGCCGCGTAGTCGATGATCGCACCGACCTCGATCATGGCCCGCTTCAGGCGCTCGGCGACCTCCGGGTCGTTCGGGTTCTCGGTGATGCGCTGACGGTCCTTGCCGTACGCGTTGCGTCCGTGTACGCGGTCGTACCAGGAGATGACGATGTTGTCGAAGTCCAGGTAGACGGCGACGCGGGTGTCCTGCGTTTCTGCCATTGGTGTCATCCCTCGTTCGGGTGCTCGTTCGGGTACCGCACGCCGATCTGGGCGCGGATCTCATCCAGTGCGCCCATGATGGCGGCGCTTTCGGCGATCGGGAGGGGCAGCAGTGCGCCTGCGACATCACCCGCAGCCACCGCGCCCTCGGCCGCGAACGCCTGGTACTGCATGCCGCGTCCCTCGACCTCGGAGACGTAGCTCTCGCGCACCGTGCCGTCCGGACCGACCACGCGGAAGGAGGTCGGCGTGTACCAGACACGGTCGATGTCGATGCGCGCCTCGGTGCCGATGATGGATGCCGCGTTGGGGCCGGATCCTCGGGCCGATGACAGGCTCGTCGACACCGCGCCGCCCGCGTGCGTCATGACGGTGGCGACCTCGGCATCCGCTCCTGTGTCGCCCAGACGGGCGACGGCCTTGATCGCCGCCGGCGCGCCGAGGATGTCCCAGATGAACGAGATCGGGTAGATGCCGAGGTCCAGCAGCGCGCCGCCGCCGAGCTCGAGAGCGTTCAGACGGTGAGCCGGGTCGGAGGTGATGAGCTGCGTGTGGTCGGCCGTGACCGCACGGATCTCGCCGAGCGCGCCCTCCGCGATGAGCTCGCGGATGCGGATCATGTGCGGCAGATACCTGGTCCACATGGCCTCCATGACGAGGAGGCCCCTCTCGGCGGCGAGGCTCTGCAGGTCCTCGGCCTCGGCGCGGGTCACGGTGAACGCCTTCTCGACGAGCGCGTGCTTGCCGTGCTCGAGGGCGAGACGCGCATCCGCGTGATGCATCGGGTGCGGAGTCGCGACGTAGATGATGTCGACATCCGGGTCGGCCGCCAGCGCTTCGTACGAGCCGTGCGCGCGAGGGATGTCGAAGCGTGCGGCGAACGCGTCAGCCGATTCCTGCGATCGTGAGCCGACCGCCACGAGGTCGAGTCCTTCGGTGCGGAGGTCGGCGGCGAATGAGGCGGCGATGCCGCCGGTGGCGAGGATTCCCCAGCGAAGACCAGTCATGCACTCAGCGTACCGGCCGGTCCGACACCGGAGTCCGTCAGAGCCGGGCCAGCGCCTGGTTCAGATCGGCGATGAGGTCGGCCGGGTCCTCGAGACCTGCGGAGAAGCGGATCGTGTTCAGCGAGATCCCCGCCGCCGCGCGTTGGGCAGGGCTCAGGTGCGAGTGCGTCATGGATGCCGGATGCGCAACCATGCTGCGGGCGTCGCCGATGTTCGCGATCAGGCGGACGACGGCGAGGCCGTCGATCACGCGGGCCGCGCGTGCGTGCGCCGCGGGGTCCTCGTCGCCGGTGATGTCGCCGGCCAGATCGAACGAGAACACCGACGGCACGCCACGCGGCAGGTAACGCTGCGCGAGCCCGTGCCAGGGGTTCCCCGCCAATCCAGGGTGGTGGACGGCCGCGACCTTCGGATGCTGCGCCAGGTGCTCTGCGATCGTCAGTGCCGTCGCGCTCTGGCGGGAGACCCGCAGGTCCAGAGTCTCGATGCCCTGCAGGATCTGCCAGGCGTTGAACGGCGACAGCGACGGGCCGAGGTCGTGCACGTACTTCGACTTCACGAGCGCGCCGAAAGCGAAGCCCTGCCCGAAGCGCTCCCACAGCACGAGCTCGCCGAAGCGCGCGTACCGAGCGGTGAACTGCGGCCAGCGCTCGGGCTCCGCCCCGAAGTCGAACGTGCCCTGGTCTACGACGACGCCGCCGAGCGAGGTGCCGTGACCGGAGAGGAACTTGGTCGCCGAATGCACCACGAAGTCCGCGCCGTGCTCACCAGGGCGGACGAGGTACGGGGTGCCGACCGTGTTGTCGATCACGAGCGGGATGCCGGCATCGTGGGCGATGTCTGCGACGAGGCGGATGTCGAGCACCTGCGCTATCGGGTTCGCGACCGACTCCGCGAAGAGGACACGGGTCTCCGGACGGATCGCGGCGCGCCAGGCATCCGCATCGTCCTGGTCGACGAACGTCACCGGGATGCCGAAGTCGTCGAACGTCTCCTGCAGCAGGTCGACCGTGCCGCCGTACAACTGGTCGGCTGCGACGATGTGCCCGCCTCGGCCCGCGAGCGCGAGCAGGGTGACCGCGACCGCGGCCTGGCCGGAGGCCACGGCGACGGCCGAGGTGCCGCCCTCGAGCGCGGTGATGCGCTCCTCAAGCACCTGCTGGGTCGGGCTCGCGTTGCGGCTGTACAGGTTGCCCGCCTTGCGGAGGGCGAACAGGTCCGCGGCATCTGCCAACGAGGCGAACTGGAAGGCCGCGGTCTGGTAGATCGGCGGAACGGCGCTGTTCTGCGGGGTGCCTGGCAGGTAGCCGGCCTGGATCTGCCGTGTGGCGAATGCGGTCGAGCCTGGGTCGGCGGAAGCGGTCATCCGTCCATTGTCCGGGCGCGCATCGCGTGTGCGTGTGCGTGTGTCGAAGTGTTGCGGGCCGGAGTCAGGGGATCAGGACGATCTTGCCGCGGGCGGCGTGCTGCTCGACGAGTTCGTGTGCGCGGGATGCCTCGGCGAGCGGAAGCTCCGGCCCGATCTCGATCTGGAAGTCGCCATCCGCGAGCTGGGCGATCGCGAGCGGAACGGCCTCGGCACGCCAGGCCAGCTCTTGCGACGTCAGCGGCTGCGGTGCGCCGCCGCTGAATGCCCGGATGCCGAGCTCAGCGGCATCCGGACCGCGAACGATGGTGGCGATGCGATCGTGATCGGCGACCAGCTGCTTCGACACGTCGATCGCCTCGTCCGTGCCGATGCAGTCCAATGCCGCCGTGACGCCCTGAGGTACGGCCTGTCGGACGCGATCGGCGAGGCCGTCTCCGTATGCGACCGGGATCGCGCCGAGTTCGCGCAGCTGCGCGTGACGGGCGGGGCTGCCGGTGGCGACGACCGTCGCGCCGCGCGCGACGGCGAACTGGATCGCGGCCTGCCCGACGGCGCCGGAACCGGCATGGATCAGCAAGGTGTCTCCGGCTTCCACGCCGAGCGAGCGCACGCACTGGTAGGCGGTGCCGATCGGGATGCCGAGGCTCGCGCCCTCTTCGGCGGTGACGGCATCCGGGAGCGGCGACAGGCACTCCGCCCTGACGGCCAGGTGCGTCGCGTACGTGCCGACCGCATCGCGGATCGCGACCCGGTCGCCGACGGCGAAGTCGGCGACGCCGTCTCCGATCGCCTCGATGGTGCCCGCACCGTCGAATCCGACGCGACGGGGCTCGGTGATCGGGGGAGACGGGCGAGCGCCGCGACGGAGCTTCGCGTCGAGCGGGTTGACGCCTGCGGCCTCGATCCGCACGACGACTTCGCCAGGGCCGGCGACGGGTCCGGGGATCTCCACGAGCTGCAGGACGTCAGGGGTGCCGATTTCGGTGTAGACGATCGCGCGTGCCATGCCGCCAGGCTATCGCGTGCCGGCGAGCATTTTCTGGATCCGCTGCGGCGACACCGGCTGGGCGGTGCCGAGCCGTTGGGCGAAGACGCTGATCCGGTACTCCTCCAGCAGCCACCGGGCCTCGATGAGCGTCTGCGGCGCGTCCGCTGCCAGCGGGATCGTTCCGCCGGCGTCCTCGAAGACGCGTGCCATGCGCTCGAACTCGCTCATGCGGGTGCGGTCCTTGCCGGGCTCGTTCGCCAGGGTGTTCAGGCGTTCGAGCATGCCGTCGAGATAGCGCGGCAGGTGCGCGAGCCGTTCCGTGCCCGTCGCCGAGATGAATCCGGGGTGCACGAGGCCGGCGAGCTGGGAGCGGATGTCGTTCAGCGGTCCGAGCAGGGCGAGCGAGTTCTGCGACTTGATGGCCCGTTCGACATCACGAGCCTTCGTCAGGATCTTCGCGATGAGAGACACGCACGCGAACAGCCGGTCCACGAGTGCGGCGTTGACGGCGTCGCGCACCCGGGTAAAGTCGGCTTCCGTGCGGACGATGCCGCTGCCTCGTGTATCGGTTGCTGAGCCCGTCGAAGCATCGATCATGGCGCGCACGACGGCGGCACGGGCGTCCTCGATGAGCGCCGCGACGTTCTGGTACGGCGAGGCTGCCAGCGCCAGCTTCTCCTGGCTCGTCAGGTGCCCCTGGATGTATGACGAAGGGGAGGGGACGTTCAGGAGCACCAGGCGCAGGATGCCGTCGCGCGTCGCCTTCTCGGCGGCATCCGCGGTGGCCTCGACCCGGACCGACACCGTCTTGCCGGCATCCACGATCGCGGGGTATCCGCGCACGACGCCACCCGCGACGCGCGTGTCGAGGACCTCCGGCAGTTCGCCGAACGTCCACGCGGTGAGGCCGTCCTGCTCGCGCACGGTCCGTGCGCTCGCGCTCTGCTCCGACGCCGGGCCTTCCGGAGACCCCTGAGCCTGTCGAAGGGCCGCGGCCATCGCCGTCTCGGGGCGCCGTCCTCGTTCAGCCGCCGGACGCGCGATCGAGCGGGCGACGCTCGCGCGCGCCCGGTCGGCCAACTCGTCCTGCAGACGGGACAGGTCCCGCGCGGAGCCCGCGACGCGACCGCGCTCGTCGACGGCGCGGAAGTTCATCCGCAGGTGCCCGGCCACACGCTCATCGTCGAAGTCCGAAGCCGACACCGGCTGGTTGGCGAGCGGCTGGATGAGCTTCGCCAGCGACTCCTTCAGGGTCCGGGGCGGCAGGCCGCCGTGATGCTCCGGCCCGCCCGCAGCGAGGGCCTCGCCGAACTTGTCCGCCCAGTCGGCGGCCGGCACGACGTGCCGACGGATGGCCTTCGGAAGCGCGCGCAGCAGCGCGGTGACGAGCTCGGCCCGCAGACCAGGCACCTGCCAATCGAAGCCGCGGTCGTCGATCTGGGCGAGCAGCGCCAGCGGTACGACCACGCTCACACCGTCGTCCGCTGCCCCTGGCTCGAAGCGGTACGCGAGCCCCAGGACCTGGTCGCCCTGGTTCCAACGCGTCGGGAACTCGCTCTGGTCGGCGCGATCGGTGTCATCGAGCAGATCGCTCTCGCGCATCACGAGCATCTTCGGCGTCTTCTGCAGCGCCTCCTGCCACCAGCGCTCGAACGAGCGCACATCGAAGACATCCGCGGGGATGCGTTCGTCGTAGAAGCGGTAGACGGCCTCGTCGCCGGCGAGGATGTCGCGGCGCCGTTCGCGCTCTTCGAGCTTCTCCAGACGCTTGCGCAGCTCGCCGTTGCTGCGCCAGAACGCGCTCACCCGCTTGTCGATCCGGCTCGGATCCCACTCGCCCTCGACGAGCGCGTGCCGCAGGAACAGCTCGCGGGCCGCCGCTCGGTCGATGCGGGCGAACTGCACGCGGCGTCGCGGGATGATCTCGACTCCGAAGAGCATCACCTTCTCGAAGGCCACCGCCGCCCCGGCGTCCTTGGACCAGTGCGGCTCGGACACCTGGCGCTTGGCGAGGTCGCCGGCCAGCGCTTCCGCCCATGCCGGATCGATCGCCGCCGCCGTGCGGGCGAACATGCGCGATGTCTCGACGATCTCGGCGGCCATGACCGCGCTCGGGCTCTTCTTGCGCAGGGCGGAGCCGGGAAAGATCGAGAAGCGGATGCCGCGGGCGCCGCGATACTCCGTGACGCGGCGCTTCGCGTCCTTCGGCGGCGTCTTGTTCGCCCCCTTGGCTGCCGCGGTGCGCTCGTCGAGGATGCCGATCTGCGACAGCAGCCCCGACAGCAGTGCGCGATGCACGGCATCCGGGTCGGCGGCGGGGCCGTCGTGCTTCGATTCGCTCCGCTCGCTCGACGAACGAGAGGAAGAGCTCTCGCGGGACGGGTCCTTCACCAGCGACCGCAGCTGGCGGTGCACGTCGAACCATTCCCGCACGCGTACATAATTCAGGTGCTCAGCGCGGCACATCCGCCGGAACGCGCTCGAGCCCAGCTCCCGCTGCTGTTCGCGCAGGTGGTTCCAGAGATTGAGGATCGTCAGGAAGTCGCTGGTCGGGTCGGCGAAGCGCGCGTGCGAGCGTTCTGCCTCGTCGCGTATGCCTTGCGGGGCATCCAGCGAAGGGCGCTCCCGCACGTCCTGGATCGACAGGCCGGCCACGATCGCGAGCACATCGGCGACGACTCCGGTCTTGGCGGCTTCGACGAGCATGCGGGCGAACCGCGGATCGATCGGCATCCGCGAGATGTCCCGGCCGATGCGCGTCAGACGAGGCGCGTCGTCCGTGAACGTCACCGCCCCGAGCTCGGTCAGCAGATCGAAGGCCGCCTTGATGCCGCGCGAATCCGGCGGCGTCAGGAACGGGAAGGCCTGGATGTCGCCGAAACCGAGGGACAGCATCTGCAGTACGACCGAGGCGAGCGAGGTCCGCAGGATCTCGGGTTCGGTGTACTCCGGCCGCCCCGCGAAGTCCTCTTCCGCGTAGAGCCGGATCGCGATGCCGTCGCTGGTGCGACCTGCGCGTCCGGAGCGCTGGTTCGCCGAGGCCTGAGAGATCGGCTCGATCGGCAGGCGCTGCACCTTCGACCGGTGGCTGTAGCGCGAGATGCGCGCTGTTCCGACGTCGATGACGTACTTGATGCCGGGGACGGTGAGGCTTGTCTCGGCGACGTTGGTGGCGAGGACGACGCGGCGACGCACCCCGGCGACGCGGCTGCGCTCGAAGACGCGATGCTGCTCGGCGGCGGACAACCGACCGTACAGCGGCAGGACTTCGGTGGGGGAGCGGTCCTTCGCGTATGCGGCGCGCACGGCATCCGCGGCATCCCGGATCTCCGCTTCGCCGGGGAGGAACACGAGAACGTCGCCGGCGGCCTCGCGATCGAGTTCACGCAGGGCTGTGACGATCGCGGACACCTCGTCGTCCGGCTCGGAGGTCCGAGGGGGCGGCTTCCGGCCGGCCGCATCCGTTCGATTCGCGGGCGCTCCGGATGAGTCAGCGGGAGTCGGGGATTCATCGACGAGCGGGCGGTAACGGATCTCGACCGGGAACGTACGCCCCGACACCTCGATGACCGGCGCCGGCGTGCCATCGGCATCCGCGAAGTGGCGGGCGAAGCTCTCCGGATCGATCGTCGCCGACGTGAT
Source organism: Microbacterium sp. STRO-1N (assembly GCF_057748015.1). The sequence continues at coordinate 1,321,156 of NZ_CM173234.1, forward strand.
GATGACCTTGAGATCGGGCCGTTCGGGCAGGATGCGGGTGAGATAGCCGAGCAGGAAGTCCACATTCAGCGAGCGCTCGTGAGCCTCGTCGATGATGATCGTGTCGTAGCGGCGGAGCAGACGATCGCGATGGATCTCGTTCAGCAGGATGCCGTCGGTCATCAGAGCGATCTGCGTGGCATCCGAGACCTGATCCGTGAAGCGGACCTTGTAGCCGACGAGCCCGCCGAGCTCGACCTGCAGCTCCTCGGCCACGCGCTCCGCGATCGTGCGGGCGGCGAGGCGCCGGGGTTGCGTGTGCGCGATCTTCGTGCGACCGAGTTCGAGACAGATCTTCGGCAACTGAGTCGTCTTGCCGGATCCCGTGGCCCCGGCCACGATGACGACCTGATTCGCGCGGATCGCGTCGGCGATCTCCTCCCTGGCCGCGCTGACGGGCAGCTCGGCGGGGTAGGAGATCACGGGAGAGGACATAGCCCTCCATCGTACGACGCGGAACGCGACGTCTGCCGCCGATGCCTTGACATACAAAGAACTTTGCAATACAAAGTTAACCGTGAGTGATCCGCGGACGATCTCGAAGTGGGCCATCGGGCTCCCGTTGCTGCGCGTCGCGCTGGTGGCCGCGGCATCCGCCCTCACCTGGCTGGTGATCAGCGGGATCGACCCCGGTGTCGTGTTCCCGCCGCCTCCGGCCATCGCCGTGATCGCCATGGTGCCGGTGAACGTGGTGTGCCTGGTGCTCGTCGCCCGGTTGCTGCGCCGAGACGGACGCTCCCTGCGGGAAGTGCTCGGCTACAAGCCCCGTCGCATCGGCACGGATCTGCTGTGGGGCCTGCTCTGGGTCGTCGTGATGTACCTTCCGTTCGCCGGAGTGATCATCCTCGTGGTCTGGCTGCAGCATGGAGATCAGGTGTTCGTCGCGATGGAGACGGTGTTCTTCGACCCGGCGAGCATCCCATCGCTCGACCCGGCCGTCTGGACCGTGATCGCGGTCGTCGGTGTTCTCACCTTCGCGCCGCTGAACGCTCCGGTCGAGGAAATCGTCTACCGCGGCTGGTCCCAGGGCATGCTGGCACGGCGGATGCCGATGATCGTCGCGATCGTCTTCCCCGCGGCGATCTTCGCGTTGCAGCATGTCTGGTACGCCCCGAGCCCGGACGCCGTGGTCGCCTTCGTGTGCGCGTTCTTCGTCTGGGGTCTCGGGTCCGGCCTCATCTATCGACTCCAGGGGAGACTGATGCCCCTCGTGTTCGCGCACGGTCTGGTCAACCTCGTCTTCTCGTTGCCCGCCCTCGCGATCCCTTTCCTCGCCGCCTCGATCGGAGCCTGACATGACGCACGACGATGCTGCCCTCGACCCCGCCGCGATGCTGGCACTGGCACGCGATCAGCAGCGCAGCGTGAGCGGCAGGATGGGCGCTTTCGTGCCCTGCATCCTGCTCGCGTGGGGCGTCGCGTGGCTGGCAGGATTCATCGCACTGTGGCTGGCTGAGGGGCCGGAGACGCTGCCGATGGCGGCAGCAGCACCGATCATCGTGGTGCTGTTCTCGGGTGCCGGTGTGGTCTCGATCGTGCTGGGGGCGCGGTCGAGCAGAGGCGTGCGCACCGGCAAGGATGCCGCGTTCGTGGGCGTCGTCTACGGGCAGGCATGGTGGATCGGCTGCGTGGCGATCTTCGTCATCGGGCAGGCCATGGTCATTAATGGAATGGATGCCGAGCTGCTCGGCATCCTCTATCCGTCCGCGTACGTGTTCTTCGCGGGACTGATGTATCTGGTGGGTGGAGCGCTGTGGCGCGCGGTTCCGATGATCGTGCTCGGTGTGTGGACGATCATCGTGAGCGCGGTCGCGCCGTTCGCCGGCGCCCCTGTCCACTATCTGGTCTTCGCGATCGCCGGCGGAGGCGGCTTCCTGATCGGCGCGGCCTGGACGCTCTGGTGGAGCGTGTCCGCGCGTCGGCGCGCGGGAAGCCGGAACAGCGCATGACCGAACTCGACCCGGTCATCCACGCGGCGGCCCGACTGCGGATCACCGCGGCGCTGGCGACCCTGGCCGCGGATGAGAGCATCACGTTCCCTCGATTGCAGGAACTGCTGGACATGACGGCGGGGAACCTCTCGACGCACCTGCGCAAGTTGGAGGATGCCGAATACGTCGTCGTGGAGAAGGCGCATCGAGGACGCACTCCCGTCACCTACGTCGCCCTCTCCGTCCGCGGACGGAGGGCGTTCGAGGATTACACCGCGGCGCTGCGTGAGGTGCTCGGCGGCAGCTCCTGAAACGTATCGTCGCGCATCTGTTCATCCTGTCATCACAGGTCCTAGGCTTGTTCCATGACCATTCCCACGCTTTCCCTCAATGACGGCCACTCGATTCCCCAGCTCGGCTACGGCGTCTTCAAGGTCGACCCGGCCGACACCGAGCGTGCGGTGTCCGAAGCGCTCGAGGTCGGCTACCGCCACATCGACACTGCCGCGATCTACGGCAACGAGGAAGGAGTCGGGGCGGCGATCGCGTCCAGCGGCGTCCCGCGCGACGAACTGTTCGTGACGACGAAGCTCTGGAACGACCGCCACGACGGTGACGACCCGCATGCGGCGATCGCGGAGAGCCTCGACAAGCTCGGACTGGACCGCGTCGATCTGTATCTCGTGCACTGGCCGACGCCCGCGAAGGAGAACTTCGTCAACGCGTGGGAGAAACTGATCGAAATCCGCGAGCAGGGGCTCGCCCGTTCCATCGGCGTCTCGAACTTCCTCGTACCGCACCTCGAGCGCGTCGTCGCCTCGACCCAGGTGATCCCCGCCGTGAACCAGATCGAGCTGCACCCGGCGTACCAGCAGCGCGACGTCACCGCGTGGGCTGCTGACAAGGGCATCCGCATCGAGTCGTGGGGTCCGCTGGGCCAGGGCAAGTACGACCTGTTCGGCACGGCGGCGGTCGCCGAGGCCGCGACGGCGCACGGCAAGTCGCCGGCACAGGTGGTGCTGCGCTGGCATCTGCAGAAGGGCTTCATCGTCTTCCCGAAGTCGGTGCGCATCGAGCGCCTCCGCGAGAACATCGACGTGTTCGACTTCACGCTGACGGATGCCGAGATCACCGCCATCGACGGCATCGATCCGCTGGACGGGTCCGGCCGCGTCGGCACGCACCCGAACGAGTTCAACTGAGTCATCCCGCGTCACATGACGCCCCGTGTCGCCTCGTGCGTCACGGGGCGTCGTCGCGAGTACCGTCCTGACACATGACAGCTCCTGACCGCATCGTGGCCGTGTCCGGTTCGCTCCACGAGCCCAGCAAGACGACAGCTCTCGTCCGTGCGATCGCGGATGCCGTGGCAGAGCGCGCGCCCGCCGAGATCACGGTGATCGAGTTGACCACGATCGGCCCAGCGCTCGCCGGCGCCCTGCGACGCGACGACCTGCCGGCCGACGTCGAGGCGCAGCTCGTCGCGATCGAACAGGCCGATCTGCTCATCGTCGGAAGCCCGGTGTACCGCGCTTCGTTCACCGGGCTGTTCAAGCACCTGTTCGATTTCATCGGGCAGTACGATCTGGTCGGCAAGCCGGTGCTGCTCGCCGCGACCGGTGGAGGCGAGCGGCACGCGCTCATCATCGAGCATCAGCTGCGGCCCCTGTTCGCGTTCTTCCAATCGCTGACGCTGCCCATCGGGGTGTACGCGAGCGACACGGATTTCGATCGGTACACGATCACCTCGGAGATCCTGCAGAGCCGGATCGCGCTCGCCGCGGATCGTGCGCTGCCGCTGGTGGGGTACGCGGCGACGCGTTCGGTCGAGGTGCTCGCCGGCTGACGGCGCAGGTCCTGGTTCGACCTGTGCGGCGTACCGTGGAGGCATGACGAACAGGCTCGCCGACACGCTGAGCCCGTACCTGCGGGCGCACGCCGAGAACCCGGTCGACTGGTTCGAGTGGGGCCCGGAGGCGTTCGCCGAGGCGAAGCGCCGTGATGTGCCCCTGCTGATCTCGATCGGATACTCCACCTGTCACTGGTGCCACGTCATGGCGAGAGAGTCGTTCTCGGATCCGACGATCGCGGACGTCATGAACCGCGACTTCGTGAACGTCAAGGTCGATCGCGAGGAGCATCCTGATGTGGACGGCGCGTACATGGCCGCCGCATCCGCCTTCACGCAGAACCTGGGCTGGCCGCTGACGGTCTTCGCGACTGGTGAGGGGCACACGTTCTTCGCCGGCACGTACTGGCCTCCGGAGGCGCGCGGACAGCTGCCCGCGTTCCGCGACGTGCTCGCCGCGGTGCGGGAAGCCTGGACGCTCCGCCATGATCGGGTGGTGGAGTCGGCGGATGCCGTCGCGCAGGCGCTCGCCGAAGCATCCGCCTCCGTACCGACCGATCTTCCCGGCATTGCGGATCTGGCCGCCGCGGCGGAGTCGATAGCAGCGCAGGAGGACCGTTCATACGGCGGTTTCGGCGGCGCTCCGAAGTTCCCTGTGGCCACAACGCTGGCCTTCCTGCAGTCTCCCGTCGTGCGCGCTGCGGCGCCGGATGCCGCGGCGGCCGGTTCTCGGGCGCTGGCGGCGATGGCGGACTCCGCGTTGCGCGATGCCGACGGCGGGTTCTTCCGGTACGCGACCCAGCGGGACTGGACCGTGCCGCACTACGAGCGGATGCTGACGGACAACGCCCAGCTGCTGGACGTCGCGGTGCGGGAGGGCGACCGCCGGACAGCGCACGGCATCGCGTCGTTCCTGCTCGACGCGCTGCGCCGCGAGGGCGGCGGTTTCGGTGCCGCGCAGGATTCGGAATCCTGGATCGACGGAGAGCGCAGCGAGGGCGGGTACTACCTGCGCGACCTCGACGAGCGATCGATGTTGGAGGCGCCGGCGGTCGACGGCAAGGTGATCTCTGGATGGAACGGATTGGCGATCGGCGCGCTGGGCCGAGCGGGCGCAGCGCTCGGGGAGCCGGCGTGGGTGGATGCCGCGGTCTCGGCCGCGTCTTTCGTGCTGTCGGCGAACCGTGCCGACGACGGAAGACTCGTGCGTCTGTCGCTGGACGGCGCGGCATCGCGGGCCGTGGCGACGGCTGCCGATCTCGGACTGCTGGCAGACGGACTCCTCTCGCTCGCGATCGCGACAGGCGAGGTCTCCTGGGCGGTGACGGCGCGGTCGCTGCTCGACGGCATCCTGACAGGGGGCGCGGACATCGACCCGGTGCTGACGGCGCAGGGGATCGCTGCGGCTCCGGATCAGACGGACGGCGACCTGCCGTCCGGCGTCTCGGCCATCGCCCAGGCGGCGCTGACCGCCTGGCGGCTGGGGGCGGGGGAGAGGTATCGTGCGGCGGCCGAGGATCGGGTGCGTCAGCACGGGGAGGCCGCACTGCGGCATCCGTTCGGGCACGGCAGTCTGCTGACGGTCGCTGCAGGTCTGGCGGACGCGCCGCGTCAACTGGTCGTGGTGACGTCCGATCCGAACTCCGCATTGGCGGATGCGGCGCGTGGAGCGGATGCCGATGTGATCGCCGTGGTCACGCCGGCACAGGAGCAGGCGTTCGCGGATGCCGGGTTCGCGTTGTTCGAGGGGAAAGCGGGAGCGGATGGGGTGGTCTACGACTGCCGCGCTTTCGTTTGCAAGCTGCCGACCACGGAGCCCGGGGCTATTCCGTCGGCCCGCTGAGCCCCGCCTTCGCTGATTCGTTCGTTGAGCGAGCGGAGCGAGTCGAAACGGAGTCCCCGCCGCATGGCGTGCGCCTGATGGTGCGTATCATCGGCACATGATCGAGCCGTCGGAGCAGACCCCGCTCGCCGGCGGCAACATGAACGACGTCGTCCGCGCGGGCGATGAGGTTCGGCGTCCGGTCGGGCCGTGGACTCCGAATGTGCACGCGTTCCTCGACGCTCTCGCTCACGCGGGTATCGGCGAGGTCCCGCGTGTTCTGGGCATCACGGAAGACGGGCGAGAACGGCTCTCCTTCATCCATGGCGACGTCGCGCACTACCCGCTTCCGGCGTGGCTGTGGCGGGACGAGATATTGGCGGACGCCGGGCGGCTGCTCCGCCGCATCCATGACGCGAGCACCGATCTCGCAGGCATGACCGACGGCTGGCAGTTGCCCATGCGGGAGCCTGTCGAGGTGGTCTGCCACAACGACTTCGCGCCCTACAACCTCGTCTTCGAGCACCAGCGGCTCACCGGCGTGATCGACTTCGACACGGCATCCCCGGGGCCGCGGCTCTGGGATCTCGCCTACCTCGCGTACCGGCTCGTGCCCTACGTCGAGGATGCCGAGGCGCCTGCCGAGATCCTCGCCGCTGAGTCCGGTCGCCGCGAGATGCTGATGTCGGCCTACGGGTCGGATGCCACGGCCGACGAGCTGTGGCTGACGATCGCCGCGCGGCTGGATGCGCTCGCCGTGCACTCCAGGGCGCGCGCGTCGATCAGACCGGAGCTCGCGGACCACGCGGCCATGTACGACCGGGATGCCGCGCGTCTGCGCGCCAGAGCGAGGGCCTGAGCTACACCCAACCCGGCAGCCAGTTGTGCACGAGCCAGAACGTGTACGGGACGTTGATCCCCGTCCAGATCGGATAGAAGAACGCCGACACGAGGACGGCGAGCACGAGGAACACCATGACCGTCCTCTCGCCGGACTGCCGACGATGCAACGGGTCGGGCCGTCGTCCTGCCAGATCGCGCAGGGCGAGCGCGAGAGCGATCACGAGGAACGGCATCATCGCGACGGTGTAGAACTGGAAGATCGTCCGCCCCGGCGTGAGCAGCCATGGCACGTAGGTGACAGCGAGTCCGACGAGCGGGATGCCGTACTGCCACGGCATCGGCGTGCGCTGGATGAGGCCGCGGACGAATCGGTAGAGCAGATAGACCGCCGCCGCGATGCCGCCGTACCAGATGAGCGGATTGGGCACCGCTGTGATGACCGCGATGCAGTGGTCGGTTCCCCAGCAGGACTGATCCGTGCTGTCCACCCACACCGCCGTCGGCCGCAGCAGCAACGGCCACTGCCAGGCGGGGCTCTCGTATGGATGCCCGGTCGCGAGTCCGACGTGGAATCCGTACATCGCCTGGTGGTAGTTCCACAGCGCCGTCAACGGGTTGACGTCACTGGCGCGGTCGTACCCAGCGCTCGTCATCAACCACCCTGTCCACGACGCCAGATAGACCAGCAGAGCCGGTGGAACGAGCAGCAGGAATGTCACCGGGCCTTGGCGCACTGCGGCATCCGTCGGCCAGAACACGACTCCGGCGCGACGACGAGCGAGAGCATCCGTGACGACGAGGTAGATGCCGAGGCCTGCCAGCGCATACAGGCCAGACCATTTGACGGCCGTCGCCGCGCCGAGGGCGAGGCCGGCCGCGACGATCCACGGGCGTCGCCAGAGCACGCGTCCCCAGAGCGGATCGGGCGCCTCGGCATCGGCTCGTTCCACTCGGGGAATGGTCCTGCGCCGGTCCAGCAGGACGAACAGAAATCCCAGCATGACGAAGAAGGTGAGGATGCCGTCGAGCAGCGCGATCCGGCTCATCACGATGCTCAGACCATCGATCGCCAGTAGCAGGCTCGCGATCGTCGCCACCGGCATGGACCTCGTCATGGCGAGTGCGATCAGATAGACCACGAGCACTGTCGCGGCCCCGAGGATCGCCGTCGTCAGCCGCCATCCGCCGCTGGAACCAGGACCGAACAGCGCCATGCCGAGCGCGATGATCCACTTGCCCAGCGGAGGGTGGACGATGAAGCTGCCCTGCTCGCCGAGCGCGCTCGTGTCGCCGGACAGGAGCTGCTCGTTCGCGCCCTCGCCCCAGGTGCCCTCGTAGCCGAGCGTCCAGAGCGACCAGGCATCCTTGACGTAGTACGTCTCGTCGAAGGCGAGCGTGTGCGGACGATCGAGGTACACCAGCCGCAGCACGGCCGCGAGCGACGTGATGAGCAGGGGGACGAACCAGCGCAGGAGACCCGTCCACTCCGGATCATCCAGGAACCGCGTCCGGAAGCGTCCCCACAGCGTGGATCGCCGGGCCGGAGGCGGCAGCAGGGGCACGGGCGCGGTCACGGGACCAGCCTAGATCGTGCCGCCTAAGCTGAACGTGTGATCATCCTCGCCGCCACACCGATCGGCAACCTCGGCGACGCGTCGCGACGCCTCATCGAGGTGCTCGAGAACGCCGAGGTGGTCGCCGCCGAGGACACCCGTACGACCCAGCGGCTGCTGCAGGCGCTGCAGATCGCGAACCGTCCGCGGCTGATCGCCCTGCACGACCACAATGAGAAGCACAAGGCGGCCGAGCTCGTGGCGCTCGCCGCCGAGCAGGACATCGTGCTCGTCAGCGACGCGGGGATGCCGGCGGTGAGCGACCCCGGCTACGGCGTCGTCGCGGCGGCCGTCGCCGCCGGCGTGACCGTCACCGCGATCCCCGGTCCCAGCGCCGTGCTCATGGCCCTCGCGATCTCTGGGCTGCCGACGGATCGGTTCACCTTCGAAGGCTTCCTTCCGCGCAAGCAGGGGGAGCGGCGGTCGACGCTCACCGCGCTCGCCGGCGAACTGCGCACCATGGTCTTCTTCGAGTCGCCGTCGCGGCTGGCCTCCTCGCTCGCCGACATGGGTGCGGCGTTCGGGCCCGAGCGCCGCATCGCGGTGTGCCGCGAACTGACGAAGCTGTATGAAGAGGTGCGTCGAGGCACGGCATCCGAACTCGTCGCCTGGGCCGAGCAGGGCGTCAAGGGCGAGGTCGTCGTCGTCGTCGAAGGAGCCTCGCATGTCGAGACCACGGCGGAGGACGCCGCGGCGCAGGTTGCGGCGCTGGTGTCGTCCGGCATCCGGCTGAAGGATGCCTGTGCCGAGGTCGCCGCGGCCACCGGACTGAGTTCGCGTGACCTGTACCAGCACGCGCTGTCGTCCCGCTCGCGCTGACCGCTCATAGGCTCGTCGTCATGACCGACGCTTCGATCTCCGCCTCCTACGACGCGCGTGCCGCCGAGTACGTCGAACTCCTCGGATCGATCGAGCAGATGGATGCCGCCGACCGGCGGTTCATCGGCACCTGGCGTGATGCCACCGTCGGCCGCCTCCTCGACGCTGGCTGCGGTCCCGGTCTCTGGACGCAGTTCCTACACGACCCCGACCGTGATGTGGTCGGTGTCGACATCGCGTCGGAATTCCTCGCCTCGGCTCGCGCACGTTTCCCGCACCTCGACTTCGAACGGGCGTCGTTGCGCGACCTTCCTTTCGAGGACGCCTCGTTCGGCGGCATTCTGGCCTGGTATTCGCTGATCCACACGCCGCCGGCCGAGCTCTCCGAGATCCTGTCGGAGCTCGCGCGCGTGCTCGCGCCCGGCGGTTCCCTGCTGATCGGGTACTTCGACGGCCCTCCTCGGGAGCCGTTCGCGCACGCCATCACGACCGCGTACTTCTGGTCGGAGAGCGAGCTGACGAGGCTGCTCGCCGAGGCGGGCCTCGTCGTCGTTTCGCGGGACGAGCGGGCGCGCCGCCCCGGTGAGGCGAGCAGCCGTCCGCACGGCGCGGTCATCGCACGGCGCGCCTGACGTGCGGCGTTCGAGACGCGTGGGACGTCGGTACCCTGAGTTCAGTCCGGGTGGAGGGAGCTCATGGTGACGAAGGCCGCGACGGTGTACGACGTCGCCGACCGCGCGGGCGTCTCGATTGCGACCGTCTCACGGGTGCTGCGCACGCCGGATGCCGTGCGGCCCGTCACCCGCGATCGGGTCATGGATGCGGTCTCCGCCCTCGGTTACGTTCCCAGCGGCAGCGCGCGGGGACTGGCAGAGCGCCGCACCGGCGTGCTGGGGCTGTACTTCCCCGGTTTCGATGCGGCCGAGGAGGCCCCAGCGCTCGACGTGCTCGCCGCAGGTGCTTCGACGGTGAGGCCGTTCACCGTGCTCGATGATGAGGACGGCGCGCCGGAGGAGCATCCGACGAACCTGTTCCTGGACGAGGTGCTGCGGGGCGCCGAACTGGAGGCGTGGAAGCAGGGTTTCGTCCTCATGATCGGAGTCGGCCGTGACGATCCGCAACGTGCGACCGTTCGCGACATGGCGGGTCGCGTGGACGGTCTCGTGGTTCTGGCCAGCAGCGTCCCGGACGAGGTCCTCGCACGTCTCGCGCGCCGCATCCCCGTGGTCGTCCTGGCGGGTCCGCCGCGCGGCGATCGCTACGACCATGTCACCGTCAACAACGCCGAGGCGATGGCGGAGCTCACGCGCCTCGTGCTCGCGCAGACCGGCGGGCGTCCACCGGCCTACCTCACCGGACCCGCTGACTCGCCTGACGGAGGGCAGCGGTGGCAGGGCTTCTCTGCCGCCATCGCCGGGGCAGGCATTCCTCTCAGCGAGGTCCCCGTCCTGCAGGGCGACTTCACGCGCGCTTCTGGTCGTCGAGCGGCGGGCGAGCTGCTCGCCCGTGGCCTTCCTGCAGCGCTGATGTCGGCGAACGACCAGATGGCTCTCGGTGCGCTCGATGCTTTCAGGTCGGCGGGGATCCGTGTGCCAGAGGATCTGCTCGTCACCGGCTTCGACGGGATCGACGCCGCAGCGCTTTCCGACCCCCGGTTGACGACCGTCCGTCAGCCGATGATCGACCTCGGGCGCGCTTCGGTCCAGGTGCTTGCGCGACGGCTGGAGCAACCGGAAGCCGATCCGATGTTCGTGCGCCTCCCCCTGACGATCGCTCTGCGCGAGAGCTCCCGCGGGAACAGCTGACCTCTCGGTCGCGACCGCACGAGAGGAGTCGGTGGGGTTGCGGGTCATAAATGTATGCGCTTACAATTGCGGAGGCGAAAGAAGCCGTATGGGTGTTCCAACAGCGGAGTGCCCTTCATGACAGAGACGACATGAGGTTCCAGAGTGGCGAAGAAGCGCAGGTTCCAGCGCTGGAGGAAGGTCGCGACGGTCGGCATCGCAGCGGCCGCGATCGCTCTCAGCGGTTGCAGCATCCAGATCACCTCTCAGCCAGATCCTTCGATCGGCGACGATACGATGCTGATCAACGCGGACCACGGCAATCCGTTCTTCACACGGAACTTCAACCCGTACCTCACCAACACCCGCACGGCAGCCCGGTGGATCTACGAGCCCCTGATCCTCATCAACCCGCTCGATGGCGAGCGGAATCCCTGGCTGGCCACCGAGTGGTCGCAGCCGGATGCCCGGACGATCATCATGACGATCCGCGACGACGTCGAGTGGAGTGACGGCGAAGATCTCACCCCCGAGGACGTCGCGTTCACGTTCCAACTGCTGGAGGACAATCCGTCGCTCGACATCAAGGGCGCCTGGCAGCACCTCTCGAGCGTCGAGGTCGACGGGACGGACGTGGTCTTCCATCTCAAGAGCGAGGATGCCCCGTCGCTGTCGATCATCGGGCAGACCATGATCGTCCCCGAGCATCTCTGGTCGGACGTCGAGGACCCCGGGACGTGGCGCAACGAGGACCCGGTGGGCACCGGGCCGTTCGTGCTGGGCAACTACAACGATCAGCAGTACTCGATGGACAAGAACCCGGACTACTGGCAGGCCGACTCGATCGAGATCGAGCACATCCTGCTTCCGGCCACGAACTCGCAGCTCGACACCGTCACGCGCGGCTACGACTGGGCGTACTCGTTCATCTCGGACGTCGAGGGGACCTGGGGTGCGGCCAGCCCGGACAACACCTGGTGGTTCCCGCCGGGTGGGGTGATCTCGCTCGTGCCGAACCTGGAAGTCGCGCCGTTCGACGACGTGAACATCCGCCGCGGCATCGCCCTCGCCCTCGATCGCGAAGAGATCGCGGAGACGGCGTCCGAGGGGTACATGGAACCCGCAGGCCAGACCGGCCTGATCCTGCCCAACCAGGAGCAGTATCTGGACCCGGGCATCCCCGACCAGGGCATGATCGCTCAGGATCGGGATGCGTCGTTGGAGGCCTTCGCCGAGTCCGGCTACACGCTGGAGGGCGACCGACTGATCGGCGCGGACGGAGCGCAGCTCGAGTTCGCGCTCACGACCGCCAACGGCTACTCCGATTGGACCAGAGCAGCGCAGGCGGTGCAGCGACAACTCGCCGACGTCGGCGTGAAGGTGACATTGAACCTGCCCCAGCCCGCCGGTTATCAGAGCGCCATCGGCAACGGCGACTTCGAGATGGCGATCGGCGGCATGGGCAACGGAGACGTCTACCAGGCGTTCAACAGTCTGCTCTCCAGCGATTTCTATGTCCCTGCCGGTGAGACCACCTCGAACAACTTCCAGCGTTACCGATCGGAAGAGGCCGACGCGCTGCTGGCCGAGTTCCGATCCACCGTGGACCCCGCCAGACAGGACGAGATCGTGCGCGAGCTGCAGAACATCGTGTACGACGAACTGCCCGTGATCGGCCTGTACTACGGAGGCATCTGGGGACTCTTCAGCGACGCGAAGTTCACCGGCTGGCCCTCCGAGGAAGACCCCTACATGATCCCGCAGAACTACGACTCGGCACCTCTCGGGATCTTCCCGCGGCTCGAGCGCGTGAAGGGAGAGGACCAGTGAAGTACGCGTTCCAGAAACTCGGTCTCTTCGCCCTGACGCTCTGGGCGGCCGTCACGCTGAACTTCTTCCTCCCGAGGATGATGCCGGGGTCCCCTGCGGATGCCGCGATCGCCAAGCTCGCTCAGAACGGCCCGGTCTCCGAGGCGACTCGAGCGGCCATCGAGGCGCAGCTCGGCGTGCCCACGGGGTCGCTGTGGGACCAGTACGTCACATATCTCGGCCAGGTCGCCCGGCTCGATTTCGGTGTCTCGTACACGTTCTACCCGCAGACCGTCGCCAGCATGGTGTCGACGGCACTGCCGTACACGATCGTCCTGGTGGGCGTCGTCACGGTGCTCGCGTTCGTCATCGGCACGCTCATCGGCGTCGCAGCCGCCTGGCGCCGCGGCACGTGGCTGGATTCGCTGCCGACGCTGACGGGGTCCTTCCTCAGTACGTTCCCGTACTTCTGGACCGCGCTGCTGCTGCTGTTCTTCCTCGGCTACGTCCTGCACTGGTTCCCCACGACGGGGGCGTATTCGGCGACGACGACGCCCGGGTTCACGCTCGAGTTCATCGTCGATCTGATCCGGCACGCCGCGCTTCCCGCGCTGACGATCCTGCTCACGTCTCTCGGCGGCTGGATCATCGGCATGCGCAACGCGATGATCAACACCCTCGGTGAGGACTACGTCACCTTCGCCGAGGCGAACGGCCTGCGCGGTCGCACCATCGCACTGCGCTACGCCGCGCGCAATGCGATCCTGCCCAACCTCACCGGCTTCGGGCTCACGCTCGGCGGAGTGGTCGGAGGGTCGATCCTCGTCGAGCAGGTGTTCGGCTACCCCGGGATCGGTTACCTGCTGTTCAATGCCGTGATCGGACAGGACTATCCGCTCATGCAGGCGCTCTTCCTGATGATCACGGTCAGCGTGCTCATCGCCAACTTCCTCGTCGACATCCTGTACGGCGTGCTGGACCCAAGGACCCGCCGATGACCTCCACGATGAACGTCAAAGTGCCCTCCTCCCGCATCGCGGCGCCCAGCCGATGGCGCTCCCTCGGACGCATGGTCGGGACCCTCTGGGGGAACGGCAAGGCGCGGATCGGGCTCTGCCTGCTCGCCCTTTTCGTCCTGGTCGCCGTCTTCGCGCCCTGGCTCGCTCCGTACGATCCGAAGGACAACGGATTCGAGCGCAACGCGGGAGCCAGCCCGGAGCACTGGCTGGGCACCACCGCCGCCGGGGAGGATGTGCTGAGTCAGCTCATCCACGGCGCGCAGGTCAGTCTGCTCGTCGGCTTCGCCGCCGGCATCCTCTCCACGATCGTCGCCGTGCTCATCGGGCTGAGCTGGGGATACCTGCGCGGTATCGCCTCCGAGACGGTCGGCTTCTTCGTCAACCTGTTCCTCGTCATCCCCGGCCTGCCGCTCATGATCGTCATCGCGGCTTACCTCCAGAACGGCGGGATCCTGATGATCATCGCCGTGATCGTGGTCACGGGATGGGCGTGGGGCGCGCGGGTGCTGCGCAGCCAGACCCAATCACTGCGCGGCAACGACTTCGTCGCTTCCGCACAATTCTCCGGCGACAGTTCGGCCCGCATCATCTTCCGCGAGATCCTCCCGAACATGACGTCGATCATCGCCGGAACGCTGTTCGGCGCGGCTACGGCTGCGATCCTCGCCGAGGCCGGACTGGAGTTCCTCGGGCTCGGCGACTCGAGCATCGTCAGCTGGGGCACGATGCTCTACTGGGCACAGAACTCCAACTCGCTTCTCACCGGGCAATGGCTGCTGCTGTTCGCTCCTGGACTCTGCATCGCACTGCTCGCGCTGAGTCTCACACTCATCAACTTCGGCGTGGACGGAATATCCAATCCGCGCCTGCGGGAAGGGAAGGGACGATGACCCCGACGAACGCTGCGGCGACCACCGCGGACGAGCGGGAGGTCCTGCTCGACGTGCAGGGGCTGTCCGTCGAGTACGCATCGCCGGGTGCGACTCCAGTCTCGGCCGTCGAGGACGTGTCGTTCGCGCTGCGGCGTGGCGAGTTCGTCGGGCTGGTCGGCGAGTCCGGCTCGGGCAAGTCGACGCTCGGCTTCGCGCTGACACGTCTGCAGAAGCCGCCGGCGCGCATCAGTGGCGGTCGGATCCTGTTCGGCGGCCGCGACATCCGAGGGCTGGATGCCGAGGAGCTGCGCCGCCAGCGCCAGGGCGGCTTCGCCATGGTGCTGCAGTCCGGCATGAACGCGCTGAATCCGGTGCGCACGGTGCGAGCCCACTTCTTCGATGTCTTCGCGGCCCACGGCCACATCGACCCGCACGATCGCGAACAGCGCGCTCGTGAACTGGTCGGAAAGGTCGGGCTCGCCCCTGAGGTCCTCGACCGGTATCCGGGCGAGCTCTCCGGAGGGATGCGACAGCGCGCCTCGATCGCGATCGCGCTGTCTCTGGAGCCGCAGCTCATGGTGTTCGACGAGCCGACGACCGCACTGGACGTGCTGGTGCAGCACGCGGTGATGGAGACCATCCAGGAGCTGCAGCGCGCCGAGCAGTTCACGGCGATCCTCATCAGTCACGACCTCGGCATCGTCCTGGAGGCGACGGATCGCGTCATGGTGATGCACGAAGGGCGCATCGTCGAGGACGCGCCCAGCCGCGACATCCTCGAGCGCCCGCAGGACGAGTACACCCGGATGCTCCTCAGCCACTACGCCGACCCGAGGGCGGAGTCGATCTCGATCCCCGGGTTCGTCGACCTGGGCACACGGCGCCGCGAGGGGACCTCCCGAGCGGAACTGACCGACACGCTGCCGACCGTCTCCGAGCGCGACGAGCGCCGGGCGGATGCCGCGATCGTGCTCGAGGGCGTCTCGAAGGTCTACCCCGCACCGCGCCGGGGACAGGAAGCGGTCACGGCCGTCGACGACGTCTCGTTCCGCTTGGAGCCGGGAGAGGCGCTCGCGCTCGTCGGCGCGTCAGGCTCGGGCAAGTCGACGATCGCCAAGCTCATCACCGGCGTCGAGAGGCCGACCGCCGGATCCGTGCGCTTCGGGGACGTCGATGTCGCGTCCCTTCGACGCGGTGGCCTGCGGGATCTGCGCAAGGACGTCCAGATGGTGTTCCAGGACCCCTACTCGGCACTGAATCCGCTCCACACCGTGGAGTACACGCTCAGCCGGCCGATCCGCAATTACACGCGCATGCGCGGCGACGAGGCCAGGGCACGTGTTCTCGAGCTGCTCGAAACGGTCGGCCTCACGCCCGTGGAGCAGTTCGCGGCCAAACTGCCGCACCAGCTGTCCGGCGGGCAGCGCCAGCGCGTCGTCATCGCCCGCGCACTGGCGAGCGACCCGCAGGTGCTGATCGCCGACGAACCGGTGTCGATGCTCGACGTGTCACTGCGCGCCGGCGTGCTGGCGCTGCTCGAAGACCTCCGCGAGCGCTGGGGCATCAGCATGCTCTACATCACCCACGATCTGCTGAGCGCCCGGCTGGTCACCGAGAACATCCTCGTGCTGCACGACGGCCGCGTCGTCGAGCGCGGCGAGACCGCTCAGGTGCTGCAGCGCCCCGAGGATCCCTACACGGTCCAGCTCCTGGATGCCGTGCCCAACCCCGCGCGCGCAGCCCGCTGAACCGAACCGAACCGAACACCCTTGACGAGAGGAGCATCCGTGCTCACCTTCCCCGACGGCTTCCTCTGGGGCGCCGCGACAGCGGCCCACCAGGTGGAGGGGAACAACACGACCAGCAACTGGTGGACCATGGAGCACGCTTCAGGGTCGCCCATGGTGGAGCCGTCGGGTGATGCTGCCGATCATTTCCACCGCTACCCGGAGGACATGCGATTGCTCGCGGACGCGGGTCTGAACTCGTATCGGTTCTCGCTGGAGTGGGCGCGCATCGAACCGGAGCGCGGCTTCGTCTCCCGAGCGATGATCGACCACTACCGCCGCATGATCGACACGGCGCGCGACCTCGGCCTCGATCCCACCGTCACGCTGATCCACTTCACGGTGCCCCAGTGGTTCCAGCGGGACGGCTTCTGGCGTGCGCCGGATGCCGTCGACCTGTTCGGCCGCTATGTCGAGACGGTGCTGCCGATCCTCGAGGACGTGACCTACGTCTGCACGATCAACGAGCCCAACATCGCGGCCATGCTCGCCGGCGGCGAGGACGCCGCGAACCTCGTCGCCTACGGCCTTCCCAATCCCGACCTGGCTGTGGCCGACACGCTGCTCGCGGCGCACCGTCGGGCCTCGGACCTCGTGCATACGGTCCCCGGTGTGCAGGCCGGGTGGACGATCGCGACGCAGGCGTTCCATTCGACTGGTGAGCCGGGCGCGGACGAGATGCTGCAGGAGTACGGCCATCCGCGTGATTTCTGGTACCTCGAGCAGTCGGCCGGCGACGACTTCGTCGGGGTCCAGGCCTACACGCGCACGTTCATCGGCCCGGCGGGACCCCGTCCGGTCGCCGCGGATGTCGAGACGACGCTCACCGGGTGGGAGTTTTTTCCCGAGGCGCTGGAACTGGGCGTACGGAGTGCGTGGGAGCTCAGCGGGGGAGTGCCGGTCCTCGTGACGGAGAACGGCATCGCAACCTCTGACGACACCCGGCGCATCGCCTACACGCAGGGCGCGCTCGAGGGCCTGCACCGTGCCATGTCCGACGGCATCGACGTGCGCGCCTATCAGCACTGGAGCGCGCTGGACAACTACGAGTGGGCCAGCGGCTACGCGCCGACGTTCGGCCTGATCGCCTTCGACAAGGAGACGTTCGAGCGTCGGCCCAAGCCCAGCCTCGGCTGGCTGGGAGAGGTCGCACGTCGCAACGGACTGTGACCCGGTGGGAGCGGAGCACCCCCGGCGTAACGCACCGGTGATCGCACCTAGAATTGACCGCATGCCCGCAGGCGATTCCTTTTACATCACGACGCCCATCTACTACCCCTCCGATGTGCCGCACATCGGTCACGGGTACACCTCAGTGGCGGTCGACACGCTCGCGCGCTGGCACCGTCAGGCCGGCGACGACACCTGGATGCTCACCGGAACGGACGAGCACGGTCAGAAGATGCTGCGGGCAGCGGCGGCCAACAACGTCACTCCGCAGGAGTGGGTGGACAAGCTCGTCACCGAGAGCTGGTTCCCGCTGCTGAAGACGCTGGACGTCGCCAACGACGACTTCATCCGCACCACGCAGGAGCGCCACGAGACCAACGTGCAGGTGTTCTTCCAGCGTCTGTACGACGCCGGTTACATCTACGCGGGCGAGTACGAGGCGCTGTACTGCGTGGGCTGCGAGGAGTTCAAGCCGGAGTCCGAGATCGTCGACGGCACAGGTCCCTTCGAGGGGCTCAAGGTCTGCGCGATCCACTCGAAGCCGCTCGAGCTGCTGCAGGAGAAGAACTACTTCTTCAAGCTCAGCGAGTTCCAGGACCGCCTGCTCGAGCTGTACAAGACCGAGCCCGACTTCGTGCGCCCGCACTCCGCGCGCAACGAGGTCATCTCGTTCGTGAGCCAGGGGTTGAAGGACCTCTCGATCTCGCGCTCCACGTTCGACTGGGGCATCCCGCTGCCCTGGGACTCCTCGCACGTCATCTACGTGTGGGTCGACGCGCTGCTGAACTACGCCACCGCCGTCGGCTACGGCGCGGATGATGCGCAGTTCGAGCGCCGCTGGCCGGCGTACCACGTGGTCGGCAAGGACATCCTGCGCTTCCACGCCGTCATCTGGCCTGCGCTGCTGATGGCGGCGGGCCTCGAGGTGCCCAAGGGCGTCTTCGCGCATGGGTGGCTGCTCGTCGGCGGCGAGAAGATGTCGAAGTCGAAGCTCACCGGCATCGCGCCGACCGAGATCACCGACGTCTTCGGCTCCGACGCGTACCGGTTCTACTTCCTCTCGGCGATCGCCTTCGGGCAGGACGGCTCGTTCAGCTGGGAGGACCTGTCCGCCCGCTACCAGGCCGAACTCGCGAACGGCTTCGGCAACCTCGCCTCCCGCACGGTCGCGATGATCGAGCGCTACTTCGAGGGGATCGTGCCGCCAGCGGGCGAGTACTCCGAGGCGGATCTCGCGATCCAGAAGATCGTCGCGGATGCCGCGTCCGAGGCGGATGCCGCGGTGGAGCAGTTCCGGATCGACGAGGCCATCACCCGGATCTGGACGATCGTCGACGCACTGAACGGCTACATCACCGAGAACGAGCCGTGGGCGCTGGCTCGCGACGAGGAGCAGCGTTCCCGGCTCGGCACCGTGCTGTACACGTGCGCCGAGGGTCTGCGGGCGCTCGCCGTGCTGCTCTCGCCGGTCATGCCGCAGGCGACCGAGAAGCTGTGGATCTCGCTGGGCGCCGCCGAGAGCATCGGGCGCCTGCAGGACCAGCCGATCCGCGAGGCCGGCGCCTGGGGCATCCTGAAGCCGGGCACCAACGTCAACGGACTGGCACCGCTGTTCCCGCGAGTGGAGTCGCAGGCCTGATGTCATCCGCTCGTCGAGCAACGAGCGCAGCGAGGAGCCGAATCGCATGAGCGAGCCCGAAACCTACGTCCGCGAGCGCTCGACGAGCGGTCGCAAGGATCTGCGGTATCCGGCGGCACCGGAGCCGCTGACCGTTCCGGTGTACGACAACCATGCGCACCTGGAGATCGCGGACGGCGACGAGCAGCTCAGCCTCACGGAGCAGCTCGACCGTGCCCAAGCCGTCGGCATCGCCGGCGTGGTGCAGGCGTCGGGCGACATCGAGTCGTCTCGCTGGGCCGTGGCGGCGGCGGAGCAGGACCAGCGCGTCCTCGCCGCCGTCGCGATCCACCCGAACGATGCGCCGACCTACGCCGACGCCGGGCGGCTCGACGAGGCGATCGCCGTGATCGATGAGCTCGCCGCGCACCCGCGCACGCGGGCGATCGGCGAGACGGGTCTCGACTTCTTCCGCACCGACGAGCCGGGCAGACCCGCCCAGTTCGAGAGCTTCGAGGCGCACATCGCACTGGCGAAGAAGCATGGCATCGCGATGCAGATCCACGATCGCGATGCGCACGACGCGGTCCTCGACACCTTGACCCGCGTCGGTGCACCGGAGAGGACGGTGTTCCACTGCTTCTCCGGTGACGACGCGATGGCGCGCATCGCCGCGGATGCCGGGTACTACCTCTCCTTCGCCGGCAACCTGACCTTCAAGAACGCCCAGAACCTGCGAGACGCGCTGAAGGTCACCCCGCTGGATCGGATCCTGGTGGAGACCGATGCGCCGTTCCTCACACCGGTGCCGCTGCGAGGACGGCCCAACGCGCCGTATCTCGTGCCGATCACCGTGCGCTTCATGGCTGCCGAACTCGGCCTCGCCGTCGACGAGCTCAGCACGCAGCTGGCCGCCAATACGATCGCGGTCTACGGAGCGTTCAGCGACTGATCCACCTTTTGTGGTCACGGGAGCGTAAACTCGTGACCACATCGCAGAGGAGGCGCAGCGGACATGCAGATCGGTATTCGTGACCTCAAGGCGCACCTGAGTGCCTACGTGAAGTCGGCGAGCTCTGGCGAACGCGTCATCATTACGGATCGTGGCGTCGTCGTTGCCCAGATCGTTCCGGCGGAGGGCGATGCCGTCCTCCAACGTCTGATCGATGAGGGCCTGGCCATGCCGCCTGCTCATCGACAGCGGCGAATGCCGAGACCGCTCGTGACCGACGGGCCGATCAGTGATCTCGTGGCCGAGCAACGCGAGTGATCGTCTACCTGGGCACGTCGGCCTTACTCCCGCTCGTCGTGGTGGAAGCCGGTACGGCCACTTCATCACGGCTGTGGAATGACGCTGACGAGGTCGTCAGCACGCGCCTGATCATCGCGGAAGCGGCCGCCGCCGTCGCGCAGGGGAACCGAATCGGACGTGTAGCCGATGAGCAGCACTCGTATCTTCAGGATCAGGCAACGCGACTGATCGTCGACCTCACGCTGGTTGACGTCACCACCGAGGTCATCAATCGCGCGGCGGCGTTGGCCGTCGCCCATGGGTTGCGCGGATACGACTCCGTGCATCTGGCGACGGCCACATTGATTCGAGCCCGAGACGTCGTGTTCGCCTCGGGGGACCAACGACTGTTGCAGGCGGCCGCGGCCGAAGGCTTCACAACGGTCGATACAAGCGGCGAGGTTGATCCGGCTTCATGACGCTCACGCCACCGGGTCGGGCTCCGGGTCGCTCACGGGCTTCGCGCTGACGATGTGCGAGATCGGCTTCCACACCAGCAGCAGCGTGATCGCCGCTCCAACGAAGGCGAACCACCACGGCGCCGCGAGGCCCCAGAACTGGGCGATCACGCCGCCGAGCGCCTGACCGAGCACCATCCCACCGAACACCCCCACCATGTTCACGGACGCGATCCGGCCCTGCAGCTCGGTGGGAACGAGCCGCTGTCGGACGGTCGTCGAGATCGTGCCCCAGATGAAGGCGTAGAAGCCGAACCCGGCCATGATCACCAGCGCCACCCACCCTGTCGTGGTCAGGGCGAACGCGAGATGCATGAGCACCTCCAGTGACAGGCAGACCCGCATGAGGGTCGCGAACGAGACGCGCTTCTCCAGCCATCCGAAGCTCGCCGTGGCGAGCAGGCCTCCGGCGGCGGATGCCGTGGTGAGCGCTCCGTAGCCCACAGCGCCCATGTTCAGGTGCTCGGTCGCGTACAGCACGAGGACGCCCCAGGGGGCAGCCCAGGTGACGTTGAACACCAGGATGATCAGAACGAGCGTGCGCACCGGCGGGTTGCGCCACAGCCACCGGAGTCCCTGCGCGATATCGGTGTGCACCGGCGCGTGCTCCTCGCGCGGCGGCACCGGTGTCCTGGTCATCCGTGAGACGAGCACGATCGCCAGCGTCACGCACAGCACCTCGACGAGGAACGGCCAGGCGCTTCCTGCTGCGAACAGGAAGGCGCCGAGCGGCGGTCCGGCGAACTGGTTCGCCACCAGGTATCCGGCCTGGAGGCGTGCGTTGCCGATGCCGAGATCCGCAGGCTTCACGATCATGGGCAGCAGCGTGCTGCCCGCCGTGTCGACGAAGACCTCTGCGGTGCCGTACAGGAAGGCGACGGCGAGCACGATCCAGATGTTCGCCGTGCCGGTGATCAGGAACACGCACAGCGCCGCGAGCACGATCGCGCGCGCCGCGTTCGCGAACATCACCAGACGGCGTCGGTCGAACCGGTCGGCGATGGCGCCGGCGTGCAGGCCGAACACCAACCACGGCAGGAACTGCAGGATCGCGCCCGACGCGACCAGGATCGGCGACGAGGTCATCGACGCGATCAGCAGCGGAGCGGCCGCGAGCGCGACACCGTCGCCGACGTTGCTCGTCCACGAGGACGCCAGCAGCCAGCGGAAGTCCCTGCCCATCCGTCGTGGCGCGATCAGGTCACCGAGGCTGGGCATCCGTACAGCGTATCCCGGTAGGGGAGAATGGGAGGATGACCGTCACTCTGCTCGGCGCGACCGAGATCCGCAGGCTTGCCGCAGACCTCGACGTGACGCCCACAAAGAAGCTCGGGCAGAACTTCGTCGTCGATGCCAACACCGTCCGCAAGATCGTGCAGGCCGGTGGCGTCGAGGCGGGGGAGCGCGTTGTGGAGGTCGGCCCTGGGCTGGGCTCGCTCACCCTGGCGATCCTCGAGACGGGCGCGACGGTCACCGCGGTCGAGATCGATCACCGCCTGGCAGCACGTCTGTCGCAGACCGCCGCAGACCACGGTGTCCCCGCCGATGCGCTGACGGTGGTCGACGCCGATGCGCTGCGGATCACCGAGCTGCCAGGCGACCCGACCGTGCTGATCGCGAACCTGCCGTACAACGTGTCGGTGCCGGTGCTGCTGCACTTCATGGAGACGTTCCCGAATCTGCAGCGCGGTGTCGTGATGGTGCAGGCCGAGGTCGGCGAGCGGCTCGCCGCACCGCCGGGGAGCAAGGCCTACGGCACACCGAGCGTGAAGGCGGCCTGGTACGGGCCGTGGCGGCTTGCGGGCACGATCTCGCGGCAGGTGTTCTGGCCGGTTCCGAACGTCGACAGCGTGCTCGTCGCGTTCCAGCGTGCGGCCGAAGTCCGCGGGGACGAGGACCTCCGCCGGGCAACATTCCGGATCGTCGATGCGGCGTTCCAGCAGCGCCGCAAGATGCTGCGGCAGGCGCTCGCCGGTGTCTTCGGGTCATCCGCAGAGGCGACGGCCGTGCTCGAACGCGCGGGTGTCGCGCCCACCGCCCGCGGCGAGCAGCTGATCATCGACGACTTCGTGAGGATCGCGCAGGCTCAGGCGGCTAGCCTGGAGTCGTGACCGAGAACCCGCGCTTCCGCCCTGACGTCCCCGAGCTGCACCGCCCGTACGCGGCGGATGCCGGCCGATACGGCCGCTTCGACTATCGCCAGGTGGGATCGTCCGGGCTGTACCTGCCCCCGATCTCGCTCGGCCTGTGGTGGAACTTCGGCGACAACATCCCGCTCGACAACCAGCGCACGCTGCTGCGTCATGCGTTCGATCTGGGCATCACGCACTTCGATCTCGCGAACAACTACGGCCCGCCGTACGGCTCGGCGGAGAAGAACTTCGGACGCATCCTCGCCGAGGACCTGCGCCCGTACCGCGATGAGCTGATCATCTCGTCCAAGGCGGGCTGGGACATGTGGCCGGGGCCGTACGGCGATCTCGCCAGCCGGAAGTACATCCTGGCCAGCGCGGAGCAGTCCCTGACGCGCATGGGTCTGGACTACGTCGACATCTTCTACTCGCACCGCGCCGACCCCGTGACCCCGATCGAGGAGACCATCGGGGCGCTGGACACGCTCGTCCGTCAGGGCAAAGCGCTCTACGTCGGGATCTCGTCGTACAGCGCCGAGCGCACCGAGCGTGCCGTGGCCGTCGCCCGCGAACTCGGCACTCCGCTGGTGATCCACCAGCCCTCGTACTCGATCCTGAACCGCTGGGTCGAGGACGGCCTGACCGATACGCTGCGCGCGGAGGGAATCGGCGCGATCGCGTTCACACCGCTCGCTCAAGGACTGCTCACCGACAAGTACCTCGCCGGCGGCACCGCGGATCGTGCGCAGAAGCGTCGATCGCTTCCGGACAGGCCGCTCAGCGATGAGGGACTGTCGATCCTGCGTTCTCTCAACGACATCGCCGTCGAGCGCGGACAGTCGCTCGCCCAGATGGCGCTGCAGTGGACGCTGCGCGACCCGGTGGTCGCCTCCGCGCTGATCGGGGCGTCTCGGCCCGCACAGCTCGACGAGAACGTCGCGGCCCTGGACGGGCCGGACTTCACCGCGGATCACCTCGCCCGCATCGATGAGCTCTCCCACGGCATCGACGTCGACCTGTGGGCGAAGTCCTCCACGCTCTGAGCTGACCGAGCCCCGCCGAGAGGACCCAGAGATGACCCTGTTGCCCTTTCCGGATGCCGTGCACGTACGGGCACCGGGCAAGATCAACGTGTACCTCGGCGTCGGCGATCGGCACGACGACGGCTATCACGCGCTTGCCACGGTATTCCAGGCGGTCTCGCTGTACGAAGACGTGATCGCCCGTCCGTCCGACCAGTTCTCGATCGTGGTCAAGGGTGCAGCGGACCCGGCATCCGTGCCGTTGGACGATCGCAATCTCGCGATGCGGGCAGCCAAGCTGCTCGCCTCTGCGACGGGGCACGATGGCGGCGTGGCGCTGGAATTGCGCAAGAGCGTTCCGGTCGCCGGCGGCATGGGCGGAGGGTCCGCGGATGCCGCGGCAGCGCTGCTGGCCTGCGATGCGCTCTGGGGCACTGGTCTGTCACCCGCTCGCCTGCATGAGCTGGCGTCCCGGCTCGGGGCCGACGTGCCGTTCGCGCTCCACGGCGGAACAGCAGTCGGCACGGGACGAGGGGACCAGCTCAATCCGGCGCTGGCCCGTGGCCGCTTCGACTGGGTGCTCGTGACCAGCGACGATGGGCTGTCCACTCCGGTGGTCTACCAGCGACTCGACGAGCAGCGCGCCCGCGGCGAGGCGCTGGCCGACGATCCGCCGCAGTCCCTCGATGTGCCGATCCCCGTGCTGCAGGCGCTCCGAGCCGGAGACCCGCATTCGCTGGCGGCCGCCATGCACAACGACCTCGAGGCGGCCGCACTCGAGGAGCGCCCTGCGCTCGAGGAGATCATTCGCGAGGGCCTGCATGCCGGCGCGCTCAGCGGCATCGTCTCCGGCTCTGGCCCGTCGATCGCGTTCCTGTGCGACGCACCCGAGTCCGCACGCTACGTGCAGGACGAGCTCGAGGCGCAGGGGCGGGAGGCTCTGCACGTGCACGGTCCGGTCAGCGGAGCGCGCATCCTGTCGGCCTGACAGGCGAACGGGGGCCGCGGCCGACGCCGCGACCCCCGCTCCGTCTGATTCAGCGGACCGTGCCGGCCCGGCGCTTGTTGTAGATGTCGAAGGCGACCGCGAGCAGCAGCACGAGGCCCTTCACCACCAGCTGACTGGATTGCGGCACGCCCATGAGCTGCATGCCGTTCGTCATGACGGCCATCACGAGACCACCCACGAGCGCACCGCCGACGCGTCCGACGCCGCCCATCGTTGACGCGCCGCCGATGAAGCATG
Organism: Microbacterium sp. STRO-1N; assembly: GCF_057748015.1. Next base: position 1,346,280 of record NZ_CM173234.1, read on the forward strand.
CCGCGATCACGTCGAGCTCGAACATGTTCCCCATGCCGGGCTGAGCGCCGTTGGACCGGGACGAGAACACCGCGGCTGCGATGCCGGTCAGCAGGCCCATGTTCACGAAGATCCAGAAGTTGACGCTGCGCACGTTGACACCCGAGAGCCGCGCAGCCGAGAGGTTGCCGCCGACGGCGTAGACGTGACGGCCGAACACCGTGCGGTTCGCGATCACCTGGTACACCAGGATCAGCACGGCGACGATGATCAGCACGATCGGGAAGCCGCGGTTGTACGAGAGCGCCCAGGCGAACGCCAGCAGCACCGCGGAGATCACCACGAGCTTCAGGACGAACAGCGGCATCGACTCGACGGTCTGGCCGTAGCCCTGGCGGGTGCGGCGGCTGCGCAGAGACGACACGATGACCCCGACCACCGCGAGTGCGCCGATCACGAGGGTGAAGATGTCGACGGTCTGCGGCACGGCCTTGAGGCCCTCGCCCTGCCCGATCACGATCACGCCGAAGATCCCGTCGATGAATCCGCTCGCGACCTCGCGGTACTCGGTCGGGAACGGCGAGAGCGAGACGTTGGCGAGCACCATCCAGGTCAGGCCCCGGAACAGCAGCATGCCGGCCAGGGTGACGATGAACGCCGGGATCCCGACGTACGCGACCCAGAACCCCTGCCACAGGCCCACCAGGATGCCGGTGACGATGGCCGCGATGACGCCGACCCACCACGGCATCCCCTCGCGGATGACGAGGACCGCCGAGACCGCGGAGGCGAACGCGAGGACGGACCCGACCGACAGGTCGATGTGGCCGCCGACGATCACCAGGATCATCCCGAGCGCCATGATCAGGATGTGCGCGTTCTGCAGCACGATGTTCGTGACGTTCTCGGGGCTGAGCAGCGTTCCTCCGGTGAGGATCGTGAACAGGAGGATGATCGCGACGAAGGCGATGTAGATACCCGACGTGCGCAGGTTGTGGGTCAGCAGGTCTTTGACCTCGGTGAACACGTTGTTCATGCCGCGGCCTCCTTCGGGGCAGAGTTTTCGATCGTCATGAGGGACATGAGCGCTTCCTGCGTCGCATCGGCGACGGGAAGCTGCCCGGTGATTCGCCCGTAGGCGAGCGTGTAGATGCGGTCGGACAGGCCGAGCAGCTCCGGCAGTTCGCTGGAGATGAGGATCACTGCCTTGCCGGCCGCGGCGAGAGCGCCGATGATCTCGTAGATCTCGTACTTCGCGCCGACATCGATGCCGCGGGTCGGCTCATCGAGGATGAGGACCTCGGGGTCGGTGTACAGCCACTTGGCCAGCACGACCTTCTGCTGATTGCCGCCGGACAGGTTCCCGACGATCTGGGCGACCGTGGGGGACTTGATGTTGAGGTCGGCGCGGTACCGCTCCGCGACCTCGATCTCGCGGTTGCCGTCGATGAACACTCCGGAGGACAGTTTGCCCAGCGCGGCGGCGGAGATGTTCGTCATGATGTCGGCGATCAGGTTGAGGCCGTACTCCTTGCGGTCCTCCGAGACGTAGGCGATGCGATTGGCGATCGCCTCCTTCACGGTGCGCGTGGAGATCTCCTGTCCGCGCAGGAAGACCTTCCCCGAGGCATCCCTGCCGTAGCTGCGTCCGAAGACGCTCATCATGAACTCGGTGCGTCCCGCGCCCATGAGCCCGGCGATGCCGACGATCTCGCCTGCGCGCACAGAGATCGAGGCGTCGTCCACGACGATGCGATCCTGCTGCGTCGCGTGCAGCACGCGCCAGTTCTCGATGCGGAAGATCTCCTCGCCGATCTCGGGAGTGCGCTCGGGGAACCGGCGATCCAGTGAGCGGCCGACCATCCCGCGGATGATGCGGTCCTGCGTGGCGTCAGCGCCGTGCATGTCGATCGTCTCGATCGTCTGGCCGTCGCGGATGATGGTGGTCGAATCGGCGATCTCGACGATCTCGCCGAGCTTGTGGCTGATGATGATGCAGGTGATCCCGTGATCGCGCAGGCCCCGCAGCAGCCCGAGCAGGTGCTCGGAGTCGGTGTCGTTGAGCGCAGCCGTCGGCTCGTCGAGGATGAGCAGGCGGACGTCCTTCGTCAGCGCCTTCGCGATCTCGACGAGCTGCTGCTTGCCGACGCCGATCTGGCCGACCGGGGTCGTCGGGTTCTCATGCAGCCCGACGCGTTCCATCAGCTCGGCCGCTCGTGCATTCGCCTCGTGCCAGTCGATCAGGCCGCCGTGGATGACCTCGTTGCCGAGGAAGATGTTCTCGGCGATCGACAGGTGCGGCACGAGCGCCAGCTCCTGGTGGATGATGACGATCCCGGCGTGCTCGGAGTCCTTGATCGCGTTGAAGCGCTGGGGCTCGCCGTCGAAGAGGATCGATCCTTCGAAGGATCCGTGCGGGTAGACCCCGGACAGCACCTTCATGAGGGTGGATTTCCCGGCGCCGTTCTCGCCGCAGATCGCGTGGACCTCGCCACGGGCGACCGTCAGCGAGACGTCGTCGAGGACCTTGACGCCGGGGAAGTTCTTGGTGATGTTGCGCATCTCGAGGATCGCGTCGGACATCGCTGCTCCTGTCTCTGGGGGGATGACGGCTGTCGGCGACGGCCGGCCGCCGGGTCGGAACCCGGCAGTCGGCCGCCGCCCGACCGATCAGTCCGCGACGCCCGCGGCGATCTCTTCCTCGGTCCAGTAGCCGGAATCGACCAGGAGCGAGGTGATGTTGTCCGCGACCACGATGTCCGACTCGAGCAGGTACGACGGGACGACCTTCACGCCGTTGTCGTACGTCTCGGTGTCGTTGGCCTCGGGGTCCTCGCCCTTGGCGAAGGCATCGGCTGCCGCGACGGCCTGGGTGGCGAGCTTGCGCGTGTCCTTGAAGATGGTGGCGAACTGCACGCCGTCCGCGATCATCTTGACCGACGCGATCTCGGCATCCTGACCGGAGAGAATCGGCAGGCCGTCGGCGATCGTCGAGCCGTAGCCGGCGTTCTCGAGTGCGGTGATGATGCCGCGGGAGATGCCGTCATAGGGCGAGAGCACGCCGTCGAGGGGCTTGGCGCCGCCGTCGTACGTGCTGGTGAGCAGGTCCTCCATGCGCTTCTGGGCCGTCGCCTGGTCCCAGCGCAGCGTCGAGACGGTGTCCATGTCGATCTGACCGGACGGGACGGTGATCCGGCCGTCGTCGAAGTACGGCTGCAGGGTGTCGATTGCGCCCTGATAGAAGAACTTCGTGTTGTTGTCGTCCGGAGATCCGGCGAACAGCTCGATCGCCTTGGCCTCGGTGGCGCCGGTGTCCTCATTGTTCTCGTCGAGGAAGCCGAGCCCGCGCAGCAGCGACTGCGCCTGCTGCACGCCCACTGTGTAGTTGTCGAAGGTGACGTAGAAGTCGACGTCCTTCGTGCCGTTGATCAGGCGGTCGTAGGCGATGACCGGGATGCCCTTGCTGGCGGCGTTCTCGAGCTGCGTGGCGAGGGCCGTGCCGTCGATCGAGGCGACGATGAGGATGTCGGCGCCGTTGGTGATCATCTGATCGAGCTGCTGCTGCTGGCGCGGGATGTCGTCGTTGGCGAACTGCAGATCGACCTCGTAGCCGGCCTCCTCGAGCTGCGACTTGACGGCGTCACCGTCGGCGATCCACCGCTCGCTCGTCTCCGTCGGCATCGCGACGCCGACGGTGATGTCACTGGCCTCGGTGCCGCTGCCGCCACCGTCTGATTCGGGAGCAGCGCCGTTCGAGCAGGCCGCGAGGGCGAACGCGAACACGACCGCACCGGTGGCCGCCATTGTGCGCAGGACGTTTCTTCTCATTGCAAATCTCTCTTCCTTGAAAGGTCAGCGGGCCGTGCTGCCGGACCGCTCTGTCCGCTGCGGAGGAGCACTCGCGCTCTCCGCTCCCGAAGCATGGCATATTGACGCACCTGCATACAAATTATTTTCTTCGGTACGATTGCGAAGATCCGATCGGTGTGGAGAGGTGGCGAGATGCCCGGCACGATTCTGCGCATGTCGGGCGTGACCAAGCGATTCCGCGGTGTCGTGGCGCTGAAGGACGTGGATCTGGACGTGCGCCGGGGCGAGGTCCTGGCCATCTGCGGCGAGAACGGCGCGGGCAAATCCACTCTCATGGAGATCCTCAGCGGCGTGCATCCGCACGGCAGCTTCGACGGGGAGATCATTTTCGAGGGGCGCGAGATGCGCTTCCGTTCGCTGGCCGAGAGCGAGGCCGAGGGCATCGTGATCGTCCACCAGGAGCTCGCGGTTGTCCCGCATCTGACGATCGCCGAGAACATCTTCCTCGGGCATGAGCTCACCAGGTTCGGACTGGTGGATGCCGCGAGCACCCATGCGCGCGCCGCCGAGCTCATGTCGAGGGTCGGACTCCACGAGAGTCCGGCGATGCGGATGGGCGAGTTGGGCATCGGCAAGCAGCAGCTCGTCGAGATCGCGAAGGCGCTCGCCAAGAACGTGAAGCTGCTGATCCTCGACGAGCCCACCGCGGCGCTCGGGCGCGACGACTCCGATCGGCTGCTGGCGCTCATCGACCGGTTCCGCGCGCACGGGATCACGTGCGTGCTGATCTCGCACAAACTGCGCGAAGTGCTCGGCATCGCCGACCGAATCACCGTGCTCCGCGACGGGGCGACGGTGGAGACGATGCGCGTCGACGATCCGGAGACCGACGAGGGACGCATCATCAGGGCGATGGTGGGACGACCTCTCGACGACCTGTTCCCGCCGCGCGAGCCCGCCATCGGCGACGAGATGTTCCGCGTCCGGAACTGGACGGTGCTGCACCCGAACCAGCCGGGGCGTGTGATCATCGATGACGTGAGCATGCACGTGAGATCCGGCGAGATCGTGGGAATCGCGGGCCTCATGGGGGCGGGGCGGACGGAGCTCGCGATGAGCATCTTCGGCGGATCCTACGGCGGGGCGATCACCGGCAGCGCCTTCAAGCGCGGGGAGCGGATCGAGCTGCGGACGATCCGCGAGGCGATCGGTCATGGTCTCGCCTACGTGCCGGAGGACAGGCGGGGCGACGGGCTCAATCTGCTCGCCTCGGTGCAGGCGAACATCTCGGCGGCAGCCCTCGGGCGGCTCGCCGAGCGCGGTCTCGTGGACGACGTGCGCGAACGCAAGGTCGCCGAGGCCTACCGCTACAAGATGAACATCAAGACCGCGAGCGTTCGTTCCGCCACGGCGACGCTGTCCGGCGGGAACCAGCAGAAGACGGTGCTGTCGAAGTGGATGTTCACGAACCCGGACGTGCTCATCCTCGATGAGCCGACCCGAGGCATCGACGTCGGGGCGAAGTACGAGATCTACGGGCTCATCAACGAACTCGCAGCGCAAGGGAAGGCGATCATCGTCATCTCGTCGGAGCTTCCGGAGGTGATCGGCCTCTCGGATCGCGTCTACACGCTCGCCCACGGCCGCATCACGGCGGAGGTCGCCAGGGCGGATGCCTCGCAGGAGCTGCTCATGCGGCACATGGCGGTCGAGAAGCCATGACGCCGAGACCTGCAGCGACGGAGCACGAGACCGAGCACCCGCCGGCCGCCGCACGGCCGGCCGTGCGGACGACGAACGAGGACGTGCGTCAGCAGAACCTCGCCGCCGTCCTGCAGCTCGTGCACGGCGCAGGTCCCCTCTCGCGCTCGGAGATCGGCGCGCACACGGGCTTGAACCGATCGACCGTGACGGGTCTGGTGCAGGAGCTGCTCGATCTGCAGCTCGTCGGCGAGACGGCCGTGAAGCCGACCGGTCGCGCCGGGCGTCCGTCGCTCGGCGTCGCCGCGGAGGACCGGGTCGTGGCGCTCAGCATCACCGCCGACCCGCATGCGGTCTCGGTGGCGCTGGTCGGGCTCGGGGGAGCCGTGCACTCGCGGGTCCGCCACGATCTCGCGAAGCCCCCGAGCCCTCGACGATTCGCCCAGGTCACCGCGTCCCTCGTCGCAGGCATGCGCGCGGACATCGACCGGCACTACCGACTCGTCGGCGCAGGCGTCGCGGTGCCCGGTCTCGTCGACCGCGGCGGCAGGGTGCTGCTGTCGCCGTCACTCGGATGGCGGCGCGAGAACATGGCGCATCGCCTCGCGGACGCGCTCGGTGTGGACGTGGCCGTCGGCAACGACGCCAGCGTCGGCGCCATGGCCGAGACCCGGTTCGGCGTCGGCCGCGGCCTCGACAACGTACTGTACCTGAGCGGGTCCATGAACGGCATCGGCGGAGGACTCGTGCTCGACGGCGCACTGCTGCGCGGCACGTCAGGGTTCGCGGGCGAATTCGGGCACACCGTGGTGAACACCTCCGGCGCCCTGTGCTCGTGCGGACGCCGTGGATGCCTTCAGGTCGAAGTCCACCCGGCGAAGGTGCTGGCGCTCCTCGGAAGGCGGGGGCTCGACGAGGACGAGCTCGACATCGAGCTCGGGCTCGTCCGGGACCCCGTGATCCTCGCCGAGGTCGCCAGGCAGGTCGACGTCCTCTCCGTCGCGCTGACGAACTTCGTCAACGCCTTCGCTCCGCAGATGGTCGTGCTCTCGGGCTATCTCGGCGTGCTGCTGGCGACGAGCCGGGAACGGCTCTCGGCCGCGGTGCGCATCCACCCGGTCGGGGCGGAGGGGCGCACGGTCCGCCTCGAACGGGCGCACATGCGATCGCATCTGATGCAGATCGCGCCGGCTGAGCTCGCCTTCGAGGCGTTGCTGAACGATCCCGTCGCTCGCGCGCCGCGCACCTAGCCTCTGCGGCTCCCGCGTCGACAGGCGTTCACCCGACCGTCACCGAACCTGTGATCGGGAGTGTCCGGGAGTTCCTACCGTGGAACTCGACAGACACCGCGAAACGTCAGGAGTGATCATGGGACTGTTCAGCAGGAAGACGCAGCAGGAACGCCAGGCCGAGGCCATGCAGATGGCCGACGACATCGCCCAGGGCCGAGGGGTCATGGGCACAATGGCGCAGGCGTTCATGGGGCGCGATTTCACCGAGGCCATGCAGGGCGTGACGAACTCGATGCACCAGACCGAATACGTGGCGCAGCTGCGGGCATCCGGCGCGCCGACGGAGACGGCGACCGTGCTCGCCCTGCAGGACACCGGTCAGACCATCAACGACAACCCGAACATCGTCCTCACGCTGGATCTGGGCGGACAGCAGGTCGCCATCGCGGCCCTCGTGTCCCGGCTGGAGATCCCGCGAGCGGGCGAGCAGGTGCTGGTGCTGCGCGATCCGCAGACCGGCAGCCTGCTGTATGCGGGTCTCGCGCCGCGAGCCTGACATCGCGGCAGCGAGACCCCGGGTCGGAGCGCGGGGGAGCGCTCCGACCCTTTTTGGCGACATAATGGAACGGAGATGTGACCGTGCACACGCAAGGGAGGCGATGCCATGGCGGCCTCAGGCGAGCGTGCGCGGGTTCCCAGCATCCGCGATGTCGCGCGACTGGCGGGGGTCTCTCACCAGACCGTGTCCCGTGTTCTCAACGAGCACCCCAGCATCCGACCCGAGACCAAGAAGCGCGTCCAGGATGCCATCGCGGTGCTGGACTACCGGCCGAACCTCGCGGCCCGCGCGCTGGTGACAAGCACGACGACCACTCTCGGCATCCTGTCGGCGACGATCGGCGAGTTCGGGCCGACATCGTCGATCGCCGGCATCGAGGACGCGGCCCGCGCCGAGGGGTACTCGGTCAGCACTGTCAACCTTCCGACGACCTCGCCGGAGGCGATCGGCGAGGCGATCCGCCAGCTCGGACGCGAGCAGGTCGGCGGCATCGTGGCACTCGCCCCGCAGGTGCGCGTCTTCAACGTCCTCCGGGGGATGGCGGTCGGCGTGCCGCTGGTGAGTCTGCAGACGGCATCCGGGTCGGACGGCTTCACGCATTCCGCCGACCAGGTCGCCGGCGCACGGTCCGTCACGGAGCATCTCATCGCGCAGGGGCACACCGACATCCTGCATCTCGCCGGCCCGCAGGACTGGATCGAAGCGGAGTCCAGGATGCGCGGCTATCTCGACGCGCTGCGTGAGGCCGATCTGCCGACGTTCCCGCCTATCCGCGGTGACTGGAGCGCGGACTTCGGCTATTTCGCCGGCACCGAACTCGCCCGCAGGCGCGACTTCACGGCGGTGTTCGCCGCGAACGATCTGATGGCCATCGGTCTGATGCACGGCTTCCGGGATGCCGGCCTCGACGTCCCGCGCGACGTCAGTGTGGTCGGCTTCGACGACATCCCGGTGGCCGCGCACGTCTGGCCTCCGTTGACGACGGTGCACCAGGACTTCCCGGAACTCGGTCGCAGGGCGGTCGGAATCCTGCTCGCCGAGATCCGCAACGAGCCGGCTCCGCAGTTCGGCCCGGTCGAACCGCTGCTGCGCATCCGCTCGTCCAGCGCATCTCGATAGCGCCTCGAATTCGGTGCCCCACTTGACAGCGGGGCGACGGAGGCGCAATATTGTGTTCCATGTGAACGGTCACATTGGGAGTGGCCGTCAGAGTATCGAGGAAGATCCGTGAGCAGCACAGCTACGTTGCCGGTCGTATCAGGGCCCATCCTGGAGATGCGTGACATCACCAAGGAGTTCCCTGGCGTCAAGGCACTGTCCGATGTCTCCATCACCGTGCGCGCTGGCGAGATCCATGCGATCTGCGGCGAGAACGGCGCAGGCAAGTCGACTCTGATGAAGGTGCTCTCGGGGGTCTACCCGTACGGCACGTACGACGGCGACATCCTGCTGTACGGGCAGGAGCAGCGCTTCAAGGACATCGCGGCCAGCGAGCAGGCCGGAATCGCGATCATCCACCAGGAGCTCGCCCTGATCCCCGAGCTGTCGATCACCGAGAACATCTTCCTCGGCAACGAGATCGCGCACTTCGGCACCATCGACTGGCAGAAGGCGAAGACCCGCGCCACCGAGCTGCTCGCCAGGGTCGGCCTCGACGAGAATCCCGACATCGCGATCAAGCACCTCGGTGTCGGCAAGCAGCAGCTCATCGAGATCGCCAAGGCGCTCAACAAGGACGTCAAGCTCCTCATCCTCGACGAGCCGACCGCCGCGCTGAACGAGAACGACTCGCAGCACCTGCTCGGCCTGATCCTCGGCCTCAAGGCCAAGGGCATCGCGTCGATCATCATCAGCCACAAGCTCAACGAGATCGAGCAGATCGCCGATGAGATCACCATCATCCGCGACGGCCGCACGGTCGAGACGCTCGACATCACCAAGGGCGAGATCAACGAGGACCGCATCATCCGCGGGATGGTGGGCCGCTCGCTCGAGAGCCGCTACCCGGACCGCACGCCGGAGATCGGCGAGGTCCTCTTCGAGGTCAAGGACTGGTGGGTCCAGCATCCGACCGTCTCGGAGCGCATGGTGGTCAAGGGGTCGAGCCTGAACGTGCGACGCGGTGAGGTCGTCGGCATCGCCGGCCTCATGGGTGCAGGGCGCACCGAGTTCGCGATGAGCATCTTCGGACGCTCCTACGGCACGTTCCTCGGCGGTCAGCTGTTCAAGGACGGGCAGGAGATCGAGCTTCCCGACGTCTCGGCCGCCATCCGGCACGGACTCGCGTACGTCAGCGAGGACCGCAAGGTGCTGGGGCTGAACCTCCTCGACACGATCAAGCGAGCGGTCGTCTCGGCGAAGCTGTCGAAGATCTCCCGGCGCGGCGTCGTGAACGATCGCGAGGAGTACGCCGTCGCCGAGCGCTACCGCAAGGCGCTGCGCATCAAGACGCCGACGGTCGAAGAGGGGGTCGGCAAGCTCTCCGGCGGCAATCAGCAGAAGGTCGTGCTGGCGAAGTGGATGTTCACCGATCCCGACCTGCTGATCCTCGACGAGCCGACCCGCGGCATCGACGTCGGAGCGAAGTACGAGATCTACTCGATCATCAACGAGCTCGCCGCAGCAGGCAAAGGCGTCATCGTCATCTCCAGCGAGCTGCCGGAGCTGATGGGCATCTCTGACCGCATCTACACGATCTTCGAGGGACGCGTCACCGACTGCATCCCCAGTGACCAGGCAACTCCGGAGGCGCTCATGCGCAGCATGACCTCCACGAACCAGAAGGCGAACGCATGAGCACCTCGACGACCCCCGCGCAGAAGCAGGGCTTCCACTTCGGCGATATCAAGAAGATGTTCGGGGGCAGCACGTCCTCGATGCGTCAGTTCGGCATCCTCGGCAGCCTGATCGTCATCATCGCGCTGTTCGAGATCCTCACGGTGATGCGCAACCCCGCTGGTGCCACCCTGACGCCCGGCAACCTCATCAACGTCGTCAATCAGTACTCCTTCATCCTGATCCTCGCCATCGGCATGGTGATGGTCATCATCATGGGTCACATCGACCTGTCGGTCGGCTCCGTCGCCGCCTTCGTCGGCATCATCGTGGCGAAGTCGATGGCGGAGTGGAACCTCCCGTGGCCGGCCGCGATCCTGCTCGGTCTCGGAGTCGGAGCGCTCGTCGGGGCGTGGCAGGGCTTCTGGGTCGCGTATGTCGGCGTGCCGGCCTTCATCGTGACGCTGGCCGGGATGCTGTTCTTCCGCGGCGCCCAGCAGTTCATCGGCGACGCGCAGACGATCCCGGTTCCCAAGGGGTTCCAGGTCATCGGCACCGGCTACCTGCCGGAAATCGGCGGACCCTTCCAGTTCAACGTGCTCACCATGGTGCTGGCGCTGCTGGGCGTGGCCTGGCTCGTGTTCTGGGAGATCCGCACGCGACGTCTCCAGCACAAGATGGGCTCGGAGAGCGCTCCGCTGTGGGTGAGCGTCACGAAGGTCGTGCTTCTGTCGATCGTCGTGCTCGCTGCGGGCTGGATGTTCGCAACCGGCCGCCCCGGCACGAGCTTCCCCGTCCCCGGCCTCATCCTGCTGGCACTGGTCATCATCTACTCGTTCATCACCCGCAACACGATCTTCGGCCGTCACATCTACGCCGTCGGCGGCAACCGCCAGGCGGCGCGTCTGTCCGGTGTCAAGGACCGCTGGGTCGACTTCTTCGTGATGATGAACATGTCGATGATGGCGGCGCTGGCGGGCATGATCTTCGTCGCCCGCTCGCAGGCCTCCGGTCCGAACGACGGCACGGGGTGGGAGCTGGACGCCATCGCCAGTGTGTTCATCGGCGGCGCGGCCGTAGCCGGCGGCATCGGAACCGTGATCGGCTCGATCATCGGTGGTCTCGTGATGGCCTTCCTCAACAACGGACTCGCCCTCCTCGGCCAGGGTGCCGACGTCGTCGCGATGATCAAGGGTCTCGTCCTGCTGTTCGCCGTCGGCATCGACGTCTGGAACAAGCAGCAGGGCCGCCCCTCGGTGTGGGGTTTCCTGACGCGCAGGCGTCACCAGAAGGACGCCCCGAACCTCACCGACTACCCGACCTCCGCCGCGGGCACCGCGAGCGGGAAGAAGGAGACTCCGTCCGAGTGACGGCAGTCCCCGCACCACAAGAGAAACCATCAGAGAAAGAGATCGCATGAAGAGAATGGCAGTCACGGCGACAGCGTTGGTCGCCGCAGCAGCGCTCGCCCTCACCGGCTGCTCCGGCGAACGAGGCGGCGGAACCGACGAAGGTTCGAGCACCGAGGAGACCACCGGTTTCGAAGCCGGCTCCACGATCGGCGTCGCGCTTCCGGACAAGACCAGCGAGAACTGGGTTCTCGCCGGCCAGCTGTTCAAGGACGGACTGGAGGAAGCCGGTTTCAAGGCCGACGTCCAGTACGCCCCTGCCAGCAACACGGTCGCCGAGCAGCAGAACCAGATCCAGGCGATGGTCACCGGCGGCGCCAAGGTCATCATCATCGGTGCGAAGGACGGCAAGCAGCTGGCCACGCAGGTGCAGGCGGCGAAGGATGCCGGCGCCTACGTGATCGCCTACGACCGTCTCATCGAGAACACCGAGGCCGTCGACTACTACGTCGCGTTCGACAACTTCAAGGTCGGCGAGCTCCAGGGCACCGCTCTCCTCGAGGGCCTTGCCGAGCGCGCCGGTCACGAGGCGCCGTACAACATCGAGCTGTTCTCCGGCTCGCCGGACGACGCCAACTCGAAGGTCTTCTTCGACGGTGCGATGAGCGTCCTGCAGGAGAAGATCGACGACGAGACGCTGAACGTCGTCTCGGGTCAGACCGAGATCGCCCAGACGGCGACCGAGGGCTGGCTGGCCGAGAATGCGCAGAACCGCATGGACACGCTGCTGACCGGCTCGTACAGCGGTGAGACCGTGCTCGACGGTGTTCTGTCGCCGAACGACACGCTCGCGCGCGCGATCATCACCTCGGTGCAGCAGGCCGGCAAGCCCGTTCCGGTCGTGACCGGTCAGGACTCCGAGGTCGAATCCGTCAAGTCGATCATGGAGGGCATCCAGTACTCCACGATCAACAAGGACACCACGCTGCTCGTGGAGCAGTCCATCAAGATGGTGCAGCAGCTGCAGGCGGGCGAAGACGTCGAGGTCAACGACGAAGAGTCGTACGACAACGGCGAGAAGATCGTTCCGGCGTACCTGCTGGACCCGGTGATCGTCACGAAGGAGAATGCGGCCGAGGCGTACGCCAACGTCCCCAGCCTCCTCGAGATCGTCGAGTCGTACCAGTAAGCACGACGCGCACAGCAACGAGCCGCCCGGGTCCGACCCGGGCGGCTCGACGCATCTAAGCTCGATCCATGACCGAGCCGCGACGCCCGTCTGACGCCGTTCTCACGGCCTTCGGCGCATCGGATGCCCCGCTTGAGCACCTCCCAGGCGGACGCGGTCTCGCGTGGCGTGCCGGAGCGATCGTGCTCCGTCCCTCGGAGGCGGACGGCGAGGTCCAGTGGAAGGCTGATGTCCTCGCCGCGCTGGAGCACACCGAGGCGTTCCGCGCACCTCGGCCGATACGCGGGCGCACAGGGAACTGGAGCGTCGACCGCTGGGAGGCCTGGCAATGGCTCCCTGGGGCAGCGGATGAATCGCGCGTGAGCGACGTGCTCCGGGCGGGTGACGGCTTCCATCGCGCTCTCGCCGGACTCACGAGGCCGGACTTCCTCGACATCGCCGACGACCCCTGGTCGTGTGCGGATCGGATGGCCTGGCAGGAGGCCGAGCTGCCGGCCGATGAAACTCTCGATCGCCTCGCATCCGCGTTCGCTGTCGTCGAGGCGCCGTCGCAGATCGTGCACGGCGATCTGCTGGGCAACGTCCTCTTCGCCCCGGAGGCGCCGCCGACGATCATCGACTGGGCGCCGTACTGGCGCCCAGGGGGCTACGCATCGGCCATCGTCCTCGCCGATGCGGCGTGCTGGCACGATCTGACGTGGAGCGAACTCGTCGCATTCGTGCGCGACATCCCCGATGGCGCCCAGCTGCTGGTCCGCGCGCTGGTGTTCCGGATCGCGACCTTCGTCCTCCTCGGCCGATGGGATGACGCTCTGGCCGCGCGGCATGCTCCGATCGTGGATGCCGCGCTCGCGCTCGTCCGGCGCTGAGCAGCGGTGAGCCGGGCCGTCCCACGCGACTACCCTTGAGGGGACATGGCACATCTTCTCGGGGCCGAAGGCCTCCACCTCGAATACCCGACCAAGGTCGTCTTCGACTCCATCACGCTGGGCATCGAAGAAGGCGACCGCATCGGCATCGTCGGCCGCAACGGCGATGGGAAGTCCTCACTGCTGGCGATGCTCGCCGGGCGCAAGGAGCCGGATGCCGGACGCGTCACGATGCGCGCCGGCACGCGGGTCGGCGTCCTCGATCAGGCGGACACCCTCGACGACACACAGACGATCGCGCAGGCCGTCGTCGGTGACACCCCCGAGCACGAGTGGGCGGGCGACGCGCGGGTGCGCGATGTCATCCACGGCCTTCTGAGGGATCTGGACTGGAACGCACCGGTCGATTCCCTCAGTGGTGGCCAGCGCCGCCGTGTCGCCCTTGCCGCACTGCTCACCCAGGACTGGGACATCATCGCTCTGGACGAGCCGACCAACCACCTCGACGTCGAGGCGATCACCTGGCTCGCGGCGCATCTGAACAAGCGCTGGTCCGCGAACTCCGGCGCCTTCCTCGTCGTCACGCACGACCGCTGGTTCCTGGACGAGGTGTGCACCGAGACGTGGGAGGTCCACGACCGCATCGTCGAGCCGTTCGAGGGCGGGTACGCGGCGTACATCCTGCAGCGCGTCGAGCGCGACCGAATGGCCGCGGCATCCGAGGCGAAGCGTCAGAACCTGGCACGCAAGGAGCTCGCCTGGCTGCGTCGAGGCGCCCCGGCCCGCACGAGCAAGCCGAAATTCCGCATCGATGCGGCCAACCAGCTCATCGAGGACGTCCCCGAGATCCGCGACGCCGTCTCGTTGCAGTCGCTGGCCACGGCCCGGCTCGGCAAGGACGTCGTCGATCTGCTGGATGCCGGAGTGACGTATCCCGCGACGGCTGCCGCTCCCGCTCGCGAGGTGCTGCGGGACGTCGAGTGGCGCATCGCCCCGGGGGAGCGCACCGGCATCCTCGGTGTCAACGGCGCAGGCAAGTCGACCCTGCTCGGCCTCGTCGCCGGGACGATCGAGCCGACCAGCGGACGGGTCAAGCGCGGCAAAACCGTCCAGGTGCGCACGCTCACGCAGCGCATCGATGAGCTCGCCCAGCACTGGAACGATCCGGTGCGCGTCGTCATCTCGGGTCTGCGCACGGATTACACGTTCGGGACAGGCTCGAAGAGCCAGGACCTCACCCCCGGTCAGCTGCTGGAGCGGCTCGGGTTCTCCACCGCTCAGCTCTCCACTCCCGTCAAGGACCTCTCCGGTGGCCAGCAGCGCCGCCTGCAGCTCCTGCTGGTGCTGCTCGACCAGCCGAACGTGCTGATCCTCGACGAGCCGACCAACGACATGGACACCGACATGCTCGCGGCGATCGAGGACCTGCTGGACTCCTGGCCCGGGACGTTGCTGGTGGTCAGCCACGACCGGTACTTCCTCGAGCGCGTCACGGACCAGCAGTACGCGGTCCTCGGCGGTCACCTGCGGCACCTCCCCGGGGGAGTGGACGAGTACCTGCGGTTGCGTGCACTGCAGGATGCCGAGCCGCAGAAGTCCTCGCCGTCGGCACCCGGCGCACCGAAGGCTCTGGACGGGGCGGCGCTGCGCACCGCCCAGAAGGAGATCTCGGCGCTCGAGCGGCGCATCCAGAAGCTGAGCGACCAGGTCGACCGGGCCAAGCACGCGCTCGCCGAGCACGACCAGTCCGACTATGCCGGCCTCGGCGAGAAGATGAAGGCGATCCAGGCGCAGCAGGACGAGATCGAAGAGCTCGAACTGCGCTGGTTCGAGCTCACCGAGCAGATCGGCTGACACACACACACAGAAGGCGGGCCCGGAATGCTCCGGGCCCGCCTTCTGTGTGTGTGTGGTCAGGAGGCGCCGGCCGTGGCGTTCTCCAACTTCTTCATCACCTGGTTGATCGTGAAGGACGCCGACTCCTGCCGCTGCGGGAACTCGGCCAGACTCTGCAGCATCCGAGCGACGTACGCCTGGGCGGGGACGAACAGGAAGATGTGTTCGAGCACCCAGTCCCAGTACGTGTTCGACGTGATGTCGGCGCGCTCGAACGGGTCGGTGCGCAGGTTGAACAGCTTCGGGAACCGCAGCTCGATGTACGGCTCCTGCCACACGCTGAGCGTGCCGACCGCGCGCTGCTCGAGGAAGACCAGCTTCCAGTTGTCGAAACGCAGCGCGGTGAGGTCGCCGTCATCCGAGACGTAGAAGAAATGCCGACGAGGACTGTGGTCCGCTTCGCCCGTGATGTAGTCGAGCTGGTTGTGGCCGTCCAGGTGCACCTTGAACTCGGTGCCGTGCAGCTCGGTTCCCTCCTTCAGGCGGTCGGCGATGTCGCCGTCGCCGACGGCCGCGAGCAGGGTCACGAACCAGTCGTTGTGGCTGACGATGCCGTTGAGGGTCGTCTTCGCGGGGATGCGCCCTGGCCAGCGGACCATCGCGGGAACGCGGTACGCGCCCTCCCAATTGGAGTTCTTCTCGTTGCGGAACGGGGTCATCCCTGCATCCGGCCAGCTGTTCATGTGCGGGCCGTTGTCGGTCGAGTACATCACGATCGTGTTCTCGGCCAGCCCCAGCTCGTCGAGCAGATCGAGGAGGCTCCCCACGGTGTCGTCGTGGTCGAGCATGGTGTCGTGGTAGTTCGACTGCCAGCGCCCTGCGCGCCCCTTGCTCTCCTCCTTGGTGTGGGTGCGGAAGTGCATGTGCGTCGAGTTGAACCAGACGAAGAACGGGGTGTCCTCGTCGGCCTTGGCGCGGATGAAGTCGGCGGCGGCGTCGCGGAACTCCTCGTCCACGGTCTCCATGCGCTTCTTCGTCAGCGGGCCGGTGTCCTCGATCTTCTGGGTGCCGTCGGCGTTCGCCCAGGAGTGGATGACGCCACGAGGGCGGAACTTCTCGCTGAACCCGGGGAACTCCTCGTCGGTGGGGTAGTCGGGGTGCTCCGGCTCCTCCTCGGCGTTGAGGTGGTACAGGTTGCCGAAGAACTCGTCGAAGCCGTGCGCGGTGGGCAGGTGCTCGTCGCGGTCGCCGAGGTGGTTCTTGCCGAACTGACCGGTCGCGTAGCCGTGGTGCTTGAGCGCGTCGGCGATCGTCGGGTCCTCGGGCTGGAGGCCCAGCTTCGCGCCGGGCATCCCCACCTTGGTGAGGCCGGTGCGATACGGGTTCTGCCCCGTGATGAACGCTGCGCGGCCGGCCGTGCAGCTCTGCTCGCCGTAGTAGTCGGTGAACTTCACGCCCTCGTCGGCGATGCGGTCGATGTTCGGCGTGCGGTAGCCCATCAGGCCGTCCGTGTAGGTGCTGAGGTTGGAGATGCCGATGTCATCGCCCCAGATGATGAGAATGTTCGGCTTGTCAGCCATGGTGATCCCTTCCGGCTCGCACCGACGGCGCGATATCCCTGTCCAGTACTCAGTCGATCACACCGCGCACCGCAACCGCCTTCGTGTCGCCCGCGCCGGGCGATGCGGTCGGCGCGAACGCCAGCGTGCGCCGCGTGCGGAATTCGCGCTCGGCGCCGCTGAGCGGATCGACGAATCGCAGTTCCCGCGCCAGCAGCTGCAACGGGCGCGCGAAGTCGTCCGGCGTCTCCGGCAGCAGCAGCGGGTAGAACCCGTCGTTCAGGATGCCCATGCCCAGAGCCGCCAGATGCACGCGCAGCTGGTGCATCTTGCCGGTGTGCGGGCGCAGCAGCGTGTGCACGACCCGATCATCGGCCGACAGGAGCTCGATCAGCGTCTCGGAGTTCGGCTCCTTCTCGGCATCCACCCGCACGCACACGTGCCCGCGCTCCTTCACGATGTGGTTGCGGTAGACGAGCGGGAAGCGCGGCAGGTCGTCCGGCCGCGCGGAGACCGCCTCGTACACCTTCTCGACCCGGCGGTTCTGCAGCAGGAGCTGGTAGGCGCCGCGTGTCTCGGGGCGGGCGGAGAACATCAGCAGGCCGGCGGTCGCACGGTCGAGGCGATGGATCGGGGTGAGTTCGTCGTTGCCGAGCAGGCGGCGCAGCCGGACCAGAGCGGAGCTCTGCAGGTACTTGCCGCCCGGTGTGCTCGGCAGGAAGTGAGGTTTGTCGATCACCACGAGGTCGCGGTCCTCGTGGAGCACGTTGATCTCGAACGGGATGTCGGTCTCCACGGGCGGCTCACGGTAGTACCAGACGAACTCCTCGGCACCCAGCGGGGTGTCCCTGCGCACGGCGCTGCCGTCGCGCGCGACGATCTCGCCGTCGTCGAAGCGCGCCAGCAGCTGATCCGCGTCCAGATGGAAGAACCGCTCGACCATGTAGTCCGCGATCGTCGGCCATTCGCCGCGCAGCGGCACGTGCAGTCTGGTCGCGCCGACGCCGTTGCGCGCCGGCAGAGGGGAGAGCATGCCCATCAGGCGTCGAAGCTCAGGCTCAGCTTGCGCAGCAGCGTCGCGAGCCGGTCCCGATCGCCACGGGAGAGCGCCTGGAGCAGGTCGGCTTCGACGTCGACGAGACGAGTGATCGCGGCATCCACGCGGATGCGACCGTCGTCGGTCAGCGTGACCAGGATGCTGCGGCCATCGCCGGGGTCGGCCTCTCGTCGCACCAGCCGTCGGATGACGAGACGATCGATGCGATTCGTCATCGTGCCGCTGGAGACGAGAGTCTGCTGCAGGAGCTGCTTCGGGCTCAGCTGGAACGGATCGCCGGCGCGGCGCAGGGCGGACAGCACGTCCCACTCCCACGGCTCCAGTTCGCTGCGACGGAACACCTCGCGGCGCGCCCGGTCCAGGAGGCGCGTGAGCCGGTCCATGCGCGAGAGCACTTCCAGCGGCGAGAAGTCGAGATCGGGGCGCTGCGCGTTCCACGCCTCGACGATCCGATCGACCTCGTCCGTCTGGCTCATCCGTTCATTATCGCGCGCCGGCCCGGTGATCAGGCACGCTGCGCACCAGCGCGAGCGTCATGAAGGTGCTGAGCGGGTCCGGTGCGTAGCGTCCGAACGCCTCGCACTCGATGAAACCGGCCCTGGTGTACATCATGCGAGCCGGCGCGAAGAAATCGTCGGCTCCCGTCTCGAGCGACAGCCGACGGATGCCGCGCCTGCGCGCATCCTCGATCAGGAACGACAGCATCGTCCGTCCGATCCCTCTGCCGCGCAGCTGGGGATCGGTGCGCATCGACTTGAGCTCCTCGTGCCCGTCCTCGACGGCCGCGAGCGCCCCCGTCGCGACAGGAGCGCCGTCCTCGACCGCCGCGAACAGGCGGACGCCGGGGACCAGCAGACCCTCCAGCGGCAGGGCGTGCTGGCTCTCCGGCGGTGCGGTGCCGACCATGTCCGCGTGGTGGGCGGCGATGAAGTCGGCCAGAGCCGGCGTGGATGACTCGATGCGTTCGACGGTGATGCTCATGGTGACTCCGGAAGGATCTCGTGCCAGACGCCCCGCAGGTGCTCGCGGGAGTTCTGCTCGGCGGCGTCGGCGTCCCCTCCGGCGATCTCCACTGCGACGCGGAGATGCTGCTCCAGGGTGCCGGGGGCCGGCGTGCTCGGGTGCATTCCGAGCCGGGTCCTCCCGGTGAGCACCTCGTGGACCGGCCGCTCCAGAGCAGCCAGCAACGGGTTCCCCGATGCCGTGAGGACGAGCGCGTGAAACCGCAGATCCGCGTCGAGGTACTCGGGTGTGTCGCCGAGCTCTCGGCGTCCGAGGTCGTCGAGCACCTCGGCGAGGCGCCTGATCTCGATGCGCTGCTCGTCGCTCGCGCGCCGGGCTGCCAGGGCAGCGGCCATCGGCTCGACGGCGACGCGCAGCTCCATGAGAGCCTCGAGGTGCTGCTGCCGCTGCGGGCCGGCGAGCGTCCACTGGATGAGTTTCGGATCGAACTCGTCCCACCGGGCGCGCGGCTGGACGGTGATGCCGACGCGGCGGCGGGATGCCAGCATCCCCATGCTCTCGAGGACCCGGACGGCCTCTCTGACGAGCGTGCGCGATGCGCCGTACTCCGACTCGAGCTGTGCGAGCGTCAGAATCTCACCGTCGGGGAGCTCACCGGCGACGATGCGGCGTCCGAGGTCGTCGATGACGTCGCCGTGCAGGTCTGCCGGCATCCTCGCTCCCTCCGTCGTGGGCGCTGGGCCCGGCCTGAGATTCCGGCACTGATACTACTATTGACTTCGCGCCCCCATAAGTAGTACTTTTGAGCCGCATTCATCCCATTTCAACGGAGAAACCCCCATGGAAGACTGGACCCAGACTCTCGGGACCGGCCCGCTGCTCGGCATCGCCGCGGCCGCCGTACTCCTCATCCTGTTCCTCGTCATCAAGGTCCGGCTGCACGCGTTCCTCGTGCTCATCGTCGTGTCCCTGCTGACGGCGATCGCCACCGGCCTGCCGATGGGCGTCCTCGTCAACGAAGTTCTCGTGGAGAGCTTCGGCGGCACGCTCGGCGCGGTGGCCCTGCTCATCGGTCTCGGCGCGATCATCGGCCGACTCATCGAGTCCAGCGGCGGCGCCAAGGTCATCGCCGAGAAGATGGTGTCGATCTTCGGCGAGAAGCGCGCCGCATTCGCCCTCGGCATCACCTCGCTGATCCTCGGATTCCCGATCTTCTTCGACGCTGGACTCATCGTCATGCTGCCGATCATCTTCGCGGTGGCGCGACGCATCGGCGGAAAGAACCTGCTGCTGTTCGGCTTCAGCGGTGCGGCGGCGTTCTCCGTCATGCACGTGTTCCTGCCGCCGCACCCCGGTCCTGTCGCCGCGACAGAGCTCTTCGGAGCCGACCTCGGCGTCGTCCTGCTCCTCGGTCTCGTCATCGCGTTCCCGACCTGGTACCTCTCCGGTTACCTCTGGGGCAAGTTCGTCAACAAGCGCTACCCGATGATCGTCCCCGCCCTGTTCGGCGAGAAGGACGACGACCAGCCGGTCAACCCGCCCAAGGTCGGCACCGTGGTCGCGATCCTCCTCCTGCCGATGGTGCTGATCTTCCTCAACACCGGCCTGAACGCGCTCGGCAGCGTCGGCGCCGTCGATCGCGACGCCACGTGGGTGCAGGCGCTCATGCTGATCGGCACCTCGCCCGTCGCCCTGCTCATCACGGCGCTGGTCGCACTGCTCGTGCTCGGCAAGTTCCGCGGCGAGAACGGCAGCGCGCTCGAGAAGCTCGTCGAGGGGACTCTCGGCAGCGTCGCCTCGGTGATCCTGATCACCGGCGCCGGCGGCATGTTCGGCGGCGTCCTCCGCGCCTCCGGCATCGGCGACGCGCTCTCGTCGAGCCTCGACGGCCTCGGGATGCCGGTGATCTTCGCGGCGTACCTCATCGCCGTCGCGCTCCGCGTGGCACAGGGCTCCGCGACCGTCGCGCTGGTGACGACCGCCGGTCTGCTGGCCCCCGCGGTCACCAGCGGAGGCTTCAGCGTCATCGACGTCGCGGCCATCACCCTCGCGGCCGCGGCCGGGTCGGTGTTCGCCAGCCACGTCAACGACTCGGGCTTCTGGCTCGTCGGTCGGCTCATGGGCATGGACGTCAAGACGACGCTGAAGACGTGGACGGTGCAGCAGGCGATCGAGTCGGTGGTCGGCTTCGTGCTCGTCCTCGCGGTCTACGCGATCTTCTGACATGACGGCCGCACGCGACATGGACACCGCACGCGACATCGTCATCGGCGTCGACATGGGGACGACGGCGACCAAGGCAGTGGCGTACTCGGTCGCCGGCGAGCAGCTCGCGTCGGCGTCGCAGGGGTATCCGCTGGAAGAGCCGCACCCCGGTCACGCCGTGCAGGATCCGGAGTTGATCCTCGGCGCCGTCTATCAGACGGTTCGCGAAGTCGTCGCCGAGATCGGCGCCGCGCGGATCGCCGGGCTGTCGTTCTCGGCCGCGATGCATTCGCTGATGGCGCTCGACGCTCAGCTCGAACCGATCACTCCGGTCGTGACCTGGGCGGACACGCGCGCATCCGCGCAGGCCGAGCGCATCAGGGCCTCCGCGAGCGGACTCGAACTGCACCGCCGCACCGGCACGCCCGTGCATCCGATGTCTCCGCTGCCCAAGCTCGTGTGGTTCCGAGAGCAGGAACCGCGCATCCGTCAGGAGGCGGCGATCTGGGCGAACGCGAAGGACTGGGTGCTGCTGCGTCTCTGCGGCGCGCTGGTGACCGATCATTCGCTGGGTTCGAGCTCGGGACTCATGGACATCCACCGACTGGCGTGGGATGAGGAAGCGCTGTCGCTCGCCGGCATCCGTGCCGAGCAACTCCCCGAGCTGGTGCCGACCACCACCGTCCTGGACGGCCTCACGGAGGAGGGCTCGGCCGCGACCGGTCTGCCGCTGTCGACCAGGGTGGTCGTCGGTGCCGGCGACGGCCCGCTCGCCAACCTCGGCGTCGGCGCTGTGCGCCCCGGCGTCGCCGCATGCTCGATCGGCACCAGCGGCGCACTGCGCGTCGCCGTGGATCGCCCGGTGGTCGATCCGCGCGGCGGGGTGTTCTGCTACGCGCTCACGGAGGATCGCTGGGTCATCGGCGGCGCGATCAACAACGGCGGCGTCACTCTGGACTGGGTGCGCAACGAGATCGCGGACACCACAACTCCGATCGAGGAGCTGCTCGACCGCGCCGGAGAGGTTCCGGTCGGATCCGGCGGCCTGCTGATGCTGCCCTATCTGCTCAGCGAACGCGCACCGCACTGGAGCAGCATCGCGCGCGGCGCGTACATCGGTCTCACCCGCGCGCACACCCGCGAGCACATGGTCAGAGCCGCGGTCGAGGGCGTCGCTCTGCAGCTCGCGCTCGTCCTGCAGTCGATGCGGGCGGCCGGTCTCGAGATCGACGAGATCAGGGCGACGGGTGGTGTGATCAAGCATCCGCTCTGGCAGCAGACGATCGCCGATGCGTTCGGTGCCCCCATCGGACTCCTCGCCGAGCAGGAGGGGTCCGGGTTCGGAGCGGCCCTGCTCGGGATGCAGGCACTCGGACTCATCGAGTCGATCGACGTGGCGGCCGGGCTGCAGCCCGTGGAGCACACGGTGCGCCCCCGCCCGGCTGAGGCTGCGGTCTACCGCTCGCTGCTGCCGGTGTTCGATGAGATCTACGATGCACTGCTGCCGACCTTTCACCGTCTGCGGCGGCTCTCGCCGTCGTTGCCGATGACGCACTGACAGTCGCCGCAGTGCGCTGTTCTGTCAGGTCGCACGCCGTCGGGCATGGCAGACTTGACGGGCGGCATCCGTCAGAGGATGCTGCGGTCCGCCGTGGTGTAATGGCAGCACGACAGCCTTTGGAGCTGTGAGGTCTAGGTTCGAATCCTGGCGGCGGAGCATGACGCAGAACAAGCTCGCCATCGTCGTCCTCGCCGCTGGCCAAGGCACCCGGATGCGTTCGCGCCTGCCGAAGGTGCTCCACCCGATCGCCGGACGCCCGCTCGTCGGACATGTGCTGACCACCGCGTCGCGGCTGGGAGCGGACCACGTCGAGGTCGTGGTGCGGCACGAGCGAGACCAGGTCGTCGCGGCGCTCGCCGATTCGTACCCCGGCACCGTCTTCGTCGATCAGGACGACGTCCCCGGCACGGGGCGTGCGGTCGAGGTCGCCCTGGACGCCATGCCCGGCTTCGACGGCGATGTGTTGATCCTGTCGGGGGACTGCCCGCTCGCCGACGTCGACACCCTCACCGCGTTCGTGGCCGAGCACCGGTCCACCGGTGCCGCGGCGACGCTGATGACGGCCATCGTGGACGACCCGACGGGCTACGGACGCGTCATTCGCGACGCCGCGGGTGATGTCGACCGCATCGTCGAGCAGAAGGACGCGACGGACGACGAAGCCGCGGTCCGCGAGATCAATGCGGGCATGTACGTGTTCCGCGCCGCAGCCCTTCGCGAGTACCTGCCGACCGTCGGCGTCGACAACGCGCAGGGGGAGAAGTACCTCACGGACGTGCCTGGGCTCCTGCGCCTGGCCGGCGATCGCGTCGCGGCATCCGTCGTCTCCGACGTCACGGTGACCTTCGGCGTCAACGACCGCGCGCAGCTGGCGCTCGTCGGGCGCCTGCTCAATGAGCGCATCGTCCGACGGTGGCAGCTCGAAGGCGTCACGATCGTCGATCCGGCCACCACCTGGATCGACGACGATGCGAAGCTCGCCGCTGATGTCACGATCCTGCCGCATACCCAGATCCTCGGTGCCAGCGTCATCGCCGCCGGAGCGACGGTGGGCCCCGACACGACGCTCGTCGACTGCGAGATCGGCGAGGATGCCGTCGTCAAGCGCACCGACGCGAACCTGGCGGTCATCGGCGCCGGGGCGACGGTCGGACCGTTCTCCTTCCTGCGGCCGGGGACGGTCCTCGGCGCGAACGGCAAGATCGGCGCCTACGTCGAGACCAAGAACGCTCGGATCGGGGAGGGCAGCAAGGTTCCGCACCTCTCGTACGTCGGCGACGCCACGATCGGGCGCGGCGTGAACCTCGGTGCCAGCACGATCACCGCGAACTACGACGACGTGAACAAGCACCGCACCGAGATCGAGGACGAGGTGCACACCGGGTCGCACACGGTGCTGGTGGCGCCCGTTAGGCTGGGAGCCGGAGCGAAGACCGGAGCCGGCGCCGTCGTCCGCAAGGACGTACCGGCAGGTGCCCTGGCCATGAGCGTCGCCCCTCAGCGCAACATCGAGGGGTGGGTCGAGAAGAACAGGGCAGGCACGGGCGCGGCTGAGGCCGCGTCCCGAGCACACGATGCGGCAGATAAGGCAGGCGATGGCGCGCAAGAAGAAGACCGTTGAACTGGATCGGGACAACGGCATCGCGCCGGGACTCGTCGCCAAGACGAAGAAGCGGCTCGTCGTCGCGGGCGGCCGCTCGCACCCGGAGCTGACGCGCGCGGTCGCCGAGGCGCTGGGAACCGAGCTCGCGCCGACGGAGCACCGCACGTTCGCGTCGGGTGAGATCTACTCGCGCTTCGAGGTGTCGATCCGCGGTTGCGACCTCTTCCTCGTGCAGACGTTCGGCGAGCCGGTGAACGAGTGGCTCATGGAGACGCTCATCATGATCGACGCCGCCAAGCGCGCGTCGGCCAAGCGGATCACCGTCGTCGCCCCGTACTACCCCTACTCCCGGCAGGACAAGAAGGGTCGCGGCCGCGAGCCGATCAGCGCCCGCCTGGTCGCTGATCTCCTCAAGACGGCCGGTGCCGACCGCGTCATGAGCGTCGATCTGCACGCCGCGCAGATCCAGGGCTTCTTCGACGGCCCGGTCGACCACCTGTTCGCCAAGCCCGTGCTGCTGGACTACTTCGAGCGCACCCTGACGCCCGAGGATCGCGAGATCCTCACGGTCGTGTCCCCGGACATGGGCCGTGTGCGCGTCGCCGACACCTGGTCGGACAGCCTGGGCGCGCCGCTGGCGATCATCCACAAGCGCCGCGATCCGAGAGTCGCCAACCAGGTCTCCGTGCACGAGATCGTCGGAACGGTCGAGGGCCGCACCTGCCTGCTCGTGGACGACATGATCGACACCGGCGGCACGATCGTCAAGGCCGCGCAGGCGCTGAAGGCCAACGGCGCGCACCGGGTCATCGTGGCCGCGACCCACGCGATCTTCAGCGACCCGGCCAACGAGCGCCTCCAGGACTCCTCGATCGATGAGGTCGTGGTCACCGACACGATCCCGCTGACCGAATCGCGCCGCTGGGACAACCTCACGATCCTGCCGATCGCGCCGCTGCTGGCACGCGCGATCCGCGAGGTCTTCGAGGACGGCTCCGTCACGAGCATGTTCGGCGGCGACGCGTAGGCTCAGTCGCCACGGTCGACCACGGTCGTACCGGCCGGCATCGGAGATGCCATCACGGCGGCGAGCAGTGTCACGTCGCCCCGTTCGTGTCCTGGAGGTTCGCCTCGGCGAGGCCGATCATGATCGTCGTGCCGTCGACCTCGAAGGAGTGCGCGCGGCGTGGCACGAAACCACAGCCCAGCCATAGTCGGCGGCCATAGGCTCGCAGCAATCGACAGCTCCAGGAGGACAGCCATGATCCGCACGACCGTTCCCTCTTCCGCCCGCAAGGGCGCCGCCGTCGTCGGCGTCGCCGGACTTCTCGTGCTCGCCGGCTGTTCGGGCGCCGCGGATGCCGAGGGCAACGCGGATCCGGATACCACCGACTCGGGAAGCGCGACGGGGGAGTACACCGACGGCACGTACACCGCAGAGGGGTCGTATCAGACGCCGGAGACGGTCGAGACGATCTCGGTCACGCTCACGCTGGTCGACGGCGTCGTCACCGAGGTCGAGGTGACCGGCGACCCGCAGGCGCCGGAGACCGAGCAGTTCCAGGGGCAGTTCATCGACGGCATCGGTGAGGAGGTCGTCGGCGTCGCGATCGACGACATCGAGGTCAGCCGCGTCGCCGGGTCCTCGCTCACGAGCGGCGGATTCAACTCGGCCGTCGCGGACATCAGGGAACAGGCGGCGGCGTAGCGCGTGCCCCTCTGGCGATTCGACGCGATCGGCACCCGCTGGGAGATCGAGAGCGTCCGTGAGCTGACGGACGAAGAGCGCGCGACCGTGAGCGCCGTGATCGGGCGGTTCGATCGCGAGTGGTCGCGCTTCCGTCCCGATTCGGTCGTCAGTTCGCTGACGGAAGGGGGCTCTGCGCCGCTGCCGGCGGATGCCGAGGTCATGCTGGACGCCTATCGCGAGCTGTCGGATGCCACCGGCGGCGCGGTCAATCCGCTCGTCGGCGCCAGTCTCGACGCGCTCGGATACGACGCGTCGATCTCGCTCATCGCGTCGGGAGCGCAGCCGGCGCCGTCCGACTGGTCGGAGGTCCTCGGCTGGCACGAGCGGCTCACACTGGCCGCCCCGGCGATCATCGATGTCGGAGCACTCGGCAAGGGGCGGCTCGTCGACCTCGTGCAGCAGGCACTCGTCGCGGTTCCGGGGGCCCTCGTCGTCGACGCGTCCGGAGATCTCGCGGTCCGCGGCGGGGAGGTGCGGATCGGCCTGGAGCATCCCTTCGACGCGACGAGGGCGATCGGTGTCGCGACGATCCAGGATCAAGCGCTGTGCGCGTCTGCGATCAACCGCAGGGCATGGGGAAACGGACTGCATCACGTGCTCGATGCGAGGACCGGTCTGCCCGTGCGCACCTGGGCGGCCACCTGGGCGATCGCCCAGGACGCCATGCATGCGGATGCCGCGGCCACCGCACTGTTCTTCGACGGCGGCACGCGGCTCGCCGCCGACTGGGGCGTCGAATGGGTGCGCATGAGCACCGACGGTCGGGCTCAGCGTTCGCCGGATTGTCCGGTGGAACTGTTCACCGCGGCATCCTGAACCGGAAGGGATACGGCAGAGTGAGTATCGTGACGACGTCCTTCACCGCATTCCGACAGCGGGTCCTGGCACGGCTGGGATCGCTGTCGATGTACCGCCTCGTGCTCGCGGCCCTCGCGACGCTGGCAGTGATCGCCCTGCTGCTGTCGGCGCTCGGCGTGATCGTGTCTCCGACCCCGTGGGAGATCCTGGTCGCCTTCGCCGTCCTGACAGCGGTGATCTCGGCGGTGGATGCCGTGGCGCAGCGCATTCTTCGACTGCCGTGGCGTGTCGAATCGTCGCTCGTGACGGCCCTGATCCTTCTGTTCGTGCTGCGCCCGGGGACCGACGCGGCCGCCGTCTTCGGTCTGGCAGTGGCCGGAGCGCTGGCGAGTCTTTCGAAGTACATCATCGCCTGGCGTGGCCGGCACATCTTCAACCCCGCGGCGTTCGGTGCCGCCGTCGTCTCCATCGTCGGGTCCTTCGGCGCGCTCGAATGGCTGGGCACGTCATCATCGTGGTGGATCGGGACGCCGTCGATGGCGCTGCCGGTCGCGGTGCTCGGCCTCGTCGTGCTGTGGCGCACCGAGAAGGTGCGCGTGGTGCTGGTGTTCGTGCTGATCGCGGTCGCTACGTCCGTCGTGCGCCAATTCATCCAGGCGCAGCAGTTCGGAATCGCTGTCGATCTCGGTTCCGCGCTGTCGTTCGCGGTGCTGCAGACGCCGTTCCTGTTCCTCGGCGCGTTCATGCTCTCCGAACCGCTGACGCTTCCCCCGAGACGCTGGCAGCAGTTCTGGGTCGCCGGCGTCGTCGGAGCGCTCGCCGGCTGGCCCATCTCGGTCGCCGGCTTGTTCACACTCGGCCAGGAACGCGCGCTGCTGATCGGCAACCTCGTCGCCTTCGCGTTCGCTCTGCGCGGCTCGGTGCGCCTGACCCTGCGCAGCCGTGAGTTCATCACCCCGACCGTGCAGGAGCTCACCTTCGAGGCGCGGGGGAAGCTGCGCTTCCTGGCCGGGCAGTACCTGGAACTCGACGTGCCGCATCGCCGCCCCGACGCCAGGGGCACCCGCCGGGAGTTCAGCATCGTGTCGGCGCCGGCCGATCTGCCCACGCTGCGCATCGCCTACAAGAACGGCGATCAGAAGCATCCGTCCAGTTACAAGCTCGCGCTCGCCGCCGCGGAGCCGGGGGCGACGCTCGCCGTGACAGGGACATGGGGCGACTTCCTGCTGCCCCGAGGAGACGCGCCGGTGCTGATGGTGGCGGCCGGCATCGGGGTGACGCCGTTCGTCTCGCAGCTGCGTCAGCTGCAGCTCACCGGGCAGCGTCGGGACGTCGTCCTCGTGTACGTCGCATCGGATGCGACCGAGCTCGCCTTCCGCGATGAGCTCACAGCCACGGGCGTCGACGTGATCGTCTTCACGCGCGACGAGCCGAGTGGCCTCCCCGCGCACTGGAGCTGGGCGCAGGGATTCCGGCTGGATGCTGAGCACCTCGAACGCGTGGTCGGCGACCTGTCCGCACGGCATGCGTTCATCTCGGGTCCGCCACGGCTCATCGCCGACCTCGCACCGGCGCTGCACAAGGCGCGGTCGCTGACGACCGACGCATTCGCCGGATACTGACCGTTAGTTCGTCGCGCGGGCGTCGGAGGATGCCGGGTTCGCCGGGATCCGGACGGTGAACGTCGTCGAGCCCGGTGCGCTGTCGACGATGATCTCGCCGCGATGGCCTTCGACGATCGCCTTCACGATCGCGAGCCCCAGACCGGTGCCGCCCGTCTGGCGCGCCCGCGAGCTGTCGCCACGGGCGAACCGTGCGAACAGCTCCTCACGGACGGCGGGGTCGATTCCCGGCCCGTCGTCGTGGACGCGCAGGATGCCGTGGTCGCCCTCCTGCGCCACCGTCAGTGTGATCCTGGTTCCGGCCGGAGTGTGGGTGCGGGCGTTCGCGAGGAGGTTGGTGACGACCTGGTGCAGGCGCCCGGTGTCGCCGACGACGATCACCGGTTCTTCCGGGACGTCGAGGTCCCACGCGTGGTCGGGGGCCGTGGGGCGGGCATCAGCGACGCCCTCGACGGCGAGCTGCGTGAGGTCGACCGTGCCGTACACGAGTTCGCGGCCTTCGTCGAGGCGCGCGAGCAGCAGCAGGTCTTCGACCAGTCGTGTCATGCGCAGCGACTGCGCCTGGATGCGCTCCAGCGCTGAGCCCGTGCTCTCCATGACGGCGGGTGTCGTAGCCGTTCCGGCCTGCTCCGCTTTGCCGAGCGCCTTGAGCGACAGCTCGGAGTACCCGCGGATCGAGGCGAGCGGAGTGCGCAGCTCGTGGCTCGCGTCCGCGACGAAGCGCCGCATGCGCTCCTCGTTCTGCTGGCGGGCGGACAGAGAGCTGTCGACGTGGTCGAGCAGTGTGTTCAGGGCGGCGCCGACGAGTCCGGTCTCGGTCCTCGGATCGGCCTCTGCCGCTGGCACGCGCTCGGTGATCGAGACCTCACCGCGATCGAGCGGCTGGTTCGCGACGCGGGTCGCCGTGGCGGCGACCGCACGAAGCGGGCGCAGGCCGACGCGGATCGTGATCGCCGTTGTGAGCGCGAGGAGGATGAGACCGCCGAGCGTGGCCAGCGCGATGACGGTGAACAGGCGCGCGAGCGTGTTCTGGATCTCGTCGCGGGGGAGGCCGGTGACGACCGTGATGCCGTGGTTGGTCTGTTGCGCCGTCAGGCGGTAGGAGCCGAGTTCGGAGATCGTCACCGTGAAAACGGGGCCATCGCTGATGTGCTCGTCGATCTCCTGCAGTTGCGCGTCGGTGAGCTCGACGACGCCATCCTCGTCGGCGACAGCGCCGCTCGCGGTCAAGCCTTCTCCGCCGATCGCGAGCAGAGTGCGGGCATTCTGTGTCGGCAGTTCTTTCAGTACGCTCGCGGCTGTCAGAGTCTGGCTGAGCAACTGCTGCGGGATCGGCTGCTGGCTGAGGACGAACACCTGCTGCGACGACGCCGCACGAACTTTCTCGTCGAGTTGCTCCTCCAGGGTGCGTCCCAACGTAGCGCTGGTGATGACCGCGACGATGATGAGGATGAGGGAGACGAACCCGATCACGGCCGCCATCAGCCGGGTCTGCAGGCTCAGGGGCGGCCGCGCCGGGCTCGTCGAGCTCACTGCGGAGCCTTGATCATGTAGCCGACGCCGCGGACGGTGTGCAGCAGCGGTGTGCGGCCGGCGTCGATCTTCTTGCGCAGATACGAGATGTACAGCTCGACCACGGAGGACTTGCCGCCGAAGTCGTAGCTCCACACCCGATCGAGGATCTGGGCCTTGGACAGGACGCGCCGTTCGTTGCGCATCAGATAGCGCAGCAGTTCGAACTCGGTCGCGGTGAGCTCGATCTCGTCGCCGGCTCGGGCGACTTCGTGGCTGTCCTCGTTGAGCGTGAGGTCGGCGACGCGCAGGATCGACTGGGAGTCATCGGTGGTGGCGTGTCCGGTTCGGCGGATGATCGCGCGCAGGCGAGCGATGATCTCCTCCAGGCTGAAGGGCTTCGTGACGTAGTCGTCGCCGCCGGCGGTGAGGCCGGCGATGCGGTCGCCCACGGCATCCTTCGCCGTCAGGAACAGGACGGGCACGAAGTTGCCCGACTCGCGCAGCCGCTTGAGGACGGCCATGCCGTCGAGGTCGGGCATCATGATGTCGAGCACGAGGGCGTCCGGCTCGAATTCGCGGGCGACCTGGAGCGCCTCGAGACCGGATGACGCGGTGCGCACCTCCCAGCCCTCCATGCGCAGGGCCATCGCGAGCAGGTCGGTGAGCATCTGCTCGTCGTCGACGGCGAGGATGCGAAGGGGGGAGCCGTCCGGGCGACGGAGTTCGGGCAGATCGGTGGTCATGACCCCATTCTGCGGAGTCTCCTATGAGATTTCTATGGAGAGCGTTATGGGCTGGCTGTGAATCGTGGTGTGCCATCCGGTTATTCTTCGGAGAGGGCAACGAGAGGAACGTCGAGGGTGACGAAGCAGCAGCAGCACGACGGCGGCGCGGCGCAGGAGATCGCATCATGAACGACGTCATCGACAGGGTCGAGGCGTTCCCCGTGGCGCCCCGCTGGCTGTTCGTCCGTATCGAGACGACGGACGGTCTGGTGGGCTGGGGCGAGGCATCGCTGGAGGGGTATGCGGATGTCGTGCGCGCCGCTGTCGACCAGTTCGCCGACTACCTCCTCGGAAAGGATGCCGGTCTCATCGAGGAGCACTGGCAGGTGCTGTCCAAGGGGCAGTTCTACCGTGGCGGAGCCGTACTGGCGAGTGCGGTCGCCGGCGTCGACCAGGCGCTGTGGGATCTGAAGGGCAAGCGCCTGGGTGTGCCGGTGCATGACCTGCTCGGAGGCGCGGTGCGCGAGCGCATCCGGGCCTACGGCTGGGTGGGCGGTGACGATCCGTCCGAGGTGGCCGATCACATCGCCGCGCAGCTCGCCGTCGGTCTGACCGCAGTGAAGATGAACGCGTCGGGGCGCATGAGCCGCAACGGCTCGGTCGCCGAGCTCGACGGCGTCGTCTCCCGCGTCGCCAGCGCCCGTGAGGTGCTCGGCCCTGATCGGGATGTCGCGGTCGATCTCCACGGTCGCTTCACGCTGGCCACGGCGCGTCGGCTCGCACCGCTGCTGGAGCCGCTGCATCCGTTCTTCATCGAGGAGCCGGTGGTCCCCGAGAACTCGCACATGATCGGTCGCATGGTGGACGCCACGACGATCCCGATCGCCACGGGGGAGCGACTGTACAGCCGGCAGGAGTTCCTGCCCGTGCTGCAGGCCGGCACAGCGATCCTGCAGCCGGATGTGTCGCATGCCGGTGGGATCTCGGAGGTGCGCCGGATCGCAGCGCTCGCCGAGACCTTCGATGCCGTCATCGCGCCGCACTGTCCGCTCGGGCCCCTCGCACTGGCCGCGTGCCTGCAGGTCGGCTTCGCCACGCCGAACCATCTCATCCAGGAGCAGTCGATCGGCATCCACTACAACGCGGGCGCCGAGGTGCTCGACTACGTCGCCGACACCGAGCCGCTGCGATTCGTGGATGGTCACTTCGAGCGGCTCACAGGGGCAGGGCTCGGGATCGAGATCGATGAGGGTGCCGTCAGGGATGCCGCGGCACGATGGGAGCGGTGGCAGAATCCGGTGTGGCGTCACCCTGACGGGTCCGTGGCGGAGTGGTGAGCACCGCGTGGTCCGGCGCAACGATCGCACGCGTCATGTTCATCTGAATCGCACGCCCCGCATGTCCGTGGCCGGGTCTAGCGTTGTGGCATGACCGAATCCGTCATCATCCGCCCCACCACCGTTGAAGAAGTCGTCGCAGCCGTGCGACGCGCACACCACGAATCGCTCCCCGTCACCGTCGTCGCCGGCGGGCACGGTCCTTGGTCGCACGGTGCATCCCCAGGGCTGCGCATCGAGCTCTCCGAGCTCTCCGACATCACCATCGAAGGAACGGCCGTCCACGTCAGCGGCGGAGCCGTGTGGGGCGACGTCGCCGCAGCGATCGCCCCGCATGGCCTCGCCATCAGCTCAGGCGACACTGCGACCGTCGGCGTCGGCGGGCTGACCCTCGGCGGCGGCATCGGCTGGATGGTCCGCTCCTGGGGTCTCGCCGTCGACCAGCTCGTCGGCGCCCAGGTCGTCACGGCGACCGGTGAGGTCGTCGAGGCGTCTGCGACCGAGAACGCCGACCTGTTCTGGGCGCTGCGTGGCGGCGGTGGCAATTTCGGGATCGTCACCCGCTTCGATTTCGTTGCGCATCCGCTGGAGGGAATCGTCTACTCCGAGAGCGCCATCGCCGCTGACT
Source organism: Microbacterium sp. STRO-1N (assembly GCF_057748015.1). The sequence continues at coordinate 1,378,902 of NZ_CM173234.1, forward strand.
CAGCTGCCGTCCTGCGCGCCACGAGCGAGCTGATGCGCGACGCTCCTCGTGAGCTGACCGTCACCTTCATGGACGTCCCGCCGATGGACCCGAGCGCGCCGGCCGGAGCACGTCTCAGCACCGTCTGGGCGGGCACTGACGCGGATCGGCTTCGAGAAGTGCTGGCGCCGATCACCGAGATCGACGGCGTCTCCACCGAGATCACGACCCCGGCGTACCGCGACATCCTCATGGAGCCGCCGACGCCGCCCGAGGGTGAAGTACAGCTGCCGCCAGGGTTCATCGGCGGCAACGGCCTGTTCGCGCAGCTCGACGACGACCTCATCGATCGCCTGGTGGCGTTCCGCGCCGCGTATCCCGCATCCGTGGTGTTCCTGCGATCCCTCGGGGGAGCATTCGGAGACGTCGAACAGGAGTCGACCGCGTTCCCCTCTCGTGAGGCGACCTGGTTCGTGATGGCCGGAGCGTTCGACATCCCCGGCCTGGTCGACGACGATGCGCGCGCTTCGATCCTCGCCGACTGGGAGCAGATCGAGCGGGGCCGTCTCGCCGAGTACGGCAACTTCGCTCCGACCGAGCGGCCGGCAGCCGTGCCGGGGATGTTCACGAGCGCAGCGCACGCCCGTCTCGCCGAGGTGAAGCGGGTCTGGGATCCCGAGAACCAGTTCCGGCGCAATCACAACATCGCGCCGTGAATGCAGAAGGACCGGGAGCCCGCGGCTCCCGGTCCTTCTCACGTGCCTGAGGTGTCAGTGCGTGTCTTCGGCCTCGATCTCGGTGCGGTCTCCGGACCACAGCGTGTGGAACGTGCCTTCTTTGTCGATGCGCTTGTAGGTGTGCGCACCGAAGAAGTCGCGCTGGCCCTGGACGAGCGCGGCGGGGAGGCGATCGGCGCGGAGGCCGTCGTAGTACGACAGCGACGACGAGAACGCCGGAGCCGGGATGCCGGCCTGCGCGGCGGTCACGACGACGCGACGCCACGCGGCCTGTGCGCGCGTGAGCGCCTCGGAGAAGTACGGAGCGGTCATCAGCACCGGCAGCTCGGCGTCCACTGCGTACGCGTCAGCGATGCGGTTGAGGAACTGTGCGCGGATGATGCACCCGCCGCGCCAGATCTTCGACACCGCACCCAGATCGATCGACCAGTCGTACTCGGCTGCACCGGCGCGGATCTCGTCGAAGCCCTGCGAATACGCGACGATCTTCGACGCGTACAGCGCGAGACGGACGTCCTCGATGAACGCGGCCTGGTCCTGGACCGAGAACGACTCCTCAGGGCCGGGGAGGGCGCCGGCGACGGCGCGCTGCTCGGGGTGGCTCGAGAGCGAACGCGCGAAGGTGGCTTCCGCGATGCCCGAGACCGGAACGCCGAGCGAGAGCGCGGTCTGCACGGTCCACGCGCCGGTGCCCTTGGCGCCCGCCTGGTCGAGGATGACGTCGACGAGCGGCTTGCCGGTCTCGGCATCCACCTGACGCAGCACCTCGGCGGTGATCTCGATCAGGTACGACTCCAGCTCGCCCTTGTTCCACTCGGCGAAGATCTCGGCGATCTCGGCCGGGGTCTTGCCCGTACCGCGGCGGATCAGGTCGTAGGCCTCGGCGATCAGCTGCATGTCGGCGTACTCGATGCCGTTGTGCACCATCTTGACGAAGTGGCCCGCACCGTCGTGACCGATGTGCGTGACGCAAGGCTCGCCTTCGGCGACCGCCGCGATGGACTTCAGGATCGGGCCGAGCGTCACCCAGGACTCGTCAGAGCCGCCGGGCATGATCGACGGGCCGAGCAGTGCACCCTCCTCGCCGCCCGAGATGCCGGCGCCGACGAAGTTGATGCCGGTCTCGCGCACGGCCTTCTCGCGGCGGATGGTGTCGGGGAAGTAGGCGTTCCCGCCGTCGACGATGATGTCGCCCGGCTCGAACACCTCGACGAGTGCGTCGATCACGGCATCGGTCGGGCCGCCGGCCTTGACCATGATGATCGCGGTGCGCGGCTTCTGCAGCGAGTCCGCGAACTCCTGGTAGGTCTTCGCGGGGACGAAGCCCGCCTCGGGGTGGGCGTCGAGGACACCCTGCGTCTTCTCGTAGCTGCGGTTGAAGATCGCCACCGTGTTGCCCTCGCGGCTGGCGAGGTTGCGGGCGAGGTTCGAACCCATGACGGCGAGTCCGACGACTCCGATGTTTGCCTGACCGGCAGAGGACATTGATGCACCTTCCGTGAGGGGGACCGTCCGGGCGCCGGTGAGCGCAGATCCGGACGTCTTCAGATTACTCGGACGCGGTCGCGCACAACGCCCGCGTTACCGTGTGAGGCTCAGTCCTTGCGGTAGCCGGAGCGTCCCATCGAGAACAGGGCGCCGATCGTGAACACACCGGCGCAGACGGCCATGGCTCCGATGAGCCAGGCGATCGCGTGGGAGAGGAAGGCGCCGTCGAGCATTGCAGGACTCCAGGTTCGTGAGGGTTCGGGACGGAAAAGTCGAGTGTCTTCAGCCTACCGGTGCATCGGGTACGATTGAGAGGTTCCTCGGCGAGGGATGCTTCGTGTGCGCGGCATCCGTAATCGACGCGGCGAAGCTGTCCTCGTGGCTGATTTCCTCGCGTCTGTGCTCGAGAAGCCGAACTCAAGACCACCACGCGGCCTTCGCCGTGTGCCCCGAAGGAGAACCAATGTCTGACGACACCAAGGTCACCGCCGAGCTGCGCGACAGCTTCGGCAAGGGCTTCGCCCGCCGCCTGCGCGCTGCAGGAAAGATCCCCGCCGTGCTGTACGGCCACGGCACCGACCCGGTGCACGTCGCACTGCCCGGGCACCAGGTCGCGCTGATCATCCGCCGCGCCAACGCGCTGCTCGAGCTCGACATCGACGGCAAGAACCACCTCGCGCTGGTCAAGGACGTCCAGAAGGACCCCGTGCACCAGATCATCGAGCACATCGACCTCCTGGTCGTGAAGAAGGGCGAGAAGATCCAGGTCGACGTCCCGCTCGTCGTCACGGGCGAGTCGGCTGCCGGCACGATCGTCAACCTCGAGAACACGACGCTCGCCGTCGAGGCCGAGGCGACGCACATCCCGCAGCACTTCGAGGTCTCGGTCGAGGGCCTCGAAGAAGGCGCGCACGTCACCGCCGCCGACGTCAAGCTGCCCAAGGGCTCGACGCTTCTCGCGGACCCCGAGCTGCTCATCGTCGCGATCTCCGTCCCGGCCGCCGCTGAGGCCGCCGAGGAGAGCGAGACGGCGGCCGAGGCCACCGCTGAGGCCACGGAAGAGGCCGCTGCGGAGTAATCCTCCGCACTGCACCACTTCGACAGAGGGGACACGAGAGATCGTGTCCCCTCTGTCATATCCTGACGATGTCCGAGAGGAGGCCGACGTGGCGCACACGTGGCTGATCGTGGGACTGGGCAATCCCGGTCCCCGTTATGAGACCACGCGGCACAACATCGGCCAGATGGTCGTCGATGAGCTCGCGGCACGCCGGAGCGAGACGTTCCGGGTGCACAAGGCCGGCGCCAGGGTCGTGGAGACCTGGCTCCGCCCCGGGGGCGACAAGCTGGTGCTGGCCAAGCCGAACACGTTCATGAACGTGTCCGGCACCCCGGTCGCGGCGCTCGCGCGCTTCTACTCGGTGCCGGCCGAGAGGGTCGTCGTCGTGCACGACGAACTGGACATCCCGTTCGATTCGATCAAGCTCAAGATCGGCGGTGGACACGGCGGGCACAACGGCGTCCGCGACGTCGCCAGCGCGCTGACGACGGCCGATTTCCCGCGTGTGCGCGTCGGGATCGGGCGTCCGCCGGGGCGACAGGATGCCGCGGACTGGGTGCTCGCGCCCTTCGGTGGTGAGGAGCGCAAGACGCTTCCGATCCTGATCTCGGATGCCGCGGATGCCGTCGAGACGCTCGTCGCCGACGGTCTGCTCGCCGCGCAGCAGAAGCACCACGCCCCGCGCTGAACCGGGCCGCGCTGATCGACCTACGTCAGCTGGGCAGCACCGACCGCCGCGCCGACGGTCAGTGCGATGAAGACGGCGGTGAAGAACACCACGGGGCCCAGCACGGCGATGATGAGCCCTGCGATGCCCTGACCACGGCCGCGGCGCTTGACGATCGCGACGATGCCGAGCACGAACGCGGCGATGCCCAGCACGGTTCCGGCCCAGAACGAGATCTCGGCCCACAGCACCTGGTCCCGTGCGGGCGCGAGGAACGCCAGCGAGTCCAGTTCGGTGGAGGTGACGTCGTCGACGGCGTTCGGGATGATGCTCCCGACGGCGAACGCGGCCGTGGCGCCGATGATCGGCACGACGATGGCCGCGGCGAGCGACAGGATCAGCGCCAGCACACCGGTGGTGCGAGCGGACGTCTCCGGCGCGGCGGGTGCCGAGTAGGGGCCGGCGGCGACCTGGTAGCCGCCGATCGGGGCCTGATAGGCGCCGACCGGAGCCTGATAGGCGGGTGCAGCGCCACCCGGGGCCGGATAGCCGGGCGCCGGGTATCCGCCGGGCGCCGGGAAGCCGTTCGGAGCCTGGGGCGCGTTCGAGCCGGATGCCGGGGGCGCGGGAGGAACAGGCGGGGGAGCGGGCGGGCGGAAGCCGTCGGACTGCTGCGGGTCGGTCACGCCACCCATCCTACGTTCTCGCCCCGCCCGTCCGCGGCGGTCGGACCGCCGACTCAAGAGCTCAGACCCGGCGCAGCAACCCGGTCTTGTCGTAGACGTCCGCGAGGGTCGCGTCCGCGACAGCATCCGCCTTGGCCGCGTTCACGGCCAGGATGCGGTCGAGCTCTGCCGGGTCGTCGAGCAGTTCGACGGCGCGGGTGCGCACCGGCTCGAACTCGTTGACCACGACCTCGGCGAGACCCTTCTTGAAGTCCCCGTAGCCGCGACCGGCGTACTCGTCCTCGATGGCGGCGACCTGTCGACCGGTGAGGGCCGCGTAGATCGTGAGCAGATTCGAGACGCCGGGCTTTTTCTCCCGGTCGAAGCGCACGCTGCCGTCGGCATCCGTGACGGCGCGCATGATCTTCTTCGCCGTCTTCGCCGGGTCATCCAGCAGCCACAGCACACCGGCGTCGCTCTCCGCGGACTTCGACATCTTCGACGTCGGATTCTGCAGGTCGTAGATGCGCGCCGTGTCCTTCTGGATCACCGGCACCGGTACGACGAAGGCTTCGCCGAAGCGCGAGTTGAAGCGCTCCGCGAGATCGCGCGTGAGTTCGACGTGCTGCTTCTGATCGTCGCCGACCGGTACGACATCGGTCTGGTACAGCAGGATGTCCGCGGCCATCAGCACCGGATACGTGAACAGCCCGACCGATGTCGCGTCGGCACCGTACCGTGCGGACTTGTCCTTGAACTGCGTCATCCGGCCGGCTTCGCCGAAGCCGGTGATCGTGGAGAGGATCCAGGCCAGTTCGGCATGCGCGCGCACGTGCGACTGCACGTACAGGGTCGACTGCGACGGCTCGATACCGGCCGCGATGTACTGCGCGGCCGTGCGGCGCGTCTTCTCGCGAAGCTCCTTCGGATTCTGAGCGACGGTCAGCGCGTGCAGGTCGACGACCGAGAAGAACGCGTCATAGGAGTTCTGCAAGTCTCGCCACTGCAGCAGCGCCCCGATGTAGTTGCCGATCTGGAGGGAGTCGGCTGAGGGCTGCATTCCGGAGTACAGGCGAGGTTTCGTCACGGTATCAATCCTAGGGCGACGGTGGAGGTGGCTCGACGTTGCTGACAGCATCGGGGGATGACCGAGAGGACCGAACCGACCAGCAGAGCGGCGCAGATCGTCGGCATCGTCCTCACCGTCCTGTTCGGTGTGCCGTTCGCGCTTTTCGCATGGATGGCGCTGAGCAGCCGCTTCGGATGGTCGGACGGCGACATGCACGGCTACGTGCTGATCTTCGGATCGCTCTTCGCGATCGGCCTCGCGATCCCTCTCACGTTGACCGTGCCGCTGATCTTCCCTCGCGGACGACGGGTGACCGCCGGCATGGTGTGCTCGGCGGCCTTCCTGGTCGTCGCCGTCGGGCTCTTCGCGGCTCTGCTGACCGCGTAGGGCGGACGCGTGCCGCTCAGGCCGTGCCCGCTGCGGCGCCCTGCACGCTCAGCGAACGCATCCGCCACGCGTAGACGGCAACGGCCAGCGTCGTCAGCGTGTACAGGACGACCGCCTGGAGTGCGAACGCCGGATAGTCGATGATCCAGGGCGACAGCCTCGGATCGGCGGCGAATGCCGGGTTGTCGTGGACGTAGGGCACCGCTTGGGCGAGCGCATAGCCGGCGACCTGGCCGACCGTGTAGATGCCGATACCCGCGAGCAGCGCGAGCGCCGCCTGACCGGTGCGTCCTCGCCAGAGCGCGCCCGCGGCCCGGAGCGCGCTGCGGGGCTGCCATCCCGGGGCGGGGGCGAGCCACGCAGACATCAGGGGAGCACACACGAACGCCGCCACCAGCAGGACGAGCAGCAGCCCGACGCCGATCATCAGTGACGAAGTGCCCCCGGCCCTGCTGCGCATCAGCTGCGGCATGAGCAGCAGGACGAGGATCGGCAGACAGGCGATGAGACAGGCGAGCCAGGTGCGCCAGAGATATCGGATGTTCACCCGATCGATTCTGGTTGCCGGCGCCCCTGTCGGACACAGGGAGAACCCGCCCGTCGTTTCGGGAAAACCCGAGAAGGCGCGTCAGTAGCGGTAATCCACCACGACGGGCGCATGGTCGCTCCAGCGCTGGTCATAGGATGCCGCGCGCGCCACGTGGTACGACTCGACGCGCTCCGCCAGGGTAGGGCTGGCCAGGTGATAGTCGATCCGCCAACCGGAGTCGTTGTCGAACGCCTTTCCGCGCATCGACCACCAGGTGTAGGGACCATCGACCTCGCCGTGGAAGCGGCGACCGACGTCGATCCAGCCCATGCCGGTGACGGTCGTGCCGTCGGCGGCCGCCAGCTCGGCGCCGGCTTCGCCGAGGAACCGGTCGAAGTACGCCCGTTCGCGCGGCAGGAACCCGGCTTTCTTGCGATTGCCGCGCCAGTTCTTGATGTCGAGCTCGCGGTGCCCGACGTTGAGGTCGCCGGTGACGAGCGCGAGCGTGCCGTCAGCGCCCAACTCGCCCAGACGGGTGCCGAAGGCATCCAGGAAGCGCCACTTCTCGTCCTGCTTGGGCGTGTCGGTCTCGCCGGAGTGCACGTAGGCGCTCACGACGGTCAGCGGCTGGTCGCCGAGCAGGAAATCACCCTCGATCCACCGCCCCTTCGAGTCGAAGTCATCTGGGCCGAAGGCGGTGCGGGTGGCCAGGGCGGGGGTGCGGCTCGCGATCGCGACACCCGCGCGACCCTTGGCCGTCGCTTCGTCGTGGATGATCGACCAGCCAGGCAGTGCGGCCTCGAGATGCTCGTCCTGACCGCGGACCTCCTGCAGAGTCAGGATGTCGATGTCCGCGGCATCCAACCAGGTGCTCATTCCGTTGCGGGCGGCCGCCCTGATTCCGTTGACGTTGACCGTGGCGATACGCAGATGAGGCATGTCCTCAGCCTATTGCGACCCACCGACATCGCCATCGACGGCGGTCGTCTTCGTCGCCGTGCGCACGCGTTTCGACGGCAGCGGGGGAGGAGCGGCGGCCTCGACCTGCTCCAGTTCGTCCTGCGCCTCACGGACGGCACGGTCCGCCGCCCAGATCCGATACCAGGGGGCGGCGGCGCGTGCCTCCTGCGCCGTACGCAGTCGCACCTGCGCGGCGATCAGCAGGGCCCTGTGCTCAGCCGCCAGTCGCTCGGCCTCGGATTGCGGCAGCAGCGCGATGTGGTGGTCCTCGGCACCGACGGCGATCCAGGATGCCGCGACGAGGAGCACGATCCCGAGAAGGCGGAACCACAGCAGGAGCACGATGAACACCGCGAACGTCGCCAGCAACGGGTTCGAGGGCGTGTAGCCGAGGAACAGACCGAAACCGAGCTGCAGGACCGTCGCGGCAGCAGCGCCGAGGAAGGCTCCGGGCATGATGCGTCGCCAGGTGAGCTGAGTGCCGGTGAGGAAACGGAACAGTCCGGCCAGCAGCACGATGTTGACGACGTACAGGATGCCGATCGTGACCAGACGGACCGTGAATGACGAGATCGCGGTCGCCTCGCTCAGCCCGATCAGCCGGAATCCGAGCTCCAACGCCCACGTTCCGAGTGTGCCGAGCACCGTCCCGAGCACGAGCCCCGCACCGAAGACGATCGCTGCGACGAAATCCAAGCCCTTGAGAATGAAGTAGTTCCGCCGATCCGGCGGAATGCCGAAGACTCCGCGCACCGCACGGCGGGCGAACGAGATCGCCCCGACGGCCGTCCAGATCAGCGTTCCGAGGGCGATCGCGCCCGTGACGGTGAGCGTGGTCCCCGTGCTGGTCGTCACGATGTCCTGCACCTGCTCCGGGGTGATCACGCCTCCTTCGACGATGAGCCCTGGCACGTAATTGTTGATGACGCTGATCAGGCCGTCGATGGCTTCCGTGCTGCCGCCCAGCCAGAGCCCGGCGATGGCGAACACGACGTAGACGGCGGCGAAGGCGGCGAACAGCGCCTGATAGCTGACGCCGGCCGCGAGGAGGAAGCCCTCGTGCTGGAGGAAGTGCCGCCATACGCGGACCGGGAACCACTCGAGCGTGCGCTGCGTGAGCGCGGTGGCGCGGGAGATGGGCTCCTCGAAGCGCTCGCGCAGATTCTCCTGCGTCTGCTCCCAGCGCGCACGGAGATGCTCTTCCTCGCGGGCTGCGACCTCGGCGGCTCCCCGCTGAGCGCGCGCGTCGCCCGACGGCGTCGGCGTGCTCTCGAGGCGGCTCACCCTGTCAGGTTAGCGAAGGGTCACGGACGGCCGCGCAGGACCGCCTGCTTGACCTCGGCGATCGCCTTGGTCACCTCGATACCGCGGGGGCACGCCTCCGAGCAGTTGAAGGTCGTGCGGCAGCGCCACACGCCTTCCTTGTCGTTGAGGATGTCGAGGCGGACGCCTGCGTTGTCGTCGCGCGAGTCGAAGATGAAGCGGTGCGCGTTCACGATCGCGGCCGGGCCGAAGTACTGCCCGTCGGTCCAGAACACCGGGCACGAGGACGTGCACGCCGCGCACAGGATGCACTTGGTGGTGTCATCGAAGATGGCGCGGTCGGCGATGGACTGCGTGCGCTCCTTGCCCTTCTCGGGGGTCGAGCTGGCAACGAGGAACGGCTGCACTTCGCGGTACGAGGCGAAGAACGGCTCCATGTCGACGATGAGGTCCTTCTCGAGCGGAAGGCCCTTGATGGCCTCGACGTAGATCGGCTTGGAGATGTCCAGGTCCTTGATCAGCGTCTTGCAGGCCAGGCGGTTGCGGCCGTTGATGCGCATGGCGTCGGATCCGCAGATGCCGTGGGCGCAGGACCGACGGAAGCTCAGCGAGCCGTCGACCTCCCACTTGATCTTGTGCAGCGCATCGAGGACGCGGTCGGTGGAGTACAGCTCCACGTCGTAGTCGACCCAGTGCGGCTCTGCGTCGTTCTCCGGGTCGAAGCGACGGATGATGAACGTGACCAGGAAGGACTGGACTTCCGAGTCCGCTGATTCGGCGGCAGGCGCCTCTGCGACGGCGGTGGACATCTCAGTACTTCCTCTCCATCGGCTGGTAGCGGGTCTGGACGACCGGCTTCGAGTCGAGTCTGATGTGATCGGCGGGCGTCGACGAATGCGGATCGCCGGTGAGATACGCCATGGTGTGCTTCATCCAGTTCTCGTCGTCGCGCTTGGGGAAGTCGTCGCGCATGTGTCCGCCGCGGCTCTCCTCGCGGTGCTGGGCGGCGTACACGACGACCTCGGCGAGGTCGAGCAGGAAGCCGAGCTCGACGGCCTCGAGCAGATCGGTGTTGAAACGACGGCCCTTGTCATCGACGTGCACGTTGCGGTAGCGCTCGCGCAGCTCAGCGATCACGCCGAGGACGTGCTCGAGGGACTCGTGCGTGCGGAAGACCTGTGCGCCCTTGTCCATCTCGTCCTGCAGCGTCTTGCGCAGCACGGCGATGCGCTCGGTGCCCTGGTTGTTCCGCAGGCCCTCGATCATGCCAGACACGAACGCGGCCGGGTTCTCGGGCAGCGGAACGAACTCGGCCGTCCTGGCGTACTCGACGGCGTTGCGGCCGGCGCGCTTGCCGAACACGTTGATGTCGAGCAGCGAGTTCGTGCCGAGTCGGTTCGAACCGTGCACGGAGACGCAGGCGCATTCGCCGGCGGCGTAGAGGCCGGGGACGACGGTCGTGTTGTCGCTGAGCACCTCGGCGTCGTTGTTGGTCGGGATGCCGCCCATCGCGTAGTGCGCCGTCGGCATCACGGGCACGGGCTCGACCACAGGGTCGATGCCCAGGTAGGTGCGGGCGAACTCGGTGATGTCGGGGAGCTTGGTCTCGAGGATCTCCGCGCCCAGGTGCGTGCAGTCCAGCAGCACGTAGTCCTTGTTCGGGCCGGCGCCGCGTCCGTCCAGGACCTCCTGGACCATGGAGCGGGCGACGATGTCGCGCGGCGCGAGGTCCTTGATGGTGGGGGCGTAGCGCTCCATGAAGCGCTCTCCGGAGGCGTTGCGCAGGATCGCACCCTCACCGCGGGCACCCTCGGTGAGCAGGATGCCGAGACCGGCCAGGCCGGTGGGGTGGAACTGGAAGAACTCCATGTCCTCCAGCGGCAGGTTCTTGCGCCAGATGATGCCGACGCCGTCGCCCGTGAGGGTGTGCGCATTCGAGGTGGTCTTGAAGATCTTGCCGAAGCCGCCGGTCGCGAAGATCACGGCCTTCGACTGGAAGACGTGCAGCTCACCCGTGGCGAGGTCGTACGCCACGACGCCGGCGACCAGGGTTGCGCCGGCCTCGTCCTTCACCGTGATGAGGTCGAGGACGTAGAACTCGTTGAAGAAGTTGATGCCGAGCTTGACGCAGTTCTGGAACAGCGTCTGCAGGATCATGTGACCCGTGCGGTCGGCGGCGTAGCAGGCGCGGCGCACCGGCGTCTTGCCGTGCTCGGCGGTGTGCCCGCCGAAGCGGCGCTGGTCGATCTTGCCCTCTGGGGTGCGGTTGAACGGCAGACCCATGTTCTCGAGGTCGATGACGGCGTCGATGGCCTCCTTGGCGAGGATCTCTGCGGCATCCTGGTCGACGAGGTAGTCGCCGCCCTTGACCGTGTCGAACGTGTGCCACTCCCAGTTGTCCTCTTCGACGTTCGCGAGGGCCGCGGCCATGCCGCCCTGGGCGGCACCGGTGTGCGAACGCGTCGGATACAGCTTCGAGATGACGGCGGTCTTCGCGCCGGGGCCCGCCTCGATGGCCGCGCGCATGCCGGCGCCTCCGGCGCCGACGATGACGACATCGAACTGGTGGTAGTGCACGCCGTCGCGGACGACGGAATCGTGAGTCTGCGTGGTCACTCTCTAACTCTCTTCTCAGTTCCCGACTGAACCGTTGGCCACACACATGTCCCACAGGGTGCTGGACTCTGTGACGCCCAGGCACGGGTCGAACGTGAACACGACGAGCGTGCCCAGGACGATCAGCAGGCCGGCGGCCAGACCGAGTGCCCAGACCAGCGCCTTGCGGGCGGTCGGGTGGGTGACGTAGTCGTTGACGATGGTGCGCATGCCGTTCGAGCCGTGGATCAGGGCGAGCCACAGCATGATGACGTCCCACCACTGCCACCACGGGTCGGCGAACTTTCCGGCGATGAAGGCGAAGTCCAGTGCGTGGATGCCCTCACCGAGCATGAGGTTCACGAACAGGTGGCCGAAGATGAGGATCACCAGCAGGACGCCGGAGATCCGCATGAACATCCAGCCCCACTTCTCGAGGTTGAAGCGGCGGGTGCGGCGTCCGGATGCGGCGAACGCGGTCTGAGCGGTCATCAGTGTCCCCCTCCGAAGCCGGCGAACGCGAGTGCGAGGTGACGCGGCACGAAGCCGGCCATCAGCACGGCCCACAGACCGATCACGATCCAGAACATCTGTCGCTGGTAGCGCGCGCCGCTGGACCACAGGTCGACCAGGATGATCCGCAGACCGTTGAGCGCGTGGAACACGATGCCGGCGACGAGGACGACCTCGCCGAGTGCCATGATCGGGTTCTTGTACGTGCCGATCACGGCGTTGTACGCCTCCGGCGACACCCGGATGAGTGCTGTATCCAGCACATGCACCAGGAGGAAGAAGAAGATGGCGACGCCCGTGATGCGGTGAAGCACCCATGACCACATTCCTTCACGCCCTCGGTAGAGCGTGCCGCGCGGGGTCTTGGATGTCGTCTCCGAAATCGACGGTGTCAAGCGAGTGCTTGCGGACACGGTCGTCCTCCCTGATCGATCTGTATCGGCAGCGCGCACAGGCACGCCCGAACGCTCACCATCCTATTCCCGTTCGATCGTGCCGAGCGAGGAAGGCGAACCTAAGTATCTCGATGTCGAGATTTATCGCCGCGATAGGGTGAGGACATGACGGAGCCGATCGAGGACTTCTACGCGGTGATTCCGGCCGGTGGCATCGGGAGTCGCCTGTGGCCCCTTTCCCGGGCCGACGCCCCGAAGTTCCTGCATGACCTGACCGGATCGGGCAACTCGTTGCTGCGCGACACCTGGGATCGGCTCGAGCCGCTCGCCGGTGCGGATCGCATCGCGGTCGTCACGGGACGCGCCCACAGGGCGGCCGTCGAGGGGGAGCTGCCAGGAATCCCGGACATGAACGTGTTCCTGGAGTCCGAGCCGCGCGAGTCTGCCGCCGCGATCGGGTTGGCGGCCGCGATCCTGCACCGGCGCGACCCCGACGTGATCATCGGCTCCTTCGCGGCCGACCACGTCATCCGCGGCACGCGCACCTTCGAGTTCGCCGTCCTGCAGGCCGTCGAGGTCGCCCGGGCCGGATACATCTGCACCATCGGCATCCAGCCGTCTGAGCCGTCGGTCGGCTTCGGGTACATCCGCAAGGGGGACGAGCTCATCGTCGACGGCGCTCCGGAGGCCGCGACCGTCGAGCGATTCGTCGAGAAGCCGGACCTGGAGACCGCGAAGGAGTACTACGCGGATCGCTCCTTCCTGTGGAACGCGGGCATGTTCATCGCCAAGGCGAGCGTCCTGCTCGACGAGCTGGCCGCGAACGAACCCCAGCTGCACGCCGGACTGCTCGAACTCGCGGCGGCCTGGGACGACCGCGAACTCCGAGGACCGGCCGTCGATCGCATCTGGCCCGGTCTGAAGAAGATCGCCATCGACTACGCCGTCGCGGAGCCGGCCGCCGAGAAGGGACGCCTCGCCGTGATCCCCGGGCACTTCGACTGGGACGACGTGGGCGATTTCGCCTCGCTCACCAAGCTCATCTCCAACGGCCGCAAGAACGACCTCGCGGTGCTCGGCCCGAAGGCACGGGTGCTGTCCGATGCCGCGACCGGAATCCTCGTCAGTCAGACCTCGCGCGTGATCAGTCTCGTCGGCGTGCAGGACATCGTCGTGGTGGACACCCCTGACGCTCTGCTGGTGACGACGATCGAGCACGCGCAGCGCGTGAAGGGCGTCGTCGAGTCGCTCAAGCTCACCGGACGCGGCGACGTCCTCTGAGCCGGCGGAGGTCGGCTCTGTTTCGAGTTTGTAACCATTAACCGCGCCGGTGCTCCAGTGCGGCGTAACACTGGGTAATTTAGCCTCGGGGCCCTGCGATCGGCGCGGGCCAGTAGTCGTGGAGGCTTACGTGACCATTTCCACTCGAAAGCGCGCACTCGCCGCGCTCGTGGCGACCGGCGTCGCCCTGTCGCTTGCAGGTTGTGGAGCGGCGCCAGAGGAGACCGACGGCGAAGGCGCAGGCGCGGGGCCGGTCGACTCCGACTTCCTGCCCTGCCTGATCTCCGACGCCGGCGGCTGGAACGACAAGTCGTTCAACCAGTCCGCGAAGGAGGGTATGGATGCCGCGGCCGAAGAGCTCGGCATCGAGCCGCTCGAGTTCGAGTCGGCCAACGACAACGACTACGCGCCGAACCTCGAGACCGCGGTCTCGGAGGGCTGCTCGTTCATCGTCTCGGTCGGCTTCAAGCTGTCGGCGGCAACGGTCGAGTCCGCACTCGCGAACCCTGAGATCAACTACGCGATCATCGACGACTGGGCCGACAACGACTTCGACGGCGAGACGGATGCTCCGAACATCAAGCCGCTCGTCTTCGACACGGCTCAGGCCGCGTACCTCGGCGGGTACGCATCCGCCGCGTGGTCGGCGCAGAGCGGCGTGAACAAGGTCGGCACGTTCGGCGGAATGCAGATCCCGTCGGTGGCCGTGTTCATGGACGGATTCCAGCTCGGCGTCGAGAAGTACAACGAGGACAAGTCCGGTGCCGTCGAGGTGTTCGGCTGGGATGCCGCGACGCAGAAGGGTTCGTTCACGGGCGGATTCGACGCGAACGACACCGCCAAGCAGACCGCGCAGGGCGTGCTCGACCAGGGCGTCGACGTGATCCTCCCGGTCGGTGGCCCGGTCTACCAGAGCGCGGCCGCCGCCATCCGCGACAGCGGCAAGGACACGCTGCTCATCGGCGTCGACAGCGACCTGGCCGTCGCCGACTCGAGCGTGGCGGATCTGACCCTCGTCTCGATCATGAAGGCGATCGACGTCGCGGTCCAGGATGCGACGATCGCGGCCGCCGAGGGCGAGTTCGACGCAGCGCCGTACGTCGGCACGCTCGAGAACGAGGGCGTGAAGCTCTCCGGCTTCGGCGACTTCGAGGCCGAGCTGCCTGAAGGGCTGACGGACGAGCTCGCGACGCTTCAGGAGCAGATCATCTCCGGTGACATCACGGTGGAGTCCGAGAACTCTCCGTGAGCTGAGTGAGCACGGGGCGGGGCGAGTGGTCGCAGGTGACCGCTCGCCCCGCGCCGTGAACGGACACTTCTGTAAATCTTCTGGATAAGGTGCAGATATGAAGCTCGAACTTCGCGGCATCACCAAGCGATTCGGCAGCCTGGTGGCGAACGACCACATCGATCTGGTGGTCGAGCCGGGTCAGATCCACGCGCTGCTGGGTGAGAACGGCGCGGGCAAGTCCACGCTGATGAACGTGCTGTACGGCCTGTATCAGGCCGACGAGGGCGACATTCTCCTCGACGACGTCGTGCAGCACTTCCGCGGACCCGGCGACGCGATGGCGGCCGGCATCGGCATGGTGCACCAGCACTTCATGCTCGTCCCGGTCTTCACCGTCGCCGAGAACGTCATGCTCGGGCACGAGCAGACCAAGGGAGTCGGCGTGCTCGACATCGCCGCGGCACGTGCCCACGTGCGCGCGGTCGCCGAGCGCTTCGGTTTCGACATCGACCCCGACGCCGTCGTCGGGGATCTCCCGGTCGGCGTGCAGCAGCGGGTCGAGATCATCAAGGCGCTCTCCCGGGATGCGCAGGTGCTGGTGTTCGACGAACCGACGGCCGTGCTGACTCCGCAGGAGACCGACGAACTCATGGGCATCATGCGTCAGCTGCGCGATGAGGGCACCGCGATCGTCTTCATCACGCACAAGCTGCGCGAGGTCCGCGAGGTGGCGGACACCATCACGATCGTGCGCCTGGGGAAGATCGTCGGCGAGGCCTCCCCGACCGCGACGAACGCCGAGCTGGCCACGCTGATGGTCGGCCGAGCCGTCGAGCTCACCGTGCAGAAGGAAACTCCGAAGCTCGGCGACGGCGGTCTGGAGGTGCGAGGCCTTCGTGTGCTGACACCGACCGGTGCGATCGTGGTCGACGGCGTCGACTTCGCGGTCCGGCCAGGCGAAGTGCTGGCGATCGCCGGCGTGCAGGGCAACGGGCAGACCGAACTCGTCGAGGCGCTGGTCGGACTGGCCGCGCGCGTCGAGGGCTCCATCTCCCTGGACGGTGCGGAGCTCGTCGGCAGGAGCGTCCGCGCGATTCTCGACGCCGGGGTCGGATTCGTCCCGGAGGACCGCACCGAGGACGGACTGGTCGCGAACTTCACCGTCGCGGAGAACCTCGTCCTGGACCGCTCGGACGACCCGGCCTTCAGCAGTGCGGGAACGCTCAAGCGCGCAGCCCTCGAGGAGTTCGCCCACGCGCGCATCGCCGAGTACGATATCCGGGCCCAGGGTCCGCAGACCCCCGCCGGAACGCTCTCCGGCGGCAACCAGCAGAAGGTCGTCATCGCCCGCGAGATGAGCCGCGAGCTGCGGCTGCTCGTGGCGGCGCAGCCCACGCGCGGCGTCGACGTCGGGTCGATCGAATTCATCCACAAGCGGATCATCGAGACGCGCGATTCCGGTGTTCCGGTGCTCGTGGTCTCCACCGAGCTCGACGAGGTCGCCGCCCTCGCCGATCGGATCGCCGTGATGTATCGGGGCGCGATCATCGGGATCGTCCCCGGTGATACGCCTCGCGAGAAGTTGGGACTCATGATGGCCGGTGTGGCCGATGCGGAGGTGACCGCGTGAGCGGATCGACACCGGATGCGGGAGACGCGACCAAGGGGCTGCCTCCCGAGCAGCTCCCGCCGAGCTCCGGCATCCCCGGCAGCGAGAGGGCCGAGATCGACCCTCCCCGCGGCAACGTCATCATCAAGGAGATGCTGCGCAGCAACGCCGTGACGACGATCCTCGCGATCGTGCTCGCGCTGATCGTCGGCGGCATCCTGATCGCCCTGACGAACAAGGACGTGCAAGAGACGTCCGTGTACTTCTTCGCCCGACCAGGTGACATGCTCGTCGCCGTCTGGGGGTCGGTGTACGACGGCTACGAGGCGCTCGTGCGCGGTGCGATCTTCAACGCGCGGGGCAACGGCTTCGCCGCGCAGATCAAGCCGCTGACCAATACGCTCGGGTTCGCCGCTCCGCTGATCGCCGCGGGACTCGGCGTCGCGCTGGCGTTCCGGGTCGGCCTGTTCAACATCGGCGCCCGCGGTCAGATGCTCTTCGGCGTCGCGCTGGCCGGGCTCCTGACGTTCCAGCTGGATCTGCCGATCTGGCTGCACATCCCGGCGATGCTGATCGTCGGCATCGCGGGCGGCGCGCTGTGGGGCGGCATCGCAGGCCTCATCAAGGCTCGTACGGGCGCGCACGAGGTGATCCTCACGATCATGCTCAACTACATCGCGTACTACCTGCTGCTGTGGATGATCCGCACGCCGGGGCTCCTCCAGAAACCGGGGACGAATCAGGCCCTCGGTTCGCCGACGCCGCAGAACGCGCAGTTCCCGCCGCTGTTCGGAGCGCAGTTCCCGCTGCTGGACCTCGGCTTCGTGATCGTCATTCTGGCGACCCTGTTCGTCTGGTGGCTCATCGAGCGCTCTTCGCTCGGCATGCGCATGCGCGCGGTCGGCGAGAACCCGCATGCCGCACGGGCCGCCGGCATCAACGTGCAGCGCATCTACGTCTACGCGATGCTGTTCGCCGGCGGTCTCGCCGGTCTCGCCGGCATGAACCAGCTGCAGGGATCCGTCACCACCGGCATCACTGAGACGATCGACGCCGGCATCGGCTTCGACGCGATCACGGTCGCGCTGCTCGGCCGCAGCCGCGCCTGGGGCACGTTCGCCGCCGGCATCCTGTTCGGGGCGCTCAAGGCCGGATCGTTCTCGATGCAGGCGCAGGACATCCCTGTCGACATCGTGCTCGTCGTGCAGTCGCTCGTCGTGCTGTTCATCGCGGCTCCTCCGCTGCTGCGAACGGTCTTCTTCCTGCCCAAGACGGATGCCGAGAAGGCCGCCAAGGCGAGAGCCAAGGCCGCGAAGAAGGCGGTGGCCGCATGAGCTCCTCCGTGCAGACCCAGGCCGCCGACGGCACCGTGCAGCTCGCCACCGTGCGCGAGCGGCATTGGAAGACTCCGATCGTGCTGGCCGTCGCGACCGCGCTCCTCGCCCTGCTGTTCCTGCTCGTGCCCCGAACAGGGACGAGCACCTTCCGCCTAGGCGATCGATCCTCGGTCGTCGACATGCCCGACGTCCCGCTGCCGACCACTGTCACATGCTGGGTGCTGATCGTCCTGCTCGTGCTGATGGTCGCCCTCGCCGCCGTGCAGGCGTGGAACTACCGGAGCGTGCCGCTGTGGCTCATCTCCGTCTTCGGTGTGGTGGCCGTGTTCGCGTTCCTCGTGTGGGCCGCTGCCGGCGGTCTCGTGCCCGTCACGAGCCTGCTCGTCGGAGCGGTCTCGCTGTCGGTGCCGCTGGTGTTCGGCGCACTCGGCGGCGTCATCGGCGAACGCGCCGGTGTCGTCAACGTCGCGATCGAGGGGCAGCTGCTGCTCGGAGCCTTCTCCGCCGCACTGCTGTCGAGCATCACCGGCAACCCGTTCGTCGGGCTCATCGGCGCGATGATCGGCGGCGTGCTCGTCGCGAGCGTGCTCGCCGTCTTCGCGATCAAGTACCTCGTCGAGCAGGTCATCGTCGGTGTCGTGCTGAACGTGCTCGTCACCGGCCTGACCGGGTTCCTGTACGGCGCGCTGCTGGCGCCGAACGAGGCCGAGCTCAACACCGCGGCACGCTTCTCACGGATCAAGATCCCGATCCTGGGCGACATCCCGATCATCGGTCCCGTGCTGTTCAACCAGACGGTGATCGTGTATCTGATGTTCGTGACCGTCGCGATCGTCGCGTGGGGCCTGTACCGCACCCGCTGGGGCCTGCGTCTGCGTGCGGTCGGCGAGCACCCCAAGGCCGCAGACACCGTGGGCATCCGGGTGAACCCGACCCGGTTCTGGAACGTGCTGCTCGCCGGCGCGATCGCCGGCATCGGCGGAGCGTACTTCACGCTCGTCTCGGTGCCGCAGTTCGGTAAGGAGATGACGGCCGGCCTCGGCTTCATCGCCCTCGCAGCCGTGATCTTCGGCCGCTGGGATCCGATCCGCGCGACGCTGGCCGCGCTGCTGTTCGGCTTCGTCACCAACCTGCAGAACCTCCTGACCATTCTGAAGACGCCCATCCCCGGCGAGTTCATGCTGATGCTGCCGTACCTGGTCACGCTGCTCGCGGTGGCCGGATTCGCCGGACAGATCCGCGCACCTGCCGCCAGCGGCAAGCCGTACATCAAGAACTGAGGACGAGATGACCGATATCGACTGGGACGAGCTGCGCTCGGTCGCCACCGAGGCGATGACGAAGGCGTACGCGCCCTACTCGCGATACAGGGTGGGCGCCGCAGCGCTCGTCGACGACGGCCGGATCATCGCCGGCTGCAACGTCGAGAACGCCTCGTACGGCGTCGGGCTGTGCGCGGAGTGCGCCCTGGTCGGCGACCTGCACATGTCCGGCGGTGGCCGACTCGTCGCCTTCGTGTGCGTGAACGGCGAGGGGCAGACGATCATGCCGTGCGGTCGCTGCCGCCAGCTGCTGTTCGAGCACGCCACGACGGGGATGCTGCTGGAGACCGTCTCGGGGATCCGGACGATCGACGAGGTGCTCCCTGATGCGTTCGGTCCGCGCGATCTGGAGGACGCCCGATGAGCGCCGTCGAGCCCCACGACGCCGTCGACGTCATCCGTGCCAAGCGCGACGGCGGGGTCGTCCCGGAGCCCGCGCTGCGATGGATGGTCGACGCGTACACCCGCGGCTACGTCTCCGACGCGCAGATGGCGTCGTTCGCAATGGCCGTGTTCCAGCGCGGCATGGAGCGCGACGAGATCCGCATCCTCACCGACGCGATGATCGCATCGGGGGAGCGGATGAGCTTCGCGGCCCTCGGCAAGCGCACGGTCGACAAGCACTCCACGGGCGGCGTCGGCGACAAGATCACGCTGCCGCTCGCGCCGCTGGTCGCCGCGTTCGGCGTCGCCGTGCCGCAGCTGTCGGGTCGAGGTCTCGGCCACACCGGCGGCACGCTCGACAAGCTCGAGTCGATTCCCGGGTGGCGCGCGGCGCTGAGCAACGACGAGATGTTCGCGCAGATGCAGTCGGATGTCGGCGCCGTGATCTGCGCCGCCGGTTCGGGCCTCGCACCGGCGGACAAGAAGCTGTACGCGCTGCGCGACGTCACCGGCACGGTGGAGGCGATCCCGCTGATCGCGTCCAGCATCATGTCGAAGAAGATCGCGGAGGGCACCGACGCACTCGTGCTGGACGTGAAGTTCGGCTCCGGTGCGTTCATGCAGGACATCGATCGCGCCAGGGAGCTGGCGCGGACCATGGTCGCGCTCGGCACCGACTCGGGCGTCGCGACGACCGCACTGCTGACGGACATGAACGTGCCGCTCGGCTTCGCGATCGGCAACGCCAACGAGGTCCGCGAATCCGTCGAGGTTCTCGCGGGCGGCGGCCCGGCCGATATCCGCGAGCTCACGGTGGCGCTGGCGCGCGAGATGCTCGATCTCGCCGGCATCCCGGATGCCGACGTCGAAGCCGCCCTCGACGACGGCCGTGCGATGGACAGCTGGAAGGCGATGATCCGCGCGCAGGACGGTGATCCGGATGCTCCGCTTCCGACGGCGCGCGAGACGCACGTCGTCACCGCCCGGAGCGATGGCATCGTGACGCGCATGGACGCGCTGCCGTTCGGCATCGCCGCGTGGCGTCTCGGCGCAGGGCGCGCCAGAGCGGAGGATCCCGTCATCCACGCCGCCGGCATCGACCTGCACGCCAAGCCGGGCGATCGCGTGGTGGTTGGTCAGCCGCTGTTCACGCTCTCGGCCGATGACGAAGCGCGGTTCGCGCGCGCGATCGAAGCGGTCGACGGTGCCTGGGAGATCGGCTCCGACGCCCCCGAGATCGGACCGCTCGTCCGTGAGCGCATCACCGCGTAGGCTGTGAGCCGCACCCCACCCGCACTGCTGAGAGGTCATCCATGTCGATCCAGCCGACCGGCGACGCCACGCTTCAGGGCGTCTCGCTGCGCAGCCTGCCCAAGGTCTCGCTGCACGACCATCTCGACGGCGCCGTGCGCCCGGAGACCATCCTCGAACTGGCCGACGACGCCGGCATCGATGTGCCGGCGCAGAACCCCGAACTGCTCGGCGATTGGATCGCGAAGAAGTGCGATTCCGGCTCTCTCGTTGAGTACCTCAAGACGTTCGAGCTCACGACGGCGGTCATGCAGACCACTGGCGCACTGACCCGCATCGCGCGCGAGTTCGTCGAGGATCTCGCCGATGACGGTGTCATCTACGGCGAGGTGCGCTGGGCGCCGGAGCAGCACCAGGTCGGGGGCCTCTCGCTGGATCAGGCCGTCGAGGCCGTGCAGCAGGGCATCGAGGAGGGCGAGGAGGCCGCGGACCGCGCCGGTCGCAGCATCCGTGTCGGACAGCTGATCACGGCCATGCGGCAGAGCGATCGGACCCGCGAGATCGCGGAACTGGCCGTGGCGCACCGTGGTCGCGGCGTCGTCGGATTCGACCTCGCCGGTCCGGAGGACGGCTTCCCCGCCTCGGACCACAGGGCGGCATTCGAGCACCTCGCCGAGCACTTCTTCCCCGTGACCGTGCACGCCGGAGAAGCCGCGGGCATCGCGTCGATCCGTTCGGCACTGCTGGACGGACGCGCGCTGCGGCTCGGCCACGGCGTCCGGATCGTCTCCGACCTGCAGGTCATCAACCGGGAGGACGACGAGGTGCAGGTGCAGTTCGGCGACCTGGCGCGCTGGGTGCGCGACCGTGAGATCCCGCTCGAGCTGTCGCCGTCGTCGAACCTCCAGACCGGAGCGATCGCCGCATGGGGGACAGAGATCGCCGATCATCCGTTCGATCTGCTGTATCAGCTCGGCTTCGCAGTGACGGTGAACGTCGACAACCGCACCATGAGCCGCACCTCGCTCACGCGGGAGCTGTCGCTGCTCGTGGATGCCTTCGGTTACGACCTCGATGACCTCGAGACGTTCCAGTTCAATGCCGCGGCCGCAGCGTTCCTCCCCGTCGAGGAGCGCGAAGAGCTCGTGGAGATGATCGCCGAAGGCTTCGGGGACTGACGCGCCGACGATGGATGCCGCGTCCTCTCGCGCCGCAGCGCGCTTTCGGCGTCGCCGCCGCCGACGACTCGCCTTCGGCCTGACGATCGGCGCCATCGCGCTCGTCGCCGTCGTCGCAGTGGCGGCCGTCGTGCTCACGCCCCAGGCGACGGCCGAGGCCGCGCCGCCGCGCCGCGCGGCCACACCGGCTCCGGTTCCGCTCACTCCGTCGGAGGCGCTCCTCGCGGAGACCGATGATCCACTGGCGTGCGCCGTGACGTTCTCCGGCGACGGCATCGAAATCGAGCCGATGCTGCAGCAGCAGGGTGGCCTCTACGCCGGCCTGCCCATCCCGGCTCAGGACGGCAGAGTCTTCGCCGGGTGGTACGCCACAGCCGAGGATGCCGAGGTCTTCGAGGTCGCCTCGCGGATCAACGGTTCGCGGGTCGTCGAATGCGCAGAGCAGCAGCGGGAGCTGTTCGCAGCGTGGAAGACGCCGGAGGAGAATGCGGCGGAGGACGCCGGCATCCCGATCCTCATGTATCACCAGTTCACGACCAGGCCGGAAGGCGAGGACGGCTGGCTGAGGGGGAACTACGCCTACATCGGCGACTTCGACGCCCACATGCAGCACATCGCCACGACCGGGTTCTACATGCCGACCTGGGACGAACTGAGCGCGTTCATCGACGGCAGGCTGTTCCTGCCGTCGCGCTCGGTCATCATCACCGACGACGACGCCGACCAGACCTGGTTCGACCTCGCCGTGCCCGTCGTCGACCGCCACCAGGTGCTCACGACGTCCTTCATGGTGACCGCTTACCGACAGGATCCACCGCCGTCCGTGTACGTGCTGCGCCGATCGCACACCCACGACATGCATCAGGCGGGCGACAACGGGCGTGGCCGGATGGAGAACTGGTCGGCAGATGAGATCGCCGCCGACCTCAACACCTCCGGCGACATCCTGGGTGTGCGCGAGGTCATCGCCTATCCCTTCGGGCACCACAACGACACCGCGAAACAGGGCGTCGCGCTCGCGGGCTACGAGATGGCGCGCACGATCGAACCCGGCGTCGTGCGGATCGGCACCGACAAGCTCGCGCTGCCGGTGGTCCGCATCGACTACGGAATGGGGCTCGACGCGCTCGTGTCCCGGATCGGATGACCATGACGTCCCCCAGCGTGTTCATCGCGGGCCCGGCATCCTGGAACCGTCTGGTCGTGCTCGATCACCTGCCGGAGCCGGTGCCGCACATGCAGTTCGCCGAGGACTCGTGGGAGACCGTGGGCGGCACGAGTGCGGGCAAGGCGCTGAGCCTCACCGCCCTCGGCCGCGACGTGCTGCTGTACGCACTGAGCGCGGATGACGAGGACGGCCGCCGGGTGCGCTCCGCCCTGTCGGATGCCGGTGCGCCGACGCTCTGGGGGACGAGCGCGCAGACCGAGCGGCACCTGAACCTCATGACCCGTGCGGGGGAGCGCGTCTCGCTCTACCTGTCGACGCCGGCGGCCTCGGACGGTGCGCAGGACGATCGAATCCGTCGGACGATGGCGGATGCCGACGCTCTCGTCCTGGACCTCGCGGCCGAGCCGCTGCGTCTGCTGCCGATGGCCGCCGAGACCGGCGTCCCGATCTGGGTCGACGTGCACGACTACGACGGCGAGGCCGAGTTCCATCGCCCGTTCCTGGACGTCGCGGATGCCGTGTTCTGCAATGCGGACAAGCTCGATGACCCGGTGGCCTTCCTGCGCTCCCGCATCGCGGCCGGTGCGTCGCTCGCCGTGTGCACACTGGGTGCGGACGGCGCCGTGGCCGTGGATGCCGATGGCGGGGAGCATCGCGTCGCAGCCATCGGGGTCGATGTCCACGACACGAACGGCGCCGGCGACGCGTTCCTCGCCGGAGTCCTCGATGCGCGGCTGTCAGGGCTCGGCGTTCCCGCGGCGCTCGAAGCCGGCGCCCGTTCGGCGTCGACCGTGCTCGGCACCCGTCATCTGCATCCGCTGCTGGGTGCGGTGCTGGGCTGACCGATCAGCCGAGATCGTCGGAGAACCGTCCGGTGAGGTCGGTGACGGTCGCGTGCATCGTCTCGTCCGAGATCGTCGGTGTACCGTCACCCGGTTGCGGGCCGTAGTCGCCGAACGAGGCATGCGACGCGCCGTCGATCTCGACGAGCTCGGCGTCGGCGGGGAGCAGATGGCGTGCATCGGCGATCTTCTCCGGCGTCGAGAGGCCGTCTTCGCTGCCGGCCAGGCTGAGCACGGGGAGGTCGGTGTCGGCGAGGTCGGCCGCGCAGTACGAGGCGAACAGCAGCAGCGCCTCGGCATCCGACGCCAGCTGGCAGGCACGAACGCCGCCCAGCGAATGCCCGCCGACGATCCACGTGTCGACCTCCGGCGCGGCCGAGGTGAAGGCGTCGACGCCTCGGGGGTCGAAGAAGGCCAGGTTCAGCCACGGCCGTGTGATCACGACAGTGACGCCGTCCTCCGCCACGATGCCCTGCAGGATCGCGGCGTACGCCCAGGGGTCGACCTTGGCGCCGGGGATGAACACGAGCCCGATCTCGCTGTCGCCGTCCGCGGGGGAGAGCACGATGCCCTGATCCGCGTCATCGATCACGACATCGGGATTCGCCCGCACGCTCGCCAGGGGCTCCGGTTCGGCCGCCATGACGCCGACCTGGCTCCAGATGACGATTCCGATGATCCCGAGGGCGATGACGGCGCCCAGGGACCCCAGAATCCAGGCGACGATCCGCCGTCCACGTCTCTTCCTCACCCGTTCAGGCTAGTGCTGCTGCCTGAACAGCGACCACGGCGCGCACCGCGGCGAACAGCGGATGCTCGGCTTCCAGTCCGGTGACGGATGCCGTGAAGGCCGCCGCATCTTCGGATGCGAGACGCTGTTGCAGCTCGACGGACTGCTCGTCTTCCGGATCGTCGAACGCGAGCGCGGCGGCGACAGCGGCGACGAGCGCCGCCGTCGACAGCCCTCGCTCTGCGGCTTCGGCCGCCGGACCGATGAAACGCTCGTGCCGCGAGAGCTTGCGCAGCGGCTGGCGGCCGACGCGCTGCACGGTGTCGATGAGCTCCGGATTGCGGAATCGCTCCAGGATCGTCGCACGGTAGTCGGCCAGTTCTGCCGGGTCGAGCCCGTGCACGGCGGCCAGCATCGCCGAGGTCTCCTCGAGGGCTGCGCCGACGGATGCCGCGACCGCCGGGTCTGCGAGCGCATCAGCGATCCGCTCGTGCCCCGCTTGCGCGCCGAAGTACGCGGTCGCGGCGTGCCCGGTGTTCACGGTGAACAGCTTGCGTTCGATGTAGGGGGCGAGATCGTCGACGAAGTGCGCACCGGGGATGTTCGGCAGCTCGCCGCGGAACGGCCCCTGCTCGATCGCCCATTCGAAGTACGGCTCGACCGTGACGTCGATGCCTGTCCCGTCCGGTTGCGCCGGAACGATCCGGTCGACGGCCGTGTTCGCGAAGGCGGCGCGGGCGGTGAGGGCGGCCGCATCGCCTGCGGCGATCCGTTCGATCTCGGCACGCAGCGTGTCGGTCGCCCCGATCGCGTTCTCGCACGCCATGACGGCCAGCGGTGCGGCATCCGCGGGCCGTCGGCGCAGCCCTTCGACGATGACGGGAGCGATGAAGCGCAGCGCGGTCGGCCCCACAGCGCAGGTCACGACGTCGGCCGTCGCGACCTCGGCGATGACGGCATCCGGATCCGTGCGGCTGTTGAGCGCCCGGAAGCCCGTCACGATCCGGTTCACCCCGCCGGGTCCGGCTTCGCGGACCGTGTAGTGGTCTGCCGCGTCGAGGGCGTCCACCAGGGCGTCGGCGACGTCGGAGAAGACGACCTCGTAGCCGCCCTCGTGCAGCAGCAGGCCGACGAAACCGCGCCCGATGTTCCCGGCGCCGAAGTGGACGGCTTTCATCCCTCGTTCACCTCCGAAAGCAGCGCGTACAGCTCGTCCGGGGTCTGTGCGGCCGTCAGGCGTGCGACGTCGTCCTCCTCCGAGAAGAGGATCGCGATTCTCGACAGGATGTCGAGGTGCTCGTCGCCGACGCCGGCGATCCCGATCACGAAGGTGGCCTCGTCGCCGGCCCAGTCGACCCCGCCGTCGTAGCGGACGACGGACAGCGCGGAGGCGAGGATCGTGTCCTTCGCATCGTTGGTGCCGTGCGGGATCGCGAGGCCGTTGCCCATGAAAGTGGACACCGTCTGCTCACGCTGCCGCATCGCGTCGACGTACGCGGGGGTGACGGCGCCGGCGGCGACCAGGATGTCCGTGGCCTCCTGCAGTGCCGCCTCCTGCGTCGCGGAGCCGGGGTGGATGCGGACCTGGCCGAGGGTGAGAACGCTCATCATGCTTCCTTTCGCTGGTCGCGGACCATCTCGACGACCTCGTCGTACTTCGGCGAGTTCATGAAGTTGTCCACCGAGATGTGGAGCGAGTCGGGCGACTGCGCCTGGGCGCGGTCGGTCAGCTGCTGCTGGGTGATGACCAGATCCGCCGTGCCGTCGAGGTTCGCGATCGCCTTGTTGACCACGGTGACGCCCTCGATGCCGGCCTTCTTGAACTTGTTGCGCAGCACGCTCGCCCCCATCGCGGACGAACCCATGCCGGCGTCGCACGCGAAGACGATGTCGGTGATCTGGCGCGTGGCGAGGACGCCGCCGTCCGCCATTCCGCCGGTCTCGGCCTGCGTCTCGAGCTTGTCGAGCGCTTCGTCCGCTGCGGCGACGGATGCCGAGTCACCGCTCACGCGCAGGGCGTCCATCGCGGCGGACTTCTTGCCCTTGTTGGCCTCGGTCTGCGCGATCGCCGCGCCGAACGCGTCGGCCTCAGCCAACAGGTCGCGCTTGCGCGATGCCCGGAGGATGACACCGGTGATGAGGAAGGTCACGGTGGCGGCGAGGATGACCGACAGGTACACCACGAGGAGATTCGTGATGCCACCGGCAGCGGGGCTGACAGCGGCCGCTGTGACGGCGATGATGCTGCCGGGCGCTGCGGGGAACGCCAGGCCGCCGCCGAGGATCATGTTCGTCGTCACTCCCGTGGCACCGCCCGCGATCAGCGCGAGGATCGTGGCCGGCTTGCTGAGCGCGTACGGGAAGTAGATCTCGTGGATGCCTCCGAGGAACTGGATGACGGCGGCGCCGGGGGCCGAAGCCTTCGCTGCGCCGATCCCGAAGAACGAGAAGGCGAGCAGCAGTCCGACCCCGGGGCCGGGGTTGGCCTCGATCAGGAACAGAATCGACTTGCCCGTCTCCTGAGCCTGCTCGATGCCGAGCGGCGTGAAGACGCCGTGGTTGATCGCGTTGTTCAGGAACAGCACCTTCGCGGGTTCGACGATGATCGACACGAGCGGCAGCAGGTTGTACAGAACCAGCCAGCCGACCGCGAGACCCAGGACATCGCTCACCCAAAGGATCGCAGGACCGAACACGAAGAAGCCGAGAATAGCCAGCAGCATGCCGAGGATGCCGGCGGAGAAGTTGTTGATGAGCATCTCGAAGCCCGGCTTGATCTTGCCGTCCCAGAGTTTGTCCATCCACTTGGTCACGAGCGCCGCGAACGGCCCCATGATCATCGCGCCGAGGAACATCGGGATGTTGGTCCCGACGATCACACCCATTGTCGCGATCGAGGCGACGACGCCGCCGCGCTCGCCATAGACCATCCGACCACCGGTGTTGGCGATGAGGAGCGGCAGCAGATACGTGATCGAGGGCCCGACGAGTCCGACGAACTGATTGAACGGATCACCGTTCTCATCGAGCGCGACTGTCGTCATGGCTCCGGGCCAGTTGATGGCACCCGCGTCGCCGAAGCCGCCGAGCAGCGGTGCGACAGGGGTCCACCACCCCAGCCAGCCCACCGCGATGAAGAGCATCGTGATGAAGCCCCAGGCGATGAAGGCGGCGATGTTCGGCATGATCATGCCGGAGAGGAACGTGCCGAAGCGCTGGACTCCGACCCGGAGCCTTCCCTGCTTCTGCGCGGGTGACGTCGTCGTCATGATGTCGTCTCTTTCTGCTGTGGGTTCGGGTGAGGGGTGAGGTCTGCGACGGCCGCGGCGACCGCGGCACGAGCGCCGGCGGCGTCATCCGCGGCGAGGGCGATCTCGGCGAGGTGTCGCGCGTCGTCGAGTGTGCGCTCCGAGAGCGCGAGCCGGACGTCGGCCAGAGCGGCCGATGCCATCGACAGGCTCGTCGCGCCGAGTCCGACCAGCACGACGGCGAGCAGCGGATCGGCGGCGGCCTCACCGCAGATGCCGACCGGCTTGCTCGCCCGAGCGCCGGCGGCGCCGACCTCGCCGACGAGGCGCAGCACGGCCGGATGCCACGGGTCCTGGAATCCGGCGACGGATCCGAGCATGCGGTCGGCGGCCATCGTGTACTGGGTGAGGTCGTTCGTGCCGATCGAGGCGAAATCGGCGTGCGCGAGCACGCGGTCGGCGAGCAGCGCGCTCGCAGGCACCTCGACCATGACACCGGCTGTCTTCAGCCCGTATTCGCGGGCGAGCGTCGTGAAGTACGCCGTCTCCTCGACGGTGGTCACCATCGGGGCCATGACCCAGAGGTCGGCGCCCGTCTCGGCATCCGCTTCGGCGAGTGCGGTGAGCTGCTCGCGCAGGATATCCTCGCTCGCGCGGAGCGCCCGCAGGCCTCGCAGACCGAGAGCCGGGTTCTCCTCGTGCGCGTCGTTGAGGAAGGCGAGCGGCTTGTCCGCCCCGGCATCCAGCAGTCGGACGACGACCTTCTTCCCCTCGAACGCGGCCAGCAGCTCGCGGTACGACTCGCGCTGCTGCGCGACGGTCGGCGCCTGCGCGGCCGAGAGGAACAGGAACTCGGTGCGGAAGAGCCCGACGCCCTCAGCCCCCCGCGACACCGCATCCGCTGCATCGGCGGGTTTGCCCAGGTTCGCCAGCAGTGCGATGGGGGTGCCGTCTGCGAGGGCGCCCGGCGTCACGGGAAGCGCCTCGGCGCTCTGTCTGGCCGACGCGCGCTCGGCTGCGCGGCCGAGTTCGTCGGCGGACGGTTCGGTCGTCACGGCGCCGGCCGCGGCATCCACGATCACCGTCTCGCCGTCGGTGAGGACGCCGGCCTGCGCCACGCCGACGACGGCGACGATGCCCTTCTCCCTGGCCAGGATCGCGGTGTGGGACGTCGGGCCGCCATCAGAGGTGATGAGCGCCAGGACCTGATCGAGCTTGAGCAGTGCCGTGTCCGCCGGCGCGAGGTCGCGCGCGACCAGCACGAAGGGATGACCCGGGTCGGGGACTCCGGGCGCTGGCACACCACGCAACCGGGCGAGCACGCGCTGTGCGATGTCGTCGAGGTCGGCCGCTCGTTCACCGAGATAGCCGCCGATGGCCTCGAGAGTCGCCTTGAAGCCCGCGAACGCGTCGTGCACCGCCCACTCCGCTGTGGTGCCGTCATCGATGCGCGCGTCGATCTCGTCCTGCAGGCTCGGGTCCTCGGCGATCATCGCCTGGGCTTCGAGCACCTCCTGCGCGGCACCTCCGGCCGCCTCAGCTCTGGTGGTCAGCTCGCTCGCCACGGCGGCGATCGCCTCGCGGACCCTGGTGCGCTCCTGATCGGCACCGACGGCGCTCTTGGCGTTCTCGGGATCCGGAAGCGGGTCCGCCATGCGGACGACGGGTCCCTGCGCGACGCCGGACCCGATCCCCACCCCGCGGAGCGTGCTCATCCGGCCGACTCCTCGTCGTGGTCGGTCGTGAGCAGCTCGGTCAACGTGTCGAGCACGGCGTCGGCGTTCTCGCCGTCCGCGGTGAGCGTGACGTAGTCGCCGTGGTCGACGCCCAGGGCGATCACACTCAGGATGCTGGCGGCGTTGACCGGCTTGCCGGAGTCCTTCGCGACGGTGACGGCGATGCCCGACTCCTTCGCGGCCTGCGCGAACAGCTTCGCTGGACGAGCGTGCAGGCCGTGGGATGATCCGATCCGGACGGTGCGGGATGCAGCGGTCATGGTGTTCCTTTCTCGGCGGTGAGTGCCGACCGCACGAGCGCGAGCGTGCGCGTGCCGTCGCGGTCGGAGAAGATGTCTTCGGGGAGCGGCAGCACCGGGCACGGGCTCGCCGCGCGGATGGCGCCGAGGCGGTCGGCGAGATGCGGGCCGACGAGGATCAGATCGGCATCGCGCGATGCGGTGGTCGACTCGGTACCGGCGAAGGCGTCCCACGCCAGCTGCGCGTCGGTCGCGGCGCGCTGCAGTCGTTGCGCGACGAACGTGCTCGACGCCCCTGCGCCGCAGACCACGAGGATCCTCTTCGATGCCATGGATCCATTCTGGGAACGCGCTGTGAGCGGCACCACCAGGCTTCTTTCCGCCCCTGCGGAACACCCGGTCCCGCCCCTTCCCGGCTCAGGGCTGGCATCATGAGAGTGCGACGATGCCGGCATTCAGACTCGGAGGGACCATGACGCGCCAGCGCCAGGATCAGCTCCTCTCCGCGTTGCTGCGCCAGGACGGATGGGCGACGGCCGGCAGCCTCGCCGATCAGCTCGGGGTGACTCCGCGCAGCATCCGCTCGTACGTCGCAGCGCTGAACTCCCGCGTGCCTGCGACGGATGCCGTCGACTCGGGACCGGCCGGGTATCGCGCGGGCGCAGGCGCCCGAGCGGCTCTGCGCGCGCGGGCCGACGAGTCGGCGCCGCGAGAGCGCCTGCATGCCGTCATCCGGATGCTACTGGACCAGCCGGACGGCATCGACCTGTACGAGACGGCCGATCGGCTGCACGTGTCCGACGCGACGGTGGAGTCCGATCTCTCCCGCGTCCGCGTGCTGCTGGACGGCACCGATCTCGCCCTGGAGCGCGACCGCGAGACGATCCGGTTGCGGGGGACCGAGGTCGCGCAGCGCCGTCTGCTCAGCCGGCTCGCGCACGACGAGATGGATGCCGCCGCATTCCGCCCCGAGACGATCCGGCACGCGCTGGCGGGGGAGGTCGTCGGCTCCGGTGCCGTAGCCGACTTCAAGACCGCACTGGTGCGCGAACTGGGCGCACTGGGCTACTACGTGAACGAGCTGGCCATCTCCGACGTGCTGCTGCACATCGCGATCGCGGCCGACAGGGTCGCCGCAGGCCGGCCGCTGGAGACGGATGCCGCGCAGGACCGCGCGGCGGACGCGCACGGTGAGATCGTCCGCGTCGGCGAGCAGATCAGCCGTCTGGCGCAGGAGCACTTCGGGGTGCGCCTCGGTGTCGGCGACAGCGCCCATCTGGCGACGCTGGTGCTGACCCGCGTGGTCGCCCCTGGGCGCGGCAGCGCCGTCGATGTCGCTCGCAGCGGTGTGGATGCGGGCGTTGACGAGGCGGTGCGCGCGGAGATCGCCCGCGCGGCGCACGACTATCAGGTCGACCTCGAGGACGAGGACTTCATCCTGCGGCTCAGTCTGCACGTGCAGAACCTGCTGCGACGGGCGAAGGAGCAGGCGTGGACGCGCAATCCGCTGACGCGGTCGCTCAAGTCGTCCTATCCGATGATCTTCGAGGTGGCCGTGTCGATCGCGAGCGGTCTGCACGACCGGCTCGATCTGCCCGTGAACGACGACGAGATCGCCTACATCGCGATGCACGTCGGCGGGCGCCTCGAGCGCAGCCGCAAGGCGGACACGATCCTCAGCGCCACGATCGTGTGCCCCGGGTACTACGAGCTGCATGAGCTGCTGCGTTCCAGCGTCGACCGCTCGCTCGGCTCCGCGATCGAGGTCACGCGCGTGGTGACCTCGGTCGATCCGGACTGGGCGTCCTTCGACACGGACCTGGTGCTGTCGACGATCGAACCCGGTGCGTCGGGGGACAGGTTCGTCCGGGTGCAGCCCTTCCTCGGCGAGGCGGACGTGGAACGCGTCCAGCTGGCGGCGGCGCGGGTGCGCCGCGGCCGCCGGCTCGCGCAGCTGCGCGCAGAGCTGTCGCGGTACTTCGACGCGAGCGCCTTTCTGCATCCGCTGCCGGATGCCGGAGACGAGGAGATCATCCGTCGCCTGGGCGGGATGCTGGTCGCCGCGGGTCTGATCGATGACGAGTACGTCGACAAGACGATTCAGCGCGAGCGCATGTCATCCACCGCGTTCACCGACGCTCTCGCCGTGCCGCATTCGCTGCAGATGACGGCCCGTCGTACCGCGATCGCGATCGGCGTGGCCGACGGATCCGTGGCTTGGGGAGACGGTCGCGTCCAGGTGGTCGCGCTCGCCGCGTTCAGCGAGAGCGACCGGGCCGCCTTCCAGACCGTGTTCGAGCAGTTGGTCGAGGTGTTCAGCGAGCGCGAGAGCGTCCAGCGCCTGGTGCGTCGGGCCACGAGCTTCGAGGCGTTCCTCGATGAGCTGGTGGCCGTCATCGACGGCTGATCGCGCGGGGCTCACCTTGGCGCGAGCACCTCGACCATCGCATCCAGCAGCGCATCCGCGTCAGCGGACGTCTGAGTCTCGATCGTGACGACGTCGCCCTCGACGAGGGCGAGATCCATGACCGCGAGGATGCTGGCGAGCTCGACCACCGTCCCCTCCGAGGTCGCCAGCGTGACCGGCGCGCTGTGCGCGATGGCCAGGCGGGCGAGCTCGGCGACGGGACGGGCGTGCGCGCCGTTGTGGGCGCTGATCCGTACGCGGCGGCTGGGCATGCAGCGATGCTATCCGCACTCACCCCGCGAGGGCGAGGAACCCCCTGCCCAGGACGACGAGGACACCGGCCCACGCGCACCACAGCATCATGCTCCTGGCCAGCCGCGTGGAGACGATTCGGGTGAGCAGCGTCCCGAGCAGGATTCCGCCCGCCGTCCCCGCAGCGAGCAGCATCATCTCGCCGACCGGGGCCGATGGCAGGCCGCGCAGCAGCACCGACACCAGCCCGTACCCGAGGAACACCACCTGCGCGCTCGCCGCGAAGCGGTGCTGCTCCCAGCGGTCGCCGACCGCGTAGGCGGCCAGAGCGGGTCCTGACAGCCCGCTGGAGGCGTGCAGATACCCGGCGGCCGCACCGGCGTACACCGCGCCACGGCGTCCCTTCAGCACCGCGGATACCGGCCCGCCGAATCGTGGAGTCAGCAGCGCGGCGATCGCCAGCAGCGAGATCATGAAGAGCAGCGCAGCCTCTGGCAGCAACCGTGTCACGAGCGCGCCGAACGGAGCGGCCGCGACCCCGGCGCCGAGCAGCCACCACGTGCGGCCCCAGTCGATCAGCCGCCACCCGGAGGGGATGGCGACGACGGCGGCCACGACGGCGAGCAGCACGGCCACCGTGACCCCCTCGACGGGCCCGTAGATGAGCACGGCCGGGCCGATCAGCACCAGGACGAACGCGAGCCCAGTGAGACGCTGTATCGCCCCGGCCGCCACCGCCGCGAGCACGGCGAGGAGAAGGATCATCGTGCGAGGCGGTTCAGGAGCGCTCCTCCAGCAGCGCCCGCACGCCGGACTCGATGGCGGCGACGGCGTCCGCCGCGGCATCCGCGGAGTCCGCCTGCGTGTCGATGTAGACCTTCAGCTTCGGTTCGGTGCCGCTGGGGCGGACGATGACGCGACCGCCACCCGCGAGCCGGTACCGCAGCACGTCGCCGGACGGCTGGCCCGCCGGCGCGAGCAGCAGGTCTTCCGCCGACTCGACCGCGGCGTCCCCGATGGATGCCGGAGGCGACAGGCGCAGCGAAGCCATGACGGTGCCGATGATCGACAGGTCCTCGACTCTGATGGACACCTGACCGCTCCCGAAGTGGCCATAGGTCCCGCCGAGTTCTTCCAGCAGGGTCGAGAGGGTCGCGCCGCGCTCCCTGGCCTCCGAGGCGAGCCCCAGCAGGGCGACCGCCGCTGAGATGCCGTCCTTGTCGCGCACGGTCTCGGGATTGACGAGGTAGCCCAGGGCCTCCTCGAAACCGAACACGATGCCCTCGGCGCGTGAGATCCATTTGAATCCGGTCAGCGTCTCGGCGAAGCCGAGGCCGTGATGCTCGGCGATCACGCCGAGACCGGGGGACGAGACCAGCGAGCAGGCGAGCGTCGCCCCCGCCGTCCCCTCGGCCGCCCGCGCGGCGCGGGCGCCGAGGAGCAGGCCGATCTCGTTGCCGCTGAGGCGTCGCCAGCCGCTCGGCGCGTCGGCGTCGGGGATCGCGACGGCGAGCCGATCGGCATCAGGGTCGTTGGCGATGATGAGCTCGGCGCCGGTGGACCGCGCGACGTCGAAGGACAGATCCAGCGCACCCGGCTCCTCGGGGTTCGGGAACGCCACGGTGCGGAAAGTCGGATCGGGATGCTGCTGCGCGCGTACCGCGGTCGGCTTCGGGTAGCCGGCGGCCGCCACGATGCGCTCGAATGTCTCCCATCCGACGCCGTGCATGGCTGTGTACACCCATCGGAGCCCATCGGCGCCGGAGCCGGCCGGGGCGACGGCGGCCGTCGCCGTGATGTACGCGCTCACGACCTCGTCGCCGGCGATCTCATACGCGTCCGAACGGGGGAGGATACCGACGTCCCCGGCATCCGCCACGCGCTGGATGTGCGCGGCGATCTCCGCGTCGGCGGGGGACACGATCTGGGACCCCTCATCCGCACCGCCGAGGTAGACCTTGTAGCCGTTGTCGTTCGGCGGGTTGTGGCTGGCGGTCACCATGACGCCGGCATCCGCACCGAGGTAGCGGACCGCGAAGGCGAGGACCGGAGTGGGCAGCAGACGCGGCAGCAGGATCGCCCGAAGGCCGGCTCCGGCGAACAGCTCGGCGGAATCCAGGGCGAATCGGCGCGAGTTGCGCCGCCCGTCGTAGCCGACCACGACGGTGGGAGTCGTGCCCTGCGTCCGATCGAGCAGGTAGGCGGCGAAGCCGGCAGCGGCCTGCGCCACGAGCACCCGATTCATCCGGTTGCTGCCGGCGCCGAGCGCACCGCGCAGGCCGGCGGTGCCGAACGCCAGGCGCGCACGGAAGCGATCGTCGAGATCCTCGAGCGCCGAGGCGTCCCCGCCTGCGGCGAGGGTGACGATGCCCGCGAGCTCATCGCGCGTCTCGGCATCCGGGTCCTGACGAATCCAGGCGCGAGCCGACGAGAGGAGGTCCTCCGCGCTCACAGGGCCTCGACCACCTTGGCCAGCAGAGCCGAGATGACCGGTTCCGCCTCGCGCCCGGCCTCGATGACCTCGGCGTGGCTCAGGGGGGTCTTCTGGATGCCGGCGGCGAGGTTCGTGATCAACGAGAAGCCGAGGATCTCCATGCCGGCTTCGCGCGCGGCGATGGCCTCGAGAGCCGTCGACATGCCGACGATGTGGCCGCCGATGTGCTTCGCCATCTGGACCTCGGCAGGGGTCTCGTAGTGCGGGCCGCGGAACTGCGTGTAGACGCCTTCGTCGAGCGAAGGATCGATCGAGCGGGCGATGTCCCGGAGACGCTGCGCGTACAGGTCGGTGAGGTCGATGAACGTCGCGCCCTCGAGGGGCGAATCGGCGGTGAGGTTGATGTGGTCACTGATGAGCACCGGCTGGCCGGGCGTCCAGGTCTCGCGGACGCCTCCGGCGCCGTTGGTGAGGACCATGATCTTCGCTCCAGTGGCCGCCGCCGTGCGGACGCTGTGAACGACGCGGCGGACGCCGTGTCCTTCGTAGTAATGCGTTCGGGCGCCGATCACGAGGATGTTCTTGCCATCGGGGGTGCGGATCGACCGCAGGGTGCCGACATGGCCTTCCAACGCGGGCTTGGAGAACCCGGTCACCTCGGTGGCGGGAATCGTCGCGACGGTCTCGCCGATCAGGTCGGCCGCCCTGCCCCATCCGCTGCCGAGGGTGAGGGCGATGTCGTGCTTCTCGACGCCGCTGATCCGCGCGATGTCCGCGGCGGCCGTGGCTGCGATCTCGAACGGGTTCGCGTTCGGGTCGTCGAGGGGGTGGTCATGAATGTCGGTCATGGATCCACTCTAGGAAGCGTGCGGCGTCGGGGCCAGGATTGCGGAAGAATGGAACCCATGTCCTCAACTCCTTTCGAGCGCACTCAGCGTGTCGCCGTCCTCGGTGGCGGTCCCGGCGGATACGAGGCGGCTCTGGCCGCCGCCCAGCTCGGAGCCGAGGTGACCCTGGTCGAGCGCGTCGGAGTCGGCGGATCGGCCGTGCTCACGGACGTCGTGCCGTCGAAGAGCCTGATCGCCACGGCCGATGCCGCCGTCGCGATCTCGGAGGCCAGCGACCTAGGTGTGCAGTTCTTCGCGAAGGGCGAGCACGGCAAGCCGCTCAAGCCCGAGATCGCGATCAACCTCGCCGCCGTCAACAAGCGTCTGATGGCGCTCGCCGCCCAGCAGTCGGAGGACATGCGCTCGTCGCTGCTGGATGCCGGCGTGCGCATCCTGTCCGGCCACGGACGGCTCGAGGGCACGAACGCGATCATCGTCGCCACCGGACCAGACGGTACGGACTTCGACCGCATCGAGGCCGACACGATCATCATCGCCGTCGGAGCCGCTCCGCGGGAGCTGGAATCGGCCAAGCCCGACGGCAAGCGCATCCTCACCTGGACGCAGCTGTACGACATGAAGGCGCTGCCCGATCACCTCATCGTCGTCGGATCGGGTGTGACGGGTGCCGAGTTCGCATCCGCGTACATGAACCTCGGTGCGAAGGTGACGCTCGTCTCCAGCCGCGACCAGGTGCTCCCCGGCGAGG
This sequence comes from Microbacterium sp. STRO-1N, assembly GCF_057748015.1. The sequence goes on from NZ_CM173234.1 coordinate 1,415,454, forward strand.
ACCAGGACGCCGCGCGCGTGCTCGAGAAAGTCTTCAAGCGCGGCGGCATGCAGGTGCTGTCCAAGGCGCGCGCCGACAAGGTGGAGAAGACGGATGCCGGGGTGCTCGTCACTCTCTCCGACGGTCGCACCGTCGAGGGCAGCCACTGCCTGATGGCCGTCGGCTCGGTTCCGAACACGGCATCGATCGGTTTGCAGGAAGCGGGCGTCGAACTCACCGAGTCCGGTCACATCCGCGTGAACAAGGTGGCGCGCACCTCGGTGCCGAACATCTACGCGGTCGGCGACTGCACGAACTTCTTCCCGCTCGCCTCGGTGGCGTCGATGCAGGGCCGCACGGCGGTCTTCCACGCGCTGGGCGACATCGTCATCCCGCTGGAGAAGGTCAAGATCACCTCGAACATCTTCACCGCACCGGAGATCGCCACGGTCGGCTGGGGCGAGCAGGACGTCGAGGACGGCGTCGCGGACGGCATCGTCTACAAGCTGCCGCTCGCAGCGAACCCCCGCGCCAAGATGATGGGCATCAAGGACGGATTCGTCAAGATCATCGCCCGCAAGGGCTCAGGCACCGTGATCGGAGGAGTCATCGTCGGTCCCAAGGCCTCCGAGCTCATCTACCCGATCGCCGTCGCCGTCGAGCGTCGGCTGACGGTGGATCAGGTGTCGCGGGTGTTCGCGGCCTATCCATCGCTGTCGTCGAGCATCACGGACGCGTCCCGCGCGATGCACCTGGTGAACATCTCGTAGACGCAGGACACGCGAAAGGGCGCCCCACCGCGGTGGGGCGCCCTTTCGCGTAGGCAGGTGTCAGCTGATGGTGAGCAGCTGGTGGCCGGCGGACACGGTGGTCCCGGCATCCGCGCTGATGTTGCCGATCACGCCGTCCTTGTGCGCCTGGAGCGGCTGCTCCATCTTCATCGCCTCGAGCACGACGACCAGATCGCCCTTGACGACCTGCTGGCCGTCCTCGACCGCGATCTTGACGACCGTGGCCTGCATGGGCGACTTCACGGCGTCGCCGGATGCTCCGGCCGAGACTGATGTCGCGTGGCTGCGACGGGACGGCGGCACGGCGGCCGGTCGCCCTGCGGTGCTCGCGGCGACAGCGACGCGGTCTGGCAGGCTCACTTCGAGACGCTTGCCGGCGACTTCGACGACCACGGTGTGGCGCGCGGCTGCGGCCGCAGGGGCTTCCAGCTCTCCATCCCACGCCGGGATGTCGTTGACGAACTCGGTCTCGATCCAGCGCGTGTAGACGCCGAACTCGCCGTTCTCGGCGGTGAAGGCGGGGTCGCGGACGACCTTCCGGTGGAAGGGCAGGACCGTGGGGAGACCGGCGACCTCGAACTCGTCGAGGGCGCGACGTGCGCGCTCCAGCGCCTCGGCGCGGTCCTTGCCGGTGACGATGATCTTGGCCAGCAGGGAGTCGAAGGCGCCGGAGACGGAGTCGCCGGCGGTGACGCCGGAGTCCAGTCGGATGCCTGGACCGCCGAACGTCTTGAAGACGTGGATCGGGCCCGGCTGGGGGAGGAACCCGCGGCCGGGGTCCTCGCCGTTGATGCGGAACTCGATCGAGTGCCCCTGCGGAGTGGGGTCGTCGTAGTCGATGGTGCCGCCCGCCGCGATGCGGAACTGCTCGCGGACGAGGTCGATGCCTGTGACCTCTTCGGAGACGGGATGCTCGACCTGCAGGCGGGTGTTCACCTCGAGGAACGACACCGTGCCGTCTGCGCCGATCAGGAATTCGCAGGTGCCGGCTCCGACGTAGCCGACCTCCTTGAGGATCGCCTTGGATGCCGCGTACAGCTGGCGGTTCTGCTCCTCGGTGAGGAAGGGCGCCGGTGCCTCCTCGACGAGCTTCTGGTGGCGGCGCTGCAGCGAGCAGTCGCGCGTGGAGATGACGACGACGTTGCCCTCGGCATCCGCGAGGCACTGCGTCTCGACGTGGCGGGGCTTGTCGAGGTACTTCTCGACGAAGCACTCTCCGCGACCGAACGCCGTGACGGCCTCGCGCGTCGCGGACTCGAAAAGCTCGGCGACCTCGTCGAACTCGCGGGCGACCTTTAGACCGCGTCCGCCGCCGCCGTAGGCGGCCTTGATGGCGATCGGCAGCCCGTACTCCTGTGCGAATGCGACGACCTCATCGGCACCGGCCACGGGACCGGGGGTGCCAGGGGCGAGCGGAGCGCCCACCTTCTCGGCGACGTGACGTGCCGTCACCTTGTCGCCGAGGGCCTCGATCGCGTCGGGGGACGGTCCGATCCAGATCATCCCCGCACCGATGACGGCGCGGGCGAACTCGGCGTTCTCGGCGAGGAAGCCGTAGCCGGGGTGGACCGCATCGGCGCCGGAGCGGCGGGCGATGGACAGGATCTTCTCGATCTGCAGGTAGGTCTCCGCGCTCGTCGCGCCGCTGAGCGCGTATGCCTCGTCGGCGAGCCTGGTGTGCAGAGCCTCGCGGTCCTGGTCGGCGTAGACGGCGACGGAGGAGATCCCCGAATCGCGAGCGGCGCGGATGATGCGTACAGCGATCTCTCCGCGGTTGGCGATGAGTACCTTCTCGATGGGCATGACTGCCAGCCTAGCGAGAACGAGGGCCTCTGATTTGACGACCCTCCACAAGAAAACGCGCGGATCGTGTCGGTGAGCCTACGAGAGGCGGGTCAGGATGCCGGACGCGACGTCCATAGTTCGGTCCACGTCGCGCCCAGGTCGCCGGCCAGCCGTCGCAGCGTGGACAGCGACATCCCCACCACCGTGGACGGATCGCCGTCGACGCGCGTGATGAACGCCCCGCCGAGGCTGTCGACAGTGAAAGCTCCGGCGACGTGCAGAGGCTCGCCCGAGGCGACGTAGGCGTCGATCTCGGCATCCGAGATGTCCTCGGCGAAAGTGACCGATGCCTCGGCGACGGCCGTCGCCTCGCGCGCCTCGTCGCCCGGCATCACGCGGTGGACCGAGTGCCCCGAGTACAGGATGCCGGTCTCGCCGCGCATCTCCCGCCAGCGACGGGTGGCCTCTGCCGGCGTGTACGGCTTGCCGTAGACGCGGCCGTTCAGCGCGAACATCGAGTCGCCGCCGATCACGAGCCCGTCGAAGTCGGGGTGCTCGGACGCCAGGCGGCTCACGACGTCGGCCGCCTTCGCACGGGCGAGCAGCAGCACGAGCTCGCCGGGCGGCAGCTCCCCGCCGCGGGACTGAGCGGCGGCGGCGGCCACGGCATCCTCGTCGACCTCCGGAGTGATCGCGAGCGGTTCGATGCCGACTTGGCGCAGGAGCATGAGACGTGCGGGAGATGTGGAGGCGAGACAGACGCGCATGCACTCACGCTATCGGGCGACGTGGGATCCTGGGCTTATGACGTCTTCCGCCGAACTGTTCGATCTCGACATCACCGGCATCGCCCACGGCGGCACCTTCGTCGCACGCCACGAGGGTCGGGTGGTGTTCGTCTCGGACGCGATACCCGGCGAACGCGTGCGCGCACGACTGAGCGATGACCCGTCGGATGCGCCGCACGACACGCGGCGGTTCTGGCGCGCCGAGACCGTCGAGGTGCTCGAGGCGTCGCCCCATCGTCGCCCGCACGTCTGGCCGGAGGCCGACGTCTCGCAGGACCCGGCCGCCCGCCCGGGCGGCGCGGACCTCGGGCACATCGAACTCGACCATCAGCGAGCACTCAAGCGCCAGGTGCTGTCCGAGGCGCTCGATCGGTTCGCCGGCGGCGGACTCGAGGCGCCGGAGATCTCGGCACTCGACGACTCGGACGGCACGGCCTGGCGCACTCGCGTGACGCTGCACGTCGATGCGGACGGTGTGGCAGGTCCGTTCGCCGCGCGCAGCCACCGGGTGATCCCGGTCGCCTCCCACCCTCTGGCGCGTCCAGCCGTCGCCGAGGCCGCAGCGAAGATCGGCGTGGCGCGGCCGGGAAGGATCGAGCTCGTCGAGCCGGCCGACGGCGACGTGAGAGTGATCCCGCTCCCGGAGAAGGGCCGTCGCCTGGACCCGGAAGTCCTCGTCGAGCGCGTCGGCGAGCGGTCCTTCGCGGTCGACGCCTCCGGATTCTGGCAGGTCCACCACCGAGCGGCGGCCGCGCTGGATGCGACGGTGCGCGACATGCTCACCGGACGAGTGGACCCCGACCTCACTCACCTCGACCTGTACGGCGGCGTCGGGCTCTTCTCCGCGAGCCTGGCCGATCTCGGCGCCACAGACATCATCACGGTGGAATCGGATCGACGCGCCACGGAGCACGCGGCGCGCAACCTCGCACCGCTCGACATCACCGCCGTCACCGCGCGGGTGGATCGCTTCCTCGGTGCACCGGTCAAGGAGGCGCGGCCGGTCCGCGGCCGTCGGCGTCCTCCCCGACCAGCACCGCAGGCGGTGCTGGATCCGTCGACGCCGATCGGTGCGGTCGTGCTCGATCCGCCGCGCTCCGGTGCGGGGCGCGGCGTCGTGGATGCCGTGGCCGCGCTGTCGCCGGAGGCCGTCGTCTACGTGGCGTGCGACCCCGTCGCACTCGCACGCGACCTCGGCACTTTCCGCGCCCACGGATTCGAGCCCGCCCGGCTGCGCGCGCTCGACCTGTTCCCCCACACGCATCATTTCGAGGTCGTGGCGCTGCTCACGCGGTGATACACGTCGCGTCGGCGGCGTCGGCGATGGCTAGGCTGACGGGATGAGCATGGTGGCACTCATCGACGACCACGAGTCCGTCCGCCTCGGACTCGAGGCCGCCTGCGGCCGCGACGGATCGCAGACGGTGGTGTTCTCGGGCAGCACGGTCGGGTCCTATCTCGAGTGGCGCAGGACGACCGGCGCGCCACCGGCCGACGTCGTGGTGCTGGATCTGACGCTCGGAGACGGCACGACCGTCACCGAGAATGTCTCGGCGCTCGTCGACGACGGCGCCAGCGTGGTCATCCACAGCGTCGCGGATCGGCCCGTCGCCGTGCGCGAGGCGCTCGTCGCCGGAGCGGCAGGGATCATCAGCAAGTCCTCGGCGTTGGACGACGTGCTCGATGCGATCCGCACCGTTGCACGCGGAGAAGCGCTGAACAATGTCGAATGGGCCAGTGCCATCGAAGGCGATCGCGATTTCGCCGACGCGCAGCTCTCGTGGCGCGAGCGCGAAGTGCTTCGGCTGTACGCGACCGGCCTGCCGATGCGGGCGGTCGCAGAGCGGCTGGGCGTCGCCTATTCGACCGCGAAGGAGAACATCAATCGCATCAGGGTGAAGTACGTCGAGGTCGGCCGCCCTGCGCCGACCAAGATCGACCTGCTGCGGCGCGCGATGGAGGACGGCCTCGTCGACCCGGACGGAACGGCGAGTGTCGGCTGACCCGCTGAGCATCCGCCAGGCGTGGACTCGTATTCCGTCGCCCGGCTCCGCGGAGACCGAGTTCGAGCGCTTCACCGGCAAGCGCATGGAGCGCATCCTGCAGACGGTGGTCGCGATCGGCTCCGTGCTGACCGGTGCGCAGGCGCTGCTGGCGGCCGTCTCCGGCATCGAGGTGGTGGACGCCGTGCACATCGCGATGCTCGTCGTGGTCTTCGTGCCTCTGACTGCGATGCTCGCGTGCTGTGTGATCGGGCGCGGCGTGCGCTTGGCATCCACGGCGTTCGCGTTCCTGTACGTCGGTGCGCTGATCGCCTGGCCGCTCGTCGTGGCCAGCTCTGACGACGCGTCGGACCAACAGCCGTGGATCTTCTTCCTCGTCAACGTCGGCGTGGTCGCCGCGATGCTCGCGTTCGCCCTGCGGATGCAATACATCTGGGCGATCGCGGTCCCGCTGATCTACGGTGCGGTGCGGATGATGCAGGGCGAGTTCGAGCGCGACTTCTGGATCACGACCGCCTTCGACGTGTCGTTCACGATCATCCTCGGCCTCGTGCTGGTGTCGCTGGGGTGGATGTTCCGCGCCGTCGCTGCGGGCGTCGACGACGTCCGAGGACGGGCGGTCGCCGATTACGCGCATGCAGCAGCGGCCGCCGCCGCCGAGGAGGAGCGCGTCGCCGTCGCGGCCCTCATGCACGACAGCGTGCTCGCCGCCCTGATCGCGGCCGAGCGCGCCGAGAGCCCGCGCGCGAGGGACCTCGCGGTGGGGATGGCGAGGGAAGCGCTCATGCGACTGGCGAACACCGAAGCCGCGGTGCTGGAGGAGGGCAGCGACGAACCCGTCGGTTCGGCGCAGATCGTCGCCGAACTGCGGCGTGCGCTGTCCGAGGCCGGCGCGGATGCCGTGGTGGAGGAGCGCGGCGGAGTCGGGCTGATCCCCGGCAGAGCTGCCCGCGCGCTGGTGCTGGCGGCGCGCCAGGCGATCGGGAACTCGGTCGCCCATGCCAGGGGGCGCGGTCTGCACATCGTCGCCGTCGCGCACGGCGACGAGGGCATCACGGTGACGGTCAGCGACACGGGTCCCGGTTTCGACCTGGATGCCGTCGACGAGGATCGTCTCGGAATCCGCGCCTCGATCATGGCGCGCATGGCGGCCGTGGCCGGCACCGCGCGGATCGAATCCGACGGATCCGGCACGGTCGTCGAGCTCTCGTGGGAGCGCGAATGAGACTCACCGTCCGTACGGTCGCGACCGCGCTCGCTCTCGGCTTCGCCGTCTACTTCGTCGCCAGGGCGCTGTGGTGGATCCAGATGCCAGCTCTGCCGCTGCTCATGCTCGTCGCCATCGCGTTGTACGTCGCGGTCGTCGTCATCGCCGTTCTGGCTGATGCGACCCGCCGGGTGAGGATGCCGCTGTGGGCGGGCATCCTGGCGATGATCGCGGCCTACGCGATCCCGGGAATGGTCAGTTTCGCGCTGGATCCGCAGCACCGCGCGGCGCCCTTCGCGACCACCTACATCGGCGCACTGGGCCTGCTCGCCGTCGTGTGCGTCGTGCGGCGCCGTTTCGTGATCGGCTGGATCGTGCTCGGCGAGCTCGCGATCGCGTCGTCGTCCTTCCTCGGCGTGCTGGTCGCGCTCGAGCTCGGACTCGTCGGCTCGATCATGTGGGTCGTGGTGGCCCAACTGCTCGTGCTGTTCTGGGATCGCGCGATCGCCGACACCGAGCGGCTCGCCGGCATCCAGCGCGCCGTATCGGCCTGGCACGCGACGCAGCAGGTGCGCCAGCGCGAGCGGCGGTTGCGCACGCAGTACGCGCTGGCCGTCGCAGGTCCTGTGCTCTCGCGCACCGTCGCTGCGCACGGCATGCTCACGGACGAGGAACGGCTGAGCGCGCGGTTGGCCGAGGGGCGTCTGCGCGACGAACTGCGGGGGGCGAGTCTGCTCAACGATGCGGTCAGGACCGCGATCGAAGCAGCGCGTCGTCGCGGCATCGCGGTGACCGTGTTCGACGAGGGCGGGTTCGACGGCGTCGACGAGCAGCGTCGTGGCGAGATCCGCGACGAGCTCGCCACGGTGCTGACCGGCGTGGAGGAAGGCAGAGTCATCATCCGGGCGGCGCACGATCCGAACGTCGCCGTCACGGTCGTCGGACGCGCTGCCGGTGGGAACTCCTCGGACGAGGACTCGGTATCGCTGTGGCATGAGATCCCGCGTATCGCCGCGACACCCGGCGCAGCCGAGCCATCCGGTGCGCGTGACTCATCCCCGGCCGGGGGAGGAGAAGCCGGGGGTGAGGGGCCTCGGTGAGAGAAGGGCGAGGGGCGGCGAATACGCCCGCCCCTCGCCAGTTGCGGCACAGTTACCCGAAAACTGTCCGCTGTAGGCCGGTCCGCGTCTGCCTACCCTGGGGCAGAGAGACCAACCGAACGCGTAGCGTCGGTAACAGTCTGACGCCTCGTCCCGCATCTGTCTGTAGGCCATTTGGGGGACACGATTTCCGACGGCGTCCTGCCGGATTCGACGCCGGATGCGTGATGATGGAGCGATGAGCGTGCTGCGGCGAGGAACGAACCTGCCGAGGATGGGCGATTTCAATCAGTCCGTCATCCTCGAAGCGATCCGTCGCTCGGGCGACGGCTTCAGCCGCATCGAACTCGTCGATGCCACAGGGCTCTCGGCGCAGACCGTCACGAACATCACGCGACGGCTGCTGAGCGAGGGGCTCATCGAAGAGGCCGGCCGCACGATCAACGGGCCGGGGAAGCCGCGGACGACCCTGAGACTGATTCCACGCAGCCGGCTGTCGCTCGGCGTGCACCTGGATCCGGCGCTGACGACCGTCGTACTGCTGGATCTCAGCGGGGCGGTGATCGCGCGCAGTGTGCGGCGGACTCCGGCGAACGACCCGATGCAGGTGATTCGCGCGATGGTCGACGCGATCGAGGATCTCATCGAGCGCTCGGGTGTCGACCGGGAGACGATCGCGGGTGTCGGCGTCGCGGCCCCAGGGCCGTTGGATGCCGAAAGAGGCACCGTGATCGATCCGCCGAAGCTGCATCAGTGGCACCGTGTGCCGCTGCGCACCGCGCTCGCCGATGCGGTCGGGCTGCCGGTGGTACTGGAGAAGGACACTACCGCCGCCGCGTTCGCGGAGATCTGGACCGGCGAGGATCCGCCCGATGTGTCTCTGCTGTTCGTGTACCTCGGCACCGGTATCGGCGCGGCCCTCGTGCTGGACGGCGATGTGGTCCGCGGGCGCTCTCGCAACGTGGGCGAGGTCGGGCATGTCATCGTCGACCCGGATGGTCCCGTGTGCGGCTGCGGTCGGCGCGGCTGCGTCGAGGTGGTCTGCACGCCTCAGGCGATCGTCGAGCAGGCGGAGCGCACCGGTGTGCTCGCCGACGATCGCGTCGGCAGCGACGCGGAGTCGGTCGACGAGCGACTGGCGCAGCTGTGCACGCGGGCGCAGCAGGGGGATGCCGGTGCGCTCGCTGTCCTCGTGCGCGCCGCCGAGAATCTCTCCGTACTGATCTCGACGCTGACGAACATGCTCGATGTGGATCGGGTCGTGCTGGGCGGGCCGTTCTGGGCCCGGTTGTCGCGGGTCTACCTGCGCGAGTTGCCGAAACTGCTCGAGCGTCAGAGCGCAACGGGAGCGGTGCGGAATCTGCCGGTCGCCGGGTCGGTCGTGGGCGACGACGTCGGCGCGGTCGGAGCCGCGTGCGTGATCCTCGCCGACGTCCTGTCTCCACGCGCCTCTTCGCTGCTCCTGGAGGGCGGGCGGCCCTGACCGGATGTCCTCAGGACTCTTGACACGGTTATTCCAGTCGATTTAATATTTGGCGCATCCCCGGTCCCCTCGCCATCGGAGCACGCCCTCCATGCACGACAACTCCGCTCTCATCGAAGCGCGCATCCGCCGCTTCCTGCACGAGCGCCTGCGCCCGGCCGTCTATCGTCGCCGGGTGCCGCTGACGCTCGAGAGCTGGGAGGCTCCCGGTGAGCCCGTGCCGTTCGCAGAGGCCGTCGGTCAGTCGTACCGTCCGTTCGCGGTCGGGATGCCGTGGGGTCGCCCGTGGGGAACGATGTGGCTGCGTGCGACGGGCGTGGCGCCAGAGGCGCAGGAGGGAGAGCGTGCCGAGCTCGTGTTCGATCTTGGCTTCAGCGCCGCGCAGCCGGGGTTTCAAGCCGAGGGAACGGCGTACCGCCCTGACGGCTCGATCATCAAGGCGGTCGAGCCGCGCAACGCGCACGTCCCGCTCGAGGCCGCGCCGGGCGAGGCGATCGAGCTCTTCCTCGAGGCCGCCGCGAACCCGGACGTCGGGGGCGGTTTCGTGCACTTCCAGCCGACTCGTCTCGGGGAATGGGACACCGCGGGCGATGAGCCGCACTATGTGATGCGTCAGGCTGACATCGGGCTGCTGGACGAGATGGTCTGGGAGCTGCTGCAGGATGCCGAGGTTCTGCTCTCCCTGTGGGAGCAGCTGCCCGATTCACCGCGCCGGTCAGGTGTCCTGCGTGCTCTGGAGCGGATGGTCGACGCCGTCGATCCGGAGGACGTCGCCGGCACGGCAGCGGACGGACGAAGTGTGCTCTCCGAGGCGCTCCGCCTGCCGGCATCCGCATCGGCGCACCGGCTGCACGCGGTGGGCCACGCGCACATCGACTCGGCATGGCTGTGGCCGGTGCGGGAGACGCAGCGCAAGGTGGCGCGCACGTTCTCGAACGTGCTGTCACTGCAGGAGCACGATGACGAGTTCGTCTTCGCGGCATCCTCGGCGCAGCAGTACGCCTGGATGAAGAGATTCCAGCCGGAGCTGTACGAACGGATGCGGGAGGCGATCTCGCAGGGCCGCTTCGTCCCGGCGGGCGGCATGTGGGTGGAGTCGGACACCAACCTTCCGGGCGGCGAAGCGCTGGCGCGTCAGTTCGTCCGAGGCAAGCGGTTCTTCCTCGAGGAATTCGGCGTCGAACCGCTGGATGTCTGGCTACCCGATTCGTTCGGCTACTCTGCGGCGCTGCCGCAGATCGCGAAGGCGGCCGGTTCCCGCTGGATGCTGACGCAGAAGCTGTCGTGGAACGAGACGAACACGATGCCGCACCACACGTTCTTGTGGGAAGGGGTGGACGGGACCCGCATCTTCACGCATTTCCCGCCGGTCGACACCTACAGCGCGATGCTCTCCGGTGCGGAGCTGGCGCGCGCCGAGCGGCAGTTCGCCGACAAGGGCGCGGCGAACACGTCTCTGGTGCCGTTCGGCTACGGAGACGGCGGTGGCGGGCCGAACCGGGAGATGCTCGCGGCGGCGAAGCGGCTGCGCTCGCTGGAGGGGTCGCCGACGGTGACGCTGTCGAGTCCGGCGCGGTTCTTCGAGGCGGCGGAGGCCGAGTACGAGAATCCGCCGGTATGGACGGGGGAGATGTACCTCGAGTTCCACCGCGGCACCTATACGTCGCAGGCACGGACCAAGTGGGGGAATCGGCGCAGCGAGCACGCGCTGCGCGAGGCCGAGCTGTGGGCCGCGGCGGCTGCGCTGCGCGGAGCCGAGTACCCCTATGACGAACTGGATGCGGCGTGGGAGACCGTGCTGCTGCAGCAGTTCCATGACATCCTTCCCGGGAGCTCGATCGGCTGGGTGCATCGGGAGGCAGAACGTCGCTACGCCGAGGTGCTCGCCTCGACGGAGCGCATCATCGCGCAGGCACTGGGGGTGGTCGCCGGTGAGGGGACGACCTCGCTTGTCGCGAACGCGGGGCCTTATCCACGGGAGGGAGCGGCGGCGTCGGGGGTCGCTGCCGCAGTCACGGGTGAATCGGCACCCGCATCGGTCGTGCGCACGGCGAGCGGATTCGAGTTGTCGAACGAGCATCTGAGTGTGCTCGTCGACGAGTCGGGTCTGCTGACGTCACTCGTCGTGCGTGCGACCGGACGTGAAGCGATCGCACCGGGGGAGCGGGGGAACCTCCTCCGGGTGCATCGCGACACGCCGACGCAGTGGGATGCGTGGGACATCGACGAGCATTACCGCCGTCACGGGGCCGACGTGATGGACGTGGTGTCGATCGATGTCGTCCCGCATCCCGCTGCCGCCATCGTCTGCGTGATCCGCCGATGGGGGGCATCGCGGATCACGCAGACCCTCACGCTCGCCGCTGGGGCGCGAGCGCTCGACATCGAGACGGTGGTGGACTGGCACGAGCGGCAGAAGCTGCTCAAGCTGTCCTTCCCGCTCGATGTGCACGCGGATCGCGCCACGAGTGAGATCCAGTTCGGCCACGTACATCGTCCGACGCACGTGAACACGTCGTGGGATGCCGCGCGGTTCGAGACGGTCGCGCACCGCTGGGTGCACGTGGGGGAGCCCGGTTTCGGTGTCGCGATCGCGAACGATGCGACGTACGGTCACGACATCACACGCGCACCGCGGGAGGGCGGTGGCGCGACGACGTCCGTACGGCTGTCGCTGCTTCGCGCGCCGCTGTTTCCCGACCCGGAGGCGGATCAGGGCGAGCACACGTTCCGTGTCAGCATCCGGCCGGGAGCCGATATCGCGGATGCCGTGCGGGAGGGGTATCGGCTGAACCTGCCGCTGCGGGAGCTGACCGGCGCAGGTCCGGTCGATCCGCTGGTCACGGCGTCGTCGGATGCCGTGGTGGTGGAGTCGGTCAAGCTCGCGGAGGACCGCAGCGGCGACGTGGTGGTGCGGTTGTACGAGGCGCACGGAGGGCGTGCCACCGCGACATTGTCGACCGCGTTCGGATTCGCTTCGGTGAGCGAGACGGACCTGCTCGAACGGGAGCTGCCGGTGGCCGCCGTGCGCGGCTCGACGTCCGATGCCGTCGCGCTCGAGCTGCGGGCGTTCCAACTGGTGACCCTGCGCTTCCGCGCGCCGCACCTCGCTCGTTGAACGATCAGCCCGAGAAGCGTCCCCACGGGATGTCGCGGCGCAACGGCTTGCGCAGCGGGCGCTGGGTGCGCTGCCAGGCCGAGACGTGCGGCTCCTCGGCGACGGCACTCGCCGCCTCCTGCACGTAGGCGTCGCTGATGACGGCGATGAGCGCCGCGAGTTCCTCTTCGGTGGGATGGCCGCGGACGATATCGACCGTGGGTGTGGGCTCCGGCTCGCTCACAGCGGGATGTTCCCGTGCTTCTTCGGCGGGAGCTCGGCGCGCTTGCCGCGGAGGGCGCGCAGCGACTTGGCGATCGAGACGCGGGTGTTGGCCGGTTCGATGATGCCGTCGATCTCACCGCGCTCGGCGGCGAGGAACGGGCTGGTCACGCTGTAGGTGTATTCGTTGGCGAGGCGGGTGCGCACGGCGGCGACGTCTTCGCCGTTCTCCTCGGCCTTCTTGATCTCGCCGCGGTAGAGGATGTTCACGGCGCCCTGGCCGCCCATGACGGCGATCTCGGCGGTCGGCCAGGCGAGGTTGACATCGGCGCCGAGCTGCTTGGAGCCCATCACGATGTACGCGCCGCCGTAGGCCTTGCGCAGGATCACCGTGACGAGCGGGACCGTCGCCTCGGCGTAGGCGTAGATGAGCTTGGCGCCGCGGCGGATGACGCCGGTCCACTCCTGGTCGGTGCCGGGGAGGTAACCGGGCACGTCGACGAGCGTGACGATCGGGATCGAGAACGCGTCGCAGAAGCGGACGAAGCGGCTGGCCTTCTCGCCGGCCTCGATGTTCAGCGTGCCGGCCATCTGGGAGGGCTGGTTGGCGATGATGCCGACCGAGCGTCCTTCCACGCGGCCGAAGCCGATGACGATGTTCGGGGCGAACAGCGGCTGGACCTCGATGAAGTCTCCGGCATCCACGATGTGCTCGATCACGGTGTGGATGTCGTACGGCTGATTCGGGGAGTCGGGGATGATCGTGTTCAGTGCGCGATCAGCATCCGTGGTCTCCCACTCGAAGCCGCTCTCGTAGCCCGGGATCTCGGCCATGTTGTTGTCGGGCAGGAAGCTCAGCAGCGTCCGTGCGTAGTCGATCGCGTCGTCTTCGTCCTCGGCAAGGTAATGCGCGACACCGGAGCGGGTGTTGTGCGTGAGGGCGCCGCCGAGCTCTTCCATGCCGACGTCTTCGCCGGTCACGGTCTTGATGACGTCGGGGCCGGTCACGAACATCTGGCTGGTCTTGTCGACCATGATGACGAAGTCGGTGAGGGCCGGGCCGTAGACGGCGCCGCCGGCGGCCGGACCCATGATGATCGAGATCTGCGGGATGACACCGGACGAGCGCGTGTTCATCTTGAAGATCTCGCCGTACTTGCTGAGCGCCAGCACGCCTTCCTGGATGCGCGCGCCGCCGGAATCGAGGATGCCGATGATGGGCATGCCGCCGGCGAGGGCGAACTCCATGATCTTGATGATCTTGTCGCCGGAGACCTCGCCGAGCGAGCCGCCGAACGTCGTGAAGTCCTGCGAGTAGACGGCGACCGTGCGACCGTGGATCGTGCCGATGCCGGTGACGACGGAGTCGCCGTACGGACGGTTGCGGTCCATGCCGAAGGCGGTGGTGCGGTGGCGGACGTATTCGTCGAACTCGACGAAGCTGCCGGGGTCGACGAGCAGTTCGATGCGCTCGCGGGCGGTCATCTTGCCCTTGGCGTGCTGCTTCTCCTTCGCCTTCGTCTCGGCGTCGACCACGGCTTCGGTGTATCGAGCTCGGAGGTCGGCGATCTTGCCGGCGGTCGTGGAGAGGTCAGGGGTGTCCGTCACGGATTCCACCCTAGTAGCGCCGGACGGCGCGACGTTGGATGCCTCGCACAACGGGTCGGCGGATCCTTTGGCGATGATGACGCTGGGGTGGTGCCGCCCGGTTCCGAGATCGGTCGCCGATTCGCGTGTCCTGGGTCGCAGGGCTTGACGGACGCGGCACGACTCGACGCCTCACGGGTGATCATCCGATCCCGGCATACAGGACATGGGATAGAAGCCCTGGCATGCAAGACGCTGATCGATTTGTTGTGGCCTTGGATGCTTGAGGAAGGGAGGCACCTCGATCACACGCATCTCAACGCGTCGGAGAGATCGTGAGGGAGCTTCGGAACAAGTCGTCGATCAGCCGGGCGAAGCTCGCGCAGCGCGCGGATATGGACGTCCGACACCTCGCCCGCATCGAGGCCGGAGACGGCAACCCCACCCTTTTCGTGCTGATCCAACTGGCCACCGCGCTCGACGTCAAGCCGGAGACCTTCGTGAAGGGCCTCACCTCGGCTGATCTGCCCGAGAACCTCAAGCCCTACTCGGAAGCCGACTTCCGTCGTGAGCTGCGTCGCCGCGGTGGCGGCTGACGCTCACACGACGAACCGCCACACGTACTCCAGCCCGTCCTGCTGACGGAACCACGCCACCGTCACCACGACTTCGTCCAGATCCGCCGTGCACAGGCACAGCTCCATCCGCTCGCCGGGGAGCACCTGCCCCCACAGCTGCGTGCGCTCCTCACCGTCGGCATCCGCGTGGAACACCCGCACGAAGTCGGCAGGTGCGCGTGACTCGTTCGTCACGCCGGGATGCGCGGCATCCGACCGGTCGATGGTCCAGGGCACGCGATAGGCGACGGGAGGCGGGAGCTCTTCGGGTTCGATCGGTCGCAACATGCTGACGAAGGTAAGGACGACATCCGACGGCCGAGCGGCGAGATGACGCGCCCGGTCCCGGTCTGTGGAGAACTGGCCGTGGCGTCGCCCCTGTGCAGTGCGGGACACTGAGTCGATGAGCCCTTACGTGCGCCCGTCGGTCGCCGATCGCGTCTTCCGCGATGCCCACGGAAGCATCATCGACTACGGAAACCGGTGGCCGGACTCACCGCCGGAGGAGACCTACTCGGTCGACACGCATCCGGAGCGCTTCGCTCCGCTGCACACCGTTGCCGATGCACTCATCGGGCACCTTCGGGACGCGTACGACGTCGAGATCCTCGAGAAACTCTCGTTGACCGAGGACCTGCTCCGGCCCGCATACTTCGAAGTGATGAAGGCGGTCAGGATCTGGCCGAACGACCCGGCGTGCGCGGCGCTGACCTTTGTCTTCACGGCGTACCCCGGCCTGTACGTGCACGCGGGGTTGCTTCACGACTTCCACTACCCGGTCTGCGGCTGCGACGCCTGCGATACGACGTGGGTTGCGGAGGTCGAGGGTTTGGAGCAGCTCGTGTTCGCCGTTGTCGGCGGACACTACCGCGAATTGGTCGGCCCCGAGCCGTGGGTCGGCTTCGCACTCACCTTTCCCGACGGCGCGGCCTCGGGGAAGAGCCGGGCAGGGGACATTCCCGTGGAACGCGTCGAAGCGGCGATGCCGACACTTCGAGCCCTCGATGATGGGTGGGCC
This sequence comes from Microbacterium sp. STRO-1N, assembly GCF_057748015.1. The sequence continues at coordinate 1,431,131 of NZ_CM173234.1, forward strand.
TCCTGGCCACGAGCTGCCTCAGCCGCGCGAACCTAGCGCCTCGGATCCTCCTCGATCGCCGGCGTCTCGGCATCCGACTTGTGCCGCGCGCGTCCGATGTCGGTCATTCGGCGACCGGCCCAGCCGACACCGCGCGCGGTGGTGCCGGCGGCAGCCGCGATCGCGGATCCGGCGTACCGGGCGCCGCGCACGACCCGCATCTCGATCCGCTCGGCACCCGTGACGGGCTCCAGCTCGGGTGGGAGGATGTCGGGCGCAGCGCCGAACGCTCGCCGGGACGTCACCAGCACACGACGCCCGAGAATGTTGTTGCCCGCTCCGCCGATCACGGCGCCGATCCCGAACGGCAGCGCCTTACCCAGGAAGGACGCTCCACCGGCCGCGGCGAAATGCTTCAGGAACATCGTCTTCAGTCGATCCACGATCGGACCGACGGCCGCGCGGGGGAGCGACTTCGTCACGACCTCACCCCAGTAGGCCGATCGGCCAACGCCCCGTCCGGCCGCCTGCCCCGCGAGTTGCGACAGCAGATCGACGCCTTCCTTGCCCAGCATCAACGTCATGACCAGCGCCCGCGCGCGATCCGGGTTCTCGACCGGGATGCCGTGCACCTCGGCGACAGACTGTGCGAACAGGGTGGTGGACTCGACGAAGCCGAGCGTCTCCACCCCCGACAGCGCCAGCGTCACGCCCGTGCCGATGCCCGGCACAACTGCCGTCGCGCCGACCGTCGCCCCACCGGTGGTGACCGCCGCGAGATACCTCTGCTCCAGCATCCGGATGATCTGCGCCGGTGTCGCATCAGGGTTGCGCAGCCGGATGCTGCGGATGTGCGCGAGCACCAGTGGGCGTTGGATCGCGAGCACCCTGTCGATGCCGCGGATGGTGAAGGGATGCTCGGTCGAACCGACCGGCGGCACGCCCTTGTCCCAGGGGGCATCGTCCGGAAGGGAGTGGATCTTGTGCACCTTGTCGGCCATGCCCCGATCCTATGGACGGATGCCGCGAGAAAGCCGAAAGCCCGGCACCTGATGGTGTCGGGCTCTCTGGGCTGTGTCGGTGCGCGTCAGACGTAGAGGTTCGCGCGCTCGAGGTCTTCGGCGAAGTCGACCTCGACCGCGTACAGGTCGGAGACGTCCATCGGCTCGAGCAGCAGACCGTCTTCGGCGATCGCCAGCTCGAGGCCGCGCTCGAAGTAGTCCTGGTCCTCGACGCGCTGCAGCTGACGCATGAACGCTTTCTTGTGCGCGGAGGAGATGTAATTGATGCCCACGGCCTCGCCCAGCCCGCCCTTGACGGTCTTCGAGAGCTCCTTGATGAAGCCCTCGGCCGTGACCGTGTACTTCACCTCTTCGTCGCTCACCTTGGACGTGTTGACGGTGACGAACGACTGGTCGCGCTCGATGTACTCGAGCGCGCGGCCGAGGATCATCGGGTCGAAGACGACGTCGCCGTTCATCCACAGCACGCCGCCCTTACCGGTCGCGCCGAGGGCGCGCAGCAGGCTCTTCGACGTGTTCGTCTCGTCGTAGCGCTCGTTGTGGACGTAGTTCACATGCGGGAACGCCTCGATGATCGTCTCGGCGCGGTAGCCGACGACCGTGGTGATGCGGGCGTCCTTGCCGAACGCGGCACGGATGTTCTCGTGCTGCTGCTGCATGATCGTGCGGCCGTCGCTCAGCTCTGTGAGGGGCTTGGGCAGTGCACGCCCGAGGCGCGAGCCCATGCCGGCTGCGAGGATAACGGTCTGAAGAGTCACGAAAGCTCCTAAAAGAATTGTGTTCACGGCCGGTTCACCGACCAGACACCTCTTCGTGCCGCCTTCATGCTAGCCATGGCACCTGGAAAGCCCCTGGTCCGTGTGGACGCCGTTGCCAATTCGTGACCGACTGCACACCCAGCTCTCAGGTTGTGCAAGACGGCGAACGGATCCTGCGGAATGTTGCGGTGGAACCGGGCAAAGTCGGTCCCCGTTGATACCGTAATACAGTGACTCCTTCCCCTGACGACCAGCTGGACGAGGCGACTGCCACGGCTCAGGCCAAGAAGGCGCGCCCGGCCCGCAAGACCGCCCCGGATTCCGCGGCCAAGACCGCAGCCGTGAAGGCGCGCACCGCGAAGTCGACGGCGACGAAGGCCGCGTCCGCGACGCCGACGGCCGCGACGGATGCCGCTAAAACCGCGGCGGCGAAATCCGCGGCGGCGAAGACGACCGCGGCCAAGACAGCAGCGCGGACCTCGGCAGCACGCAGTACGGCTGCGAAGACCGCAGCGGCCAAGGCGGCCGCCGCGAAGGCTGCTGCGGCCAAGGCCGCCGCGCAGGAAGCCGCAGTGAAAGACGCCGATGGGTCGGATGCCGCTGACGGAATGACCCTCGACCAGACCGCCGAGGCCTCCGCGAGCGGACAGGCGCCGACCAAGAAGTCGGCGCCCAAGCGCGTGACGAAGCCGCGTAAGCCTCGGACCACCGCAGCGCGCGCGGTGGCTGCGCACTCCGCCACGACCGTGGTCGAGACCGTCGCCCCTCCTGCGGACGTCGAAGCATCGGTCGATCAGTCGGCTGATGTCGCGCCCGCGGCCGAGGCCGCAGTTCAGCCTGTCGTGGAACCGGAGGCACTGCTTGTGTCAGAGCCCACGGCAGAGGCGGAATCGCCCGAGTCCGAACCCGTCGACGTGGCAGAGGTCGTTGTGGAGCCGACCGATCCCGTCGCCGAGGACATCGCCGAGCCGATCGCAGAGGCGGCGGTCCGGTCAGAAACGGCGCCGCCCGCCGGCGAAGTGGAATCTGCTCCCGCCGAAGCGTCGGAAGACGGGGTGACGATCGAGGCCGCGCCCGTGGCACAGGCTGCCGACGAGACGTTCTCTGACGTGGAGACGGCGAGCGCTGTCGACGCGCTGCGCGTCCGGGGGCTGGTCAAGGACTTCGGCGACCAGCGTGCGGTCAACGGCATCGACCTGACGGTCCCGGCCGGTTCGTTCTATGGCATCGTCGGTCCCAACGGCGCCGGAAAGACGACCACGCTCTCGATCATCACCGGGCTGCTGCGCGGAGATGGGGGCACCGTCCACGTCTCGGGCATCGACCAGAAGGCGGACCCGCTCGCCGCGAAGCGGATGATGGGCGTGCTGCCCGATCGCCTTCGGACCTTCGACCGTCTCACCGGACGCCAGCTGCTGCACTACTACGGCCTGCTGCGCGGACTCGACTCGCGCGTCATCGAGAAGCGCTCCGCCGACCTCGCCAGAGCGTTCGACCTCACAGGCGCGCTGAACCGTGTCGTCTCCGACTACTCCGCTGGCATGACGAAGAAGATCATGCTCGCCGGCGCCATGATCCACTCGCCGCGCGTGCTCGTGCTCGACGAGCCTTTCGAGTCCGTCGACCCTGTTTCGTCCGGAGTGATCCTCGACATCCTGCGGGCATACGTGTCGCACGGCGGCACCGTGGTGCTTTCCAGCCACGGCATGGATCTCGTCGAGCGGGTCTGCTCGCGCGTCGCGATCATCGTCGGCGGAGAGGTCCTCGCCGAGGGGACCGTCGATGAGGTCCGAGCCGGCCAGACCCTCGAGTCGCGATTCGTCGAGCTGGCAGGGTCCAGCAGCGAGGTGGAGGGGCTGGAGTGGTTGCACACGTTCTCCGACTGAGAATCGCCCTACTGTTCGGGGCGCTCCGCGGCAACCACCTCACTCGCACGATCTTCGGTCTGCTCGGAATCGTGGCCGCCACGGTCATCGTCTGCATCGCCGTGCTCAGCCTCGCCGATGCCACGACAGCCGTGGCGCGCACGGTGATCGTGCTCGGCGGCGCCGCCGTCTTCCTCGCCTTCCTCGTCGGCCCCATGCTGACCGGTGCCATCGACCAGCTCGACCCTCGTCGTTTCGCGGCGTTCGGCGTCGACGAGCGGCGGATGCCGTGGATCCTCGCACTCGCCTCGCTCATCAGCGTTCCCAGTTTCGCTCTCATGGCCGTCACGACCTGCGTGACGATCGTGGGCATCCGACTCGGCGTGCCCGTGTACGCCGCGGTGCTCGCCGGTGTCATCGGACTGCTGACGTTCGTGCTCGCCGCACGGGTCGGCATGGCCATCAGTGCGAGCTGGCTCCCCGAGCGGCGTTCCCGCGAGCTGACGGCGCTCTTCACGCTCGCGATCGTCGTGGTCGCGTTCCCCGTCGCCGTCTTCCTGGCTTCGCTGGAATGGCAGGGCAGTGTCCCGGTCGCCGTCGCCGCCGCCACGACGATCGTCGGTGCGACGCCGGTGGCCGCGCCTGTCGGTCTGCTGTTCGCACTCGCGGCGGGCGATACGGCCGGTGCCTGGATCAGCGGCCTCGTCGCCGCAGCCACTCTCGCTGCGATCACCTCGGCGTGGGTCTGGCTGGTACGGCGGATGCTGACCACCACCGAGCGTCCGGTGACCGCACGCGAACGGACCGGACTCGGATGGTTCGGTCTGCTGCCGTCGAACGCGTTCGGCGCGATCGCCGCACGCAGTCTCGTCTACTGGCTGCGCGATCGCCGCTACATCGTGAACATCGTCGTCGTCCCGGTCGCCGGCGTGCTCACCGTCTTCCCGCTTCTCGTGGCCGGAGTGCCGTTCGAGGTGGCAGTTCTCGTCCCGGTCCCGGTGATGGCGCTGTTCTTCGGCTGGTTGCCGCACAACGACATCGCCTACGACTCGACCGCCTTCTGGGTGCATGTCGCCAGCGGTGTCCGCGGGCTGCCGGATCGCTTCGGCCGCCTTATCCCCGTGTTCCTTGTGGCCGTTCCCGCTCTCGCGATCGCGGTCCCCGTGACCTTGGCGCTGACCGGCGACTGGCGCCTGCTGCTGCCGCTCAGCGGTCTCGCCGTGTGCCTGTTCTTCGCCGGTCTCGGACTCTCCAGCGTCGTCTCGGTGATCGCTCCCTACGCGGTCTCCCGCCCGGGGGACAGCCCGTTCCAGCAGCCGCAGCGTGCGGCATCCCGTGGCGCGTTCGGACAGGCCGGAGTTTTCGTCGGCGCGATCCTCGTCGCGGTGCCGACGATCTGGCTGTTCTCGCTCGCCGTTCTCGAGGGCGGCGAGCACGCGTGGACGGCGTTCTGGGTCGGCATCGGCACCGGGATCGGTGTCCTGCTCGTCGGCACGGCGATCGGCGGGCGCATCTTCGAGCACAGCGGCGAGCGGCTGATGGAGTTCGTCGAGACGGCGTGATCGCGACCCGTGAACCTCCTCTCCGGACTAGAATCAGCCCATGAGTACTCCGTTGGACAGCCCCGATCAGGGCGGCGTGGCAACGCTTGATCGCGAACTCGAAGAGCTCCTCAACCAGGAGACGATCGAGCCGGGCGACCACGAGCGCTTCAGCCACTACGTGAAGAAGGACAAGATCCTCGAGTCCGCGATCACCGGCAAGCCGGTGCGCGCGCTGTGCGGCAAGAAGTGGACGCCCGGGCGAGACCCGGAGAAGTTCCCGGTCTGCCCCACCTGCAAAGAGATCTACGAATCGATGGTCTTCTAGACCGCGTCGACCAGAACGGTCGGAATCGCAGGGTCCGACTTGCTGAGCGCCAGCGCCTGAACAGGCAGTTCCTCGCGCACGCGCAGGTGATGCGCCCGCGCGGACGCCGTGCCCTCGGCGCCCTCGAACGCGGTGTCGATCTCGCCGTTGTCGACGAAAGGCACCTGCAACGGCCGGGAACCTGGGTGCTCGGACGGAGTGTCCAACTCCTCGAATCCGTCCGACACCACGACCGTCTCGGCCGTCGCGACACCGTCGGTCAGCGTGCGGAAGGCGGCCTTGCGCCCGCCCTGGGACGCCTTGTCGGCGGATGCCTTCGCGACACCGATCCAGGCGCCCGAGGCATCCTGTCTAGCGACGAGCTTGTAGACCATGCTGGCCGTCGGGTAGCCCGAACCGGTGACGACCGACGTTCCGACGCCGTAGGAATCGACGGGCGAGGCGGCGAGGGAAGCGATCGCGTACTCGTCGAGATCGCTGGTCACCGTGATGCGCGTGCTGGTGGCACCGAGTGCGTCGAGCTGCGCGCGCACGTCGGCTGCGACGATCGGCAGATCGCCGGAGTCGATGCGCACACCCCCGAGGCCAGTGCCGGCGACCCTGATCGCGGTGTCGACGCCGGTACGGATGTCGTAGGTGTCCACGAGCAACGTCGTATCGGTGCCGAGGCTGGAGATCTGTGCGCGGAACGCATCCTCCTCGCTCTCATGCAGCAGCGTCCAGGAATGCGCGGCCGTGCCCATGGTGGGGATTCCCCAGCGCCGACCGGCCTCGAGATTGCTCGTCGCCCGGAACCCGGCGATGTATGCCGCACGGGCGGCGGCGACGGCGGAGTGCTCTGCGGCGCGGCGCGAACCCATCTCGGCGAGCGGCCGATCACCGGCGGCGATGCTCATGCGCGATGCCGCCGTCGCCACAGCCGAATCGTGATTGAGCACGCTCAGCGCCAGCGTTTCCAGCACGACGGCGTCGGCGAAACTCCCCTCGACGGTGAGGATGGGGGAGCCCGGGAAGTACAGCTCGCCTTCACGATATCCGCTGATGGAGCCCGTGAACCGGTAGTTCTCCAGATATGTCAGCGACTCGGCATCCACCACGTGCTGGTCGCGCAGGTAGCGCAACTCGTCTTCGCCGAAACGGAAATCGCGCAGCAGCGAGAGCAGGCGCCCCGTTCCGGCGACGACGCCGAAACGCCTCCCGCCGGACAATCGGCGGGAGAACAGCTCGAAGACGCAGGGGCGCGCGGCGGTACCGTCTCGCAGCGCGGCGCCGAGCATGGTGAGTTCGTAGCGGTCGGTCAGAAGCGCCGTCGACGAGGTCATGCGCTCAGCTTAGTGAGCGCGAGCCGACCCGCGGCGGTGCGGACGGTAGGCTGGTGAGTCATGAACGACGCGCCCATCGGAATCTTCGACTCGGGTGTCGGCGGGCTCACCGTGGCCAGGGCCATCCGCGCCCAGCTGCCCCGAGAATCGTTCGTCTACATCGGCGACACGGCGCACTCTCCGTACGGGCCCAAGCCGATCGCCGACGTCCGCCGCTACGGACTCGAGGTGCTCGACACGCTCGTCGAGCAGGGCGTCAAGATGCTCGTGATCGCGTGCAACACGGCATCCTCGGCGATGCTGCGCGATGCCAGGGAGCGCTACGACGTCCCGGTGGTCGAGGTGATCGGCCCCGCCGTCCGCCGTGCGGTCTCGACGACCCGCAACGGCCGCATCGGCGTGATCGGCACTGTCGGCACGATCGGCTCGCGCGCGTATCAGGACATGCTCGAGGTCAATGAGAGCCTCGACGTCTTCACGGCCGCCTGCCCCCGGTTCGTCGAGTTCGTCGAGGCGGGCATCACCGGCTCTCCCGAGGTGCTCGCCACCGCCGAGGAGTACCTCGCACCGCTGCGGGATGCCGATGTGGACACCCTCGTCCTGGGCTGCACCCACTATCCGTTCCTGCGCGGCGCGATCGGATATGTCATGGGCGAGGGCGTGTCTCTCGTCTCCAGCGACGACGAGACGGCCGCCGACGTGTACCGTCAGCTCGTCCGCGGCGACCTCCTCGCCTCATCGGATGCCGTAGCCACCTACGTGTACGAGGCCACCGGAGACTCGGCCGACGATTTCACGGCGCTGGCGAACCGCCTGATGGGCCGCGAGGTCCGCGACGTGCAGCTGGTGCAGACCGGCGTCATCACACTTCCCGAAGCACAATCCCTCGAGACGAAGGAAACCCATGTCTGACATCGTCCGTTCCGACGGCCGCGCCACGAACCAGCTCCGTGAGATCACGATCGAACGAGGCTGGAGCGCCAACGCCGAGGGATCGGCCCTCATCAGCTTCGGCGGGACGAAGGTGCTGTGCACGGCATCCTTCACCAACGGCGTCCCGCGGTGGCTGACCGGCAAGGGCAAGGGCTGGGTCACCGCCGAATACGCGATGCTGCCCCGCGCGACCAACAGTCGCAACGACCGGGAGAGCGTGAAGGGCCGCATCGGCGGCCGCACGCACGAGATCTCCCGCCTGATCGGACGCGCGCTGCGCGCCGTCGTCGACACCAAGGCGCTCGGCGAGAACACGATCGTCATCGACTGCGACGTGCTGCAGGCCGACGGCGGCACGCGCACTGCAGCGATCACGGGCGCGTACGTCGCGCTCGCCGACGCGATCGAATGGGGCCGCGAGAAGAAGTTCATCGGCAAGAACTCCAAGCCGCTGCTCGACTCCGTCTCGGCCGTGTCGGTGGGCATCATCGACGGCGAGCCGATGCTCGATCTCGCATATGTCGAGGACGTGCGTGCCGAGACCGACATGAACATCGTCGTGACGGGTCGTGGACTGTTCGTCGAGGTGCAGGGCACCGCCGAAGGCGCACCGTTCGACAAGCGCGAGCTTGATGCACTGCTCGAACTCGGCATCGCCGGCTGCGAGGACCTGAAGGCCCAGCAGCTCGAGGCACTGGCCGGCTGATGAGGGTCGTCCTCGCCACGCACAATCCGCACAAGGTGTCGGAGTTCGCTCAGATCGTCGCGCGCACCAGGCCTGATCTCGAGGTCGTCGGCTACGACGGGCCCGAGCCGGTCGAGGACGGCGTCACCTTCGCCGAGAACGCGCTCATCAAGGCGAGGGCCGCGGCCGCGCACACCGGCCTCGCAGCGCTCGCCGATGACTCCGGCATCTGCGTCGATGTGCTCGGCGGGTCGCCAGGGGTGTTCTCCGCGTACTGGGCGGGTCAGAAGAAGGATGCCCAGGCGAACCTGGACCTGCTCCTGGACCAGCTCGCCGACATCGCCGATCACCACCGCACGGCGCAGTTCGTCTCGACCATCGCGCTCGTGACGCCGGAGGGCGAGGAGCACGTCGTCGAAGGCGTATGGCCGGGGAGGCTTGCTCATGCGGCATCCGGCTCAGGCGGATTCGGCTACGACCCGATCTTCCTCCCGGACGGCCAGGAGGGCGCCCCGCGCAGCGTGGGCGAATTCAGTGCGGAGGAGAAGCAGGCGCAGTCGCACCGCGCTCGTGCGTTCGAAGCGCTGATCCCGCTGCTCGAGAAGCTCTGAGCGGACCGCGCCGCTACTGAGAATCGTCACCATTCCCGACTACGGGAAATCGCCTCTGACGGGCTTTTCCGCTCGTACTCTTGAGGCATGCACGACCACGCTCATCCCACCGGCATCCGAGGCGCCGGCAGTCGCAGACTGCTGACCATCTCGCTGTGCCTGACGGCGACGATCATGATCGTTCAGGTCGTCGGAGCGGTGCTCAGCGGGTCGCTCGCGCTGCTCGCCGACGCCGCGCACATGTTCACGGATGCCTCAGCGCTCGTCATCGCGCTCATCGCGAGCGTCGTCGCCGCTCGCCCGGCCGACGATCGGCGCACTTTCGGCTATCAGCGCGCCGAGGTCTTCGGAGCGCTGATCAACGCCATCATCCTCATCGTCCTGGCCGCCGTGGTCGGGATCGAAGGCGTCTCGCGTCTGCTCGATCCCGGTGAGGCCGAGGTGGCCGGCGGCCTGATGCTCGTGGTCGCCGTGGTCGGGCTCGTCGCGAACGGCATCTCGATGTGGCTGCTCAGCGCCGCGCAGCGCACGAACATCAACGTCCGAGGCGCGTACCTCGAAGTCCTCGGCGATCTGATCGGATCCGCAGCCGTCATCGTCGCCGCCGTCGTCATCATCGCGACCGGATGGATGCCGGCTGACGCCATCGCGTCCTTGTTCATCGCTGCCATGATCATCCCGCGTGCTGTCACACTGCTGCGCGAGGTCTTCTCGGTGCTCGCCGAGTCCGCGCCGAAGGGCATGACGGTGGCCGACATCCGCGCGCACCTTCAGGCCCTCGACGGCGTGACCGGTGTCCACGATGTGCACGTCTGGCAGCTGACCCGCGGCGCTCCCGTGTTCACGGCGCACATCGGCGTGGCGCCGGAGTTGATCGAGCAGGGCCGGTCGGCGGCGCTCCTCGCGCAGCTCCAGGAGTGCCTTGCAGAGCACTTCGATGTCGAGCACTCCACGTTCCAGCTCGAGCCGGACGACGCCGCGCACTGCGAGCAGGCGCACGCCTGACTCAGGATTCGACGACGATCTCGTCCACGCTCTTATCCGGGCGGAGGCCCCGCCAGCGTGCGTGACGCAGGATGCCGTCCGGTGTCCAGTTCGCGAACTCGACTTCGCCGACGAGCTCGGGGCGCACCCACTCGGCATCCGAGGCGTCCAGTGCCGGGACACCCTCGATGCGGTTCTTCGGGACGCGCAACGGATCCAGCCTCGCGATCAGATCGCGCAGGATGCGGTCGGTGAAGCCGGTGCCGACGCGCCCGATGTAGCGCAGCCCGCCGTCCTCGGGAATCGCGAGCAGCAGAGATCCGATGCCGCCTGCGCGGTTGCCCTTCCCCGGTCGGATGCCGGCGATCACGACCTCCTGCGTCCTGGTGTGCTTGATCTTCAGCCACGCCCCGGATCGAGTTCCTGGGCGATAGATCGAGTCGGCGTCCTTGACGACGACGCCTTCCAGGCCGAGCTCGTCACTGGTCTCCAACGCGGCGTCGATGTCATCGAACACCGGCGGGACGATGACGGGGCCGTCGGCGCTCTCGGCGAGCGTCTCGAGCAGCCGCCGTCGGTCGCGCAAAGGGGTCCTGGTGAGGTCGTGCCCCTCCAACCGGATCAGGTCGAAGAGCTGATACACGATCGGTGTGCGGACCACTTCGCGTTCGATCTCGCGCGGCTTGGTCAGATGCATCCGATTCTGCATGCGGCTGAAGCTCGGGCGCCCCGAGGCGTCCAGGGCGATGATCTCGCCGTCGATCACGGCATCCGAGACTGCGAGATGCGGGGCGCCGTCCGCGGTCAGCTCCGGGTAGCGGGCGGTGATGTCGGTGCCTCTGCGGGCGTACAGGCGAAGACGCCCGTCCTGCCAGACGCCCATCGCGCGGATGCCATCCCACTTGATCTCGGCCCAGGCATCGCCGAGGCCGCGCGCGAGCCCGGCGGTCCCCGTCTCGGCGAGCATCGGTTCGGGTGCGACCGAACCAGCGGAATCGGGGGAGGGCGCCGGGTCGGGATCCGCGCGGACCGCCGGCTTCGACCTCGTCACGACCGGATGCCGAGCACCCGCCGCCTCGGCATCCTTCATCCGATGCAGCAGCCACGAGGACTTCTCCCCGCTGCCCTCTGTACGGATCAGCGCCAGTCGTGCACGTCCGAGCGGCCCCTGCCCGCTGAACGTGGCGATGACCTCGTCGTCGCGCCACTTCTCGATGTCGACGGTTCCGGTGTCCCAGATCGTCATGTTCCCGGCGCCGTACTCGCCCTTCGGGATCTCGCCGTGGAACTCGAGATACTCCAGCGGGTGGGGCTCGGTCATGACGGCGAGATGGTTGCGGTCACCGAGCTCGGGGATGCCGTTGGGCACCGCCCAGCTGACGAGGACGCCGTCGCGTTCGATGCGCAGATCGAAATGCAGCCGTCGCGCATGATGCTCCTGGATGACGAAGCGCGGCGGCGCACCGGGAGGAGACGGCTCGACGGCGTGCAGCTCGGGCATCGGTTCCGGGGTGCGCCCGACCGTGCGCTTGGACAGATAGGGGGCCAGATGCTCCGCGGATGCCGGACGCGCGAAGTCCGCCATCGGATCGATGCCAGCGTCGATGCGTTCGAGCACCTCGTGGAACTCGAGGTGACGCAGGTCGGGCGACTCCAGCTCCTCCCAGGTGCGCGGCGCGGCGACGGTCGGGTGGAATCGTCCGCGCAGCGAATACGGCGAGATCGTGGTCTTGGATGCGTTGTTCTGACTCCAGTCGAGGAAGACCTTCCCGTCGCGCGAGGTCTTGGCCATGACGCTCGTGGCGATGTCGGGATGATCGGCCTCAATCGCGCGAGCGAGCTCCCTCGCGAGAGTGGAAGCCTGATCGCTGGTCTGCGAGCCGTCCAGTCGCGAGTACAGGTGGATGCCCTTGCTGCCGCTCGTCACCGGCACCGGGTCGAGCCCGATGTCTCGCAGGATGGCGCGGGCGAGCGCGGCCACATGCGCGCACGCGGCCAGATCGGCACCCGGCCCCGGATCGAGGTCGATGACGAGACGGTCGGGATTGCTTCGGTCGCCCTCCGGAGCGAAGCGCCACTGCGGCACGTGCAGTTCGATCGCGGCGATCTGGGCGAACCAGACCAGTGACGGCAGATCCTCGATGAGCGGGTAGTCCTTCGATCCGTCGGAGTGCTCGATCGGTCTCCGAGCCACCCAGCTCGGCGTGCCCTGCTCGAGCTGCTTCGTGAAGAAGGCGTCAGCCGGGGCATCCTCCGTCCCGACGCCTTCCACCCACCGCTTGCGCGTGACGGGACGGCCGGACAGCAGCGGCAGCATCCGTCCGGCGACAGCCGTGTAATACGCGATGACCTCGCCCTTCGTGGTGCCTGTGGCGGGATACATGATCTTGTCGAGATTGGTCAGGCGCACACGCCGTCCGTCGACCTCGACGATCTGCGCGTTGCTTGGCATGCCGAAATCGTAGCCGCAAGCCCCTGGCCCCGGACGGCGCTCGCGGTGTTCACTGGTGTCATGAGGTCGATCTGGAAAGGCGCCCTGACGTTCGGGCTCGTGAACGTCCCGGTGAAGGTGTACTCCGCCACCGAGGATCACGACGTTCCGCTGCATCAGGTGCACGATGAGGACGGCGGACGCATCCGCTACAAGCGGACCTGCGAGGTGTGCGGCGAGGTCGTCCCGTATCAGAACATCGACAGGGCGTACGAGGACGACGGGCAGCGCGTGGTGCTGACCAAGGACGATCTCGATGCGCTGCCCGCAGAGCGCAGCCGCGAGATCGACGTCGTGGAATTCGTGCCGACCGAGCAGGTGGATCTGCTGACGCTCGACAAGGCGTATTACCTCGAACCGGACTCGAAGTCCCCGAAGGCGTACGTGCTGCTGCGCAAGACGCTGAAGCAGACCGATCGCACCGCGATCGTGCGCTTCACGCTGCGCCAGAAGACCCGGCTCGCGGCACTGCGCGTCCGCGGAGACGTGCTGGTGCTGCAGACGCTGCTGTGGGCGGACGAGGTGCGGGAGGCGTCGTTCGACTCGCTGGACGAGGACGTGAAGATCTCCAAGAAGGAGCTCGAACTGTCGGCGAGCCTCGTCGACAGCTACTCGAGCGACTTCGATCCGGAGTCGTTCGTCGACGAATACCAGAAGGAGCTGCGCACGCTCATCGACGCCAAGATCGAGGCGGGGGACACGTTCGACGTCTCCGAGACCTTCGGCGAAGAGGGCGAAGAGGTGCAGAAGGGCGGCGAGGTCATCGACCTCATGGAGGCGCTGCGCGCCAGCGTCGAGAAGTCGCGGTCGAAGAAGCGCGACGCGGGCTGACCTGCGCCCGATCCGTGCGGGTCAGTGCTTGCCGTCGCCGTCCAGGTCGGGTGCGCGATCGAACACCTCGGGGTCGAGGGTGAGTTCCGTCGCCTCGACGGCATCGGTCTCCGGGTCTCCGCCCGCGGCGAGTTCCTTGCGGACCTTGTGCCGCTCGGAGAAGTAGTGCCACAGCGTGATGATCGCCGTGCCGCCGACCGCGGCCAGGAGGATGAGGTCGATGTAGCTCTCGACGAACTCCGCGATCCACGGAACGAACCCGATGACGTAGCCGAACATCGTCAGGCCGAAGCCCCACAGCACCGCGCCGATGAGGTTGTAGAGCGTGTACTTGCCCTTGTGCATGTGCCCGACACCTGCGGCGACCGGGGCGAACGTGCGCACGATAGGCACGAAGCGCGCGAGGATGATCGTCAGCCCGCCGTACCTTTCGAAGAAGGCGTTCGTCCGCTCGACGTTCTTCCGGCTGAACAGGCCGGACTCCTTGCGTTCGAACACGGCGGGTCCGCCCTTGTGCCCGATCAGGTAGCCGACCTCACCGCCGACGAACGCGGCGAGCCCGATGAGAAGGGCGACCCACCACACGCTGATGCCGAACACGCCGTTCGGCGCGTACGACTGCGGGTGCGACAGCAGGCCGGAGATCACCAGCAGCGTGTCGCCGGGGAGCAGGAATCCGATCAGGAGTCCTGTCTCGGCGAAGATGATGAAGCACACCACGAGCAGGGCCCAGGGGCCTGCGGCGCCGATGATCGTCGCCGGGTCGAGCCAGGGGATGAGCGCGATGTGGTGCATGGTGTCCCGTCTTGCAAGGCGGTCGAGCGCGCGTGTGCGCGCCCTGCGTGCGGAAGGTGGGACTTGAACCCACACGCCCGAAGGCACAGGAACCTAAATCCTGCGTGTCTGCCAGTTTCACCACTCCCGCGCTGCGCTCTGCAAGTCTAGCCGGGGCTCCGGACGTATCGCGGGTCGGGGGAATCGTTACGGGTTTCCGGAAATGCCGAGGATGAGACTCGCCGCACCAGCCACGACCTCGTCGCGAGAGCGGCCGAGGTGTTCTGCCGCGATGATGTGCCGGCCGATGGCGAGGCAGAAGGCGGCCAGGCAGCGCGCCTCGACCTCTTCCGGGTCGGTGCAGTAACTGCCGATGGCCACCCGCAGGAGGTCCATCCGTCGATTGTCGACGCGACGCAGACGCTCGGCGACATCCGCGTCCCGCCGGGCCCAGGAGCGCACCGCCAGGTCGATCGGGAGCACGCGATCATTCGAGAACGTCAATCGGCCGGCGAGACGCGCCTGATCGACGACGTCGCCCTCGGCCGCCTGGACGCGGTCGATCACGTCGTCGACGGCTTCGCGTTCCCAGACGTCGAGCATCTCGCGCAGCAGTTCGTCGCGATCTGCGAAGTAGCCGTAGAAGCCGCCCTTGGTCACACCGATGGCTTTGGCCAGCACCTCGATACGCACCGCGTCCACCCCGTGCTCTGCGAGGACGCGGAGTCCTTCTTCGATCCACTTCTCGCGTGGCGTGCGCAATGCGCCCATGAGATCCGCTCCTCTTGTTGTGCGGCACCGTATAACAGGCGTATGGTCAGCTTGTACGGCATCGTATAAATGTCGGGGACAGCAGTCTACGGGAGGTCCGGATGCCGGCGCTGACGAACGGAGACGTGGGATGAAAAGATGGGCTGGGTGGTTGATCCTGGCATTCGGCGTGCTGCACACCATCGGCGCCTTCACGCTGCTCGGGGCAGCGCAGCACGCCCCGGGATGGCTCGGCGGGGAGCTCTGGACGGAGAGCCTCTTCGAGATGAATCCGACCATGGGCTTCTACTGGCTGACGGTGAACAGCTTCGGCCCGTCCTTCGTCGTGATCGGCGCGACGGTGCTGTGGCTGGATCGGCGCGGCATCACCCCGCCGGTCTTCATCGCGTGGTTCCTGGCCGCATGGACCGTGATCGACTGCGCACTGTCGGGGCCAGGAGTCGGACAGAGCGTGATCGTCCTGGCTGCGGCGGTGCTTCTGCTGCTCGCACGGCGGCGGGTCGGCGTGCGTGATTCGGTCGGGGCAGGAGCGCCTCCGCGCGCTCTGCAGAGCGATCAGGTCCTGTCCTCGCCCTGACCATCCTCCTACGGGTGGTCGCCCTCAATGCCTTCGTCACCGGTGGGCTGTGCCTGATCTTCGGCCCGGATCTGCTTTCCGCAGGAAGGGAAGTCGCGCCGAATCTCGCGCAGGAATTCCGTTTCCTGTCGGTGTGGTGGATCGCTGCAGGGATCTACCTCTGGTCGCTCGGCTCGCGCGCGGCCCTCGCGGTGGGCGAGCTGAGGGTGGTGTGCGCAGCGCTTTTCGTCTCCGGGATCGCCCGGTGGACGTCGTTCGCGACCCACGGCTGGCCGGATGCGTTCTTCGTCGTCATCGCGGTCATCGAGCTGCTGGCGCCGCTGCCTCTCCTGTGGCTGCAGCAGGCGCACGTGCGCGGCCTCCGCCGTGCGATGGCCTGAGCCGAGACCCGGTCACCCGCCCAGCAGTGCGGTGATCTCGTCGAAGCCGCGCTCGCGCGCATGATCCAGCGCGCTTCGGCCGTTCGCGTCGCGGATGCCGGGATCGGCGCCTGCCGCCAGCAACAGGCGGACGATCTCCTGCTGCCCCGCCCCGCCGTCGCCGAAGACGACGGCCTCGAGCAGCGCGGTCCACCCGTTCAGGTTGACCCTGTTCAGGTCGATGTCCAGCTGTACGGCGCGGCGGACGTAGTCGACGTGGCCGCGTTCGGATGCCGGGTGGACCGGGGTTCCGCCGCGGCGATTCGCGATGGCCAGGTCGGGCTTTCCCGGCAGCAGCGCCTCGAGCATCGGAACGCTTCCGGTGACTCCCGTCATGACCCACGGCGTGTCACGGCGGTAGTCGTAGGCGTCCGGATCGGCGCCCATGGCGACGAGCAACCGGGCGACGGCCACCTGATCGGTCATGACGGCGAGCATGAGCGGAGTGCGTTGCAGCTCGGCATCCCTCGTCTCGAGATCGGCTCCGGCCCGGAGGGCGATGGCCGCGGCATCCGCATCACCGGACTCGGCGGCCACCAGCAGAGCGGCATCCGGATCTGCCGGCGCCGGCGAGGTGAGCGCGGTCCGGAGGGTGAGTTCCCCGGTGGCGCGTCCGCGCTGCTCGGCCATCTGCAGCGGCGTGAGCTGCTCGCTGCCGGACGGCCGGTCGAGCTCCGCACCGCCGGCGACCAGGGCGCGAAGCGTCGTGGCGTATTCCGGGGTGTCCTCGCCGAGCCAGATCGCCTCGTGGACCGCCTGATATCCGATCCGGTTCACGTGATCGCGGTCGATCCCCGACTGGAGGAGTTCGCCGACGACGTAACCGTGTCCGCGCTCGGCGGCACGGATGAGACCGGTGCCGTTCCAGCTGTCCTTGGCATCGACGTCCGCCCCTTCGGCCAGGGTGAGCCGCAGCAGGTCGAGATACCCCTCGCTTGTTGCGACGAGGTAGGCGGACTGCTGGGTCTCATCCTGCGCGTCGACGTCCGCACCTTCGGCGATCAGTTCGGCCGCGCGCGGAAGATCGTTCGCCCAGGCCGCGGCGATCAGGGAAGCGTCGACCGCACGCAGGGTGGAAGCTTCTTCGTGCACGGTGCTCTCCTCGGGGGACTTCGGTCGGGAACTCTCGGCGTCCGCCGTGCAGGCGACGAGCACGAGGGAGAGGGCCGCCGCGAGGGCGGGCAGGAATCGTCTGCGGCGCACGAGGGACCTCCCGGAATCAGTGTCGCTTCGATTCTGCGACGTCCGAGCGCGTCGCGCGTCGCCCGACCGATCCGTTCCGACTGGCCGATCGGATGATGCGCGTCGAGTTCACCTGTGGATAACTTCCGAGGCCCTCGGCCGATTCTTGCGAGGATGCACGGGTGAGCCATCCAGCATCCGTCGTCGCCGACCGAGTGCGACGGCGTCTGCGCGCGGATCGCACCGATCCGTCGATCGATCCTGTCGAGGCCACACGCATCGCGCAGGCGGAGGTGCGTCGCCACAACGACCTCGCGCTGTCTCGCGGTGAGGCCATGGTCGACGACGAGATCGCCCTGGTTCGGGAGGTCCTGGCCTCCGTCAACGGATACGGGCCGCTCCAGCCGCTGCTGGAGGACCCGGCGATCGAGGAGATCTGGATCAACGGCACGGACCAGGTCCACATCGCGCGAGGCGGCGCCACCGAGCGGATCCCCTTGCGGTTGACGGATGCCGTGATCCGCGACCTCGTCGAGCGGATGCTGCAGTCGACCGGGCGGCGGGTGGATATCAGCCAACCCTTCGTCGACGCCTCGCTCCCTGATGGCTCGCGACTGCACGTCGCGATCGCGGATGTGGTCCGTGGCGGCTGGGCCGTCAACATCCGCAAGTTCCTCCCGCGGTACCGGACGCTCGACGCGCTGGTCCAGCAGGGCGCGATGCCCGCCGACGTCGCCGAAATGCTCAGCAGGGCGATGACGGAAGGGCAGAGCGTGCTCGTCTCCGGAGCGACGCACGCGGGCAAGACCACCCTGCTGGGCGCACTGCTGGCTTCCTGCGCGGGCACGCAGCGCATCATCACGGCGGAAGAGACGTTCGAGCTCGCCGTCGACGGGCCGGATGTCGTCGCGCTGCAGGGACGGCAGGCGAGCCTCGAGGGCACCGGCGAGATCACGCTCAGGCGGCTCGTGAAGGAGGCGCTGCGCATGCGGCCCGACCGGTTGGTCATCGGCGAGGTCCGAGATGCCGAGGCGCTCGACCTCGTGCTCGCACTGAACACCGGAGTGCCCGGCGCCGCCACGATCCATGCGAACTCGGCGGCAGAGGCGCTCGAGAAGCTCTCGATCCTGCCGCTGCTGGCCGGCCGCAACATCGACCGCTCCTTCATCGCGCCGGCGATCGCCTCATCGGTCTCGCTGGTCGTGCACTGCGCGCGGGACGCGGCGGGACGACGTCGGGTCGTCGAAGTCCTCGCGCCGACGGGTGAGGTCGTCGAAGGCCGCATCATCACCAGGGCGATCCATCGCGCGGAGGCCGCCGCATGACACTGTTGGTCGGCGCTGCGCTCGCCGCAGGTCTGCTGCTGTGCGCATCGCCATGGCTGTGGCCGCCGCGCGAGCGCACGCCCGTGCCCGAACGGCGCACGGGCGCGCTCACGAGCCTGCTCGAAGAGGCCGGCCTCGGCAGCGTCCGTTCGCGCACACTGATGATGGTGATGGTCGCGCTGGCAGCGGTCGCGGCATCCGTCGTCTGGCTGATCACCGGGCTGGCTGCGCTCGCCGTCATCGCCGCGCTCGCCGCAGCGGCGGCACCCATCACGTACCTCCGCGGACGGCGGCTGAGACTGCGCAAGGCCCGCCGCCAGCTCTGGCCGGATGTCTGCGACCTGCTCATCGCCGCGATCAGAGTCGGACTGTCGCTGCCGGATGCCGTGGCCGGTCTCGCCGATTCGGCACCGCAGGCCGTGCGCCCCGCGTTCGCGGTCTTCGCGCGGGATCTGCGTGCCACCGGGCGGTTCGAGACGAGTCTGGATCGGCTGAAGGCCACGCTCGCCGACCCGATCGCGGACCGCATCATCGAGACGCTGCGGATGGCGCGTCAGGTCGGCGGCACCGACCTCACGGGCGTGCTGCGGGCGCTGTCGTCCTCCGTGCGGGCTGACGCCGCTCTGCGCGGCGAGGTCGAAGCGCGGCAGTCCTGGATCCACGGCGCCGCAGTGCTCGGGGTGGTCGCGCCGTGGGTGATCCTCGGGCTGCTCGTGATGCGTCCAGAGGGCGCCGAGGCGTACGGCACGCCGGAGGGCGTCCTCGTGATCGTCGCCGGCGCGGCGATCTCGGTTCTGGCCTTCCGCATCATGGTCCGCATCGGACGCCTCCCCGAACCGAAGAGGTGGTTCGGATGACGGTGGTGACCGACCTCGCGATCGCCGTGCTGCTCGGCGGGCTGCTCGCCGGTGGCGTTCTCTGTGTGCTGGCTGCGCTGCCGCGCTGGCGCGCTGCTTCGCTGAGCGTGCGGATCGCCCCCTACGTGCGCGATGTGGTTCCCGATGCGCTGCTGCCGCGGGGGATCCTGCCCACCGCCGGAGTGCTGTCGGTGTCTGGGCGCACGGTGTGGGACCGGCTGCGCGGCGCCTTCGAGCGCCTGGTGGGCGGCGGAGACGCCCTGCGGATGCGTCTCGCGCAGGCAGGAAGCCCTCTCGAAGCGAGTGCGTTCCGTGGTCGTCAACTGGCGTGGGGACTCGGCGGGCTCACCGCCGGCGCAGTCATCGTCATCGCGTTGGCGCTCGCCGGAAGGATGTCGGCACCGACCGTGGTGCTGCCGATCCTGACGGGGGTCTGCGTGGCCGCGGGCTGCGACATGCTCCTCACCGCACGAGCCAGAGCCAGGATGACCCGGCTCGGCGAGGAGCTGCCGACGACGCTCGAGTTCCTCGCGCTCTGCCTGTCGGCGGGCGAAGGCCTGCTGGACGCGATCCGCAGGGTCGCCGCGGTCGGATCAGGAGAGCTCACCGAGGAACTGCGCCAGGTCGTGCTGGCGGTGAACACCGGATCCCCGCTCGCCGATGCCCTCGGCGAGATGGCATCGCGGCTTCAGCTTCCCGGTCTCTCCCGCGCGGTGGATCAGCTCGTCGCGGCCCTCGAACACGGTGCACCGCTGGCCGGTGTGCTGCATGCGCAGGCGTCGGACGCGCGCGAAGACGCGAAGCGCGGGCTGATCGAGCAGGCAGGACGCAAGGAGATCCTGATGCTCCTCCCACACAAGATTGGATTTACACCTTACCGATGAATGATCTCGACGTTGCCTCTCCGAACTGCCCTAACTGCCTAGAGCCTATGCAACCTCGGGCGGCTTGGTGGTTCTGCCAGCGGTGCCATGTAAGCGTTGAAGTCTGACTCTTCGTCTAGCGGGTTCGTCGAATTGCCTCTACATACGGAGCAAGTATCGCGTCGATCTTCTCGCGGTCTTCTGGTGAGAGGTCGGGAGTCATCGACCCAGTCCCCGCAATAACACCGCTGCCGATCGCAAAGGTCGGGTACCCCTCGTCGGGGTCCCCGTCGCCATTTGGTGGTTCCCAGGCGCATGGAAGCGACTCCGGATTGAAACGCTGTGCTTGGATGCGATCCACGATTGCGTTGAGCTGCACCGCGAGAAGTGTCAATACTTCATCTTCGTCTGGCGCGACGAATGTCCAGGCGTCCCCCTCAGCCCATTCGTCACCATCGCCGACGCGCTGAGAGCCCGCTGGGATGTTCCCAGTGACACCCGCCGGGCCGTGCAGACCTGCTCGCAGGATCCCATCCTGGTCGAACACTGTCGCCCATCTATAAGGCTGCTTCGCCGCCGGATGATCAATGAGCGTACGAAAGTCTCTGGCTGCCCGTAGCGTGTCCCACCTAGGTCGGAAGAGTCCGATGCCTGCCATCCACTCTAAGAATTTCTCATTGCTCGTATGAGGCGGGTTGTCAAAAACCGATGGGAACCGCTTCGTAAGGCTCGCCATAGTTGATACAGCAGCGTAGTAGCTCAGGAAGAAGTCTTTCGTGGCGTCAATGAGCGCGGCTTGAACTGCTTCGCTGGGTCGAGCGCTTCGGTCTAGCCTGCTCACTGGAATAGCCCGGCGACGGGCCGACTCGACCGAATTGCGGTGCCGCAACAGGTCGCCAAGGGCGCTGCCGAACGCGAGGATGACGGTGCGCTCACGATCGTTCAGCGTGCTGTGATGCGTCGCCACATGCATCCAATACGCGAGGTAGCCGGGGCCGACCCTGAAGAGCTCCGCTTCTGCGGACCCGTTATCGTCGTTATCTGCTGGCGCGCGATCCATGCGTCAAAGGTAGCGACTCGGACATGGCTCGGGACGCATCGGATTCCGCGCGCCCGGAGACGTGATCTGTGACCCGGCTCCCGATCACGTCATCGATCTAGTTGCGGGGCGGTTGGGACGAAGTCCGATTCATAGCTTCCACTATCAGAGTGGCGTCGCCACTCCATTGGTGGTTCCGGTAGCTTGACCGCTTCGAAGAACTCAAGGAAATGGCTACGCGCTTCTTCAGTTAGCAGCGGATACTCGAGAAGCTCCTCAGCGAAGGAGGACCCGAAGTATTGCCAGGCGCAAATCATGGCGTCGTAAGCGACGCGAAGTCGTGACTCATCATCCTCGCTCTCGTTCTGCAGCGTATCGATCAAGAGGTCGATCCAGAGATAGCCCGCAGTGTTGATGATGACGGCCGCCGTCAAGCTTGCGAGCAACGAACTCTTTTCCGGATCACCTGACCACGAGGATGCAAGACCGGTGTATGCCCAGCCATTAAGTGCGTCGGCTCTGATCGCGGCCATGGACGTAGCCTCAAGAGCTTCGGCGGAGTCATCGGCGGGCTCCGGGTAGAAGTCAGGGATTCCGATGCCGTTCCTGTCTTGTTGTTCGATCCCCAGCTCATCGACAATCAATCGAAGTGCGTTGTAGCTCAGGCGCCACTGCGCGCATTCGGGGTCGTCCCAGATCGGAGCGTCGTAGAACGTGTCGCGCGCCTCTCGGTAGCGGCCGGTGCGCATCTGAACGTCGGCGAGATAGGCCTGAGCTCGCGCTTCACCCAGCTCTATCGCCTTCCGGTAACAGTTCTCTGCCTCGCCCGTTTGTTGCGCAGACCAGTGGGCGGACCCCTTTTCTCTCCACCAGTAGCCACGGCTACGGTATGCAGGATCCGCTTCCGCCGCCTCCTCGTAAAGCGTGATGGACTCTTCGGGGTCGATGGTTCTGAGCGCGCTCGCAGCGTTGTACAGACCCATCGCGGGACGCGCCCACCCTCTGGCTGCGTCGCGAATGGTATAAGCAACAGCTCTTCCAAGCTCTGGGGTCGGGCCTGCCGCAGAGATAGCCGCAAGCGCGATGTCTCTGGCGGGATGATTCTCAACAGCGCTGGTGCGGCGGAGCAGTGTTAGTACCGCGGCGCTCTCGCCGCGCCTGGTCAGAAGCGCCACGGCGTACCCGAAATCATATGCTTCGAAGAGTGTGCGAGTGTCATCGACAACCAGCCTGAAGAGCTGGACGCACAAATCTTCGGCTCCGACATGCGCGCATGAGAGTGCCAACGAGGCGATAATGTCCGATCCGACTGCACCGTAGTCGCGCTCGCCATTGAACTCCCACGTGAGTTGTCGGGAGTAGCTTCCACGCATGCCCGCCATGACGCGGGACTCTTCCACAGACACCCTCAGGTACGGAAGAGACGGATTGCTGTGTACGACGCGGAAGAAGGAGGGAAGCGCGGACAATTTCTGCGCGATTGCCCGTTTGAGGGGAGCGGCAGGTTGCCCATAGAAGCTGCTGCCGGTCAGGTAGACGTCAATCGGTAGGTGCCGAGTAAGTTCCCGAGCCAAACGCCAGGCACGGGCTTCCTCTGCCAGCTCGGCCGCTGAACCCGCATCCAGGATGCTCTCGCATCGCACCTGTCGGCTCTTGGTTTCCGGATTCTCGTCATGCGGGAGCAAATGTGCCCAGCGGTACCAAAGCGTCTCGGTCGAGTCGTGTCCGATGACAACCAGAGTCGCATCGGGAGTCTGATCCCAATAGTTCAACGTAGTGCGCTTGATCGACTCAGCGGGCTGGTGCCCACTTCCTCGATCCGTTGACTTCAATTGAACGTTGAAGAAGATGCCGGTTGTGCGGCCGTTCTCGAAGACCTCGACACGGCGGTCGATTCCGTAGTCTTCCGCTATCGGGTGCACTACCCACTCTCGCGGCAGGGTGTTCTCGAACGCCCTATTGGACCAGGAAGATCGCGAGTGGTTGGGGTGCCTCGCGGGTAGGTCATGTTCTGGCGGCATGCTCTCAACATATTGCAGGTTACGGTGTCGCCCTCGGTTCGCTCAGTCAGGAGAACATCTGGTTGAGCACCGTCAGGTCGCCCGAGTCCAGCGCCTCCTGAATCTGGTCGATCACCGCCGGGTCTGTGAACATGGCCTTCAGCTCCTCGTTCCAGATGCGCCGCATGGTGTCCACGTCGCCCGCATCGGAAGCACGGCCCATCGCCTCGATGGCTTCCTGATACGGAATCTGCTGGAAGCCTTCGCCTGCTTCATTGGGGTTGTGGTACGGCACCCACGTAACGGCGGGGTCGGGGTTAAGCCGCAGCACCTGGTCGGGGTGAATGTCCCGTGTGTGGTTGAGCGTGTCGAGCATGATGCCGTTGTAGATGCAGAGCCGCTCGCCAACCACCGTCGCCACGTCGCCGGGTGCAACGGTGTAGGACACGATGTTGCCCTTGTCATCGAGGCCCACCGTGCCAGTGGCGAAGTTGCGCGCGCCCTGATCGACGATCTTCCCGGTTACTTCGGCGCTCATGCCGGTGATGTGGATGTAGGCCGGGGTCTCGCAACCTTCGGGGCTACCCGTGGGGACAGAGGTTCCATGGCCGACGTCCACGTAGCCTGAGGGGAGGCCTGCATCCGCGTTGGTTTCGGCAGCGCTCGGCTTCGGCGTGGGGCTGGCAGCGGGCTTCGAGCTGGCGTCAGACGCCTGGGGCATGGTCGTGGCACTGCACCCTGCCAGCGCCGCGACGGCAAGGGCGAGCGCGACGAGTGCTGGGGCGAGCTTAGCTGTGCGCGACATGCGATCAACCTCCGGTGTAGCTGCTCAGGACGACCGTGAACCCTGCATCGGCGCACGCTTCGTACAGGTCGGCACCGAACACGGGTCCACCGGGTGTGCCGAAGTTGGTGGGCGCAGTGCCTTGGACTGCAGGCACTTCCTCTTTGAGCGCCGCAAGCGCTTCGGCCACGGGTCCTTCGCCGGCGGATGGGATGTTGGCCAGCACACGCGACGCGAGGGCATGCCAGCCGCTCCGCTCCTGCTGGTCCATGCGGTCCTCGTTGAACGCGACGTCCACGTTGCCCACGATGGCCACGACATCACCGAACGCTGCACAGGTCACCTCATCCGGCGCTGCTGTCGTCTCTGCTGCCGGTGCAGCGCTGAGGGTCGGGGTGATGCTCGGTGCGGGCCCCCTCGGACGTCTGGACTGCCGCTGGTGCTGTGGTGGTGCACCCGGCGAGCGTGGTCGCGGCTAACGCGAGCGCGGCAAGGGCCACGCTGAGCTTGGCTGTACGGGACATGGTGCTGATCATACGGACAGCACCAGTTGGTTCAGGAGCCCCCGAATCTGCTCAGCTTCCTTATGCGAGACGCGGAAGCCGATTGCCTGCGACGACGACGTTACGGAAACCACCGTGTTGATCATGCCGTCGCGCTTGGTCGTCACGCCGCTGATCGCCTTCATCGGGATCATCTCGGTCCCTGCCTTGCCGTTCTTCACACCGGTTACCAGGAGCGAAGCACCGCCTGTCAGAACTCCCGCAGTCAGCTTGCCCCCCGACACCCCGCGTGCCATCTTCCACTCGATCCGATCCCGGAAGATCTGGACGTCAGCGTTCTTGCCGTTGATGTGCGACTTGAACGACATGAGCGCACCATCTGCGGAGTACGCCGTTGTCTCATCGGGAGCAGCAGCCGTCGCGACGGGCGGCGTCGGCGGAGGAGGCGGGGTCGGTTGCTTCTGTCGGTGCTGATCGGTCCAGGCGGTCCCGTCCCAGTACGTCTCCCAGTCGTCTCCGTTCGGGTACCACCCTGCTGACATGCTCACTACGGTTACCTCGATCCTCTTGTTGATGTGACTCATAGTCCGTGGACTCATTGTCACCTTAGCGTGAGCGTTGAAGGATGCCCGTCACACCCCACAGAGCCGCCTTCGGTGCGCGCGTGCGTGAGCTCAGGGCCGGGCATGGTTGGTCGCAGGAGGACTTCGCGCATCGAGCGAACCTCGACCGCACCTATGTGTCAGGCATCGAGCGTGGCACCCGTAACCCGACGCTGGATATCATCCATCGGCTCGCTCGGGCGCTGGATGTGCCTGCCGCCGACCTGTTCCGTCAGCCGTGAACAGATCGTTCCCGTCGCGCGGTGGCTCGATCCTCTCCGAGTAGCTGTCTCTGGCTCAGGCGCAAGGCGTAGACGCGCGTTTTCGCCTGAAACAGCAAATTGCTAGCGGGGGAGTGGTGCCGTGCGGGATGTCTTGCGGCCACGTTCGCACCCCGCTGGGCACAATGAAGCATGACCTTGTTGGAGCGGGCGCGCGACCTCGCCACGAAGCATGTTGCACTGGCGGTCTCGCTTTCACTCGCGATCTTGGTCGTGTTGCGCGCTCTGTACTTCGCACGGTTCGATCTGCCGGTCGCCTTCGCGGTGTTGACGCTTACCAACCAGGCGACGCTACTCATCACGACGCTCGCGTTGTTTCTGGTCGTTGGACTCTCGATTGTTTGGGTGTTGGATCCCGGCGGGCACGTGAATCGGGTGCATGAGGCGGGCACACCCCGCGTGATCGTCTTCGGCACCACTATCGCGGTTACTGCGCTGCTCCCGTTGATCTACGGCTCCTTCATGACGCCGATCATGGTTGCGCTGGTAACCATCGCTTTCATCGCGGTTATTGTCGGGAGGATCTGGCGGGCGCGGCGCAAATCTCGTCCCAAGTCAAGAAAGAGTCGCGGGGCCTGGGCGGCAGGTCTTGTATCCGGAACGGTCCTAGTTTCGCTGCTCGGACAACCTTGGATGCCGTCCGAGCAGATAACGACCGGGCCCTCCGGCGAGACTGTTGCTGGCTACATCGTTGGCGAGCAGGCCGGTCAGCTACTCCTGCTTGATCGCAGCCGCAAGCCGGTTTGGATCAAGGTATCGGATATCTCTAACCGCGAAGTATGCGAGATCAATTGGCTTCCGCCGGATCTACGGTGGGTTGCCACTCCTGTTTTTCGGGCTGGAAGCGCACCGACGCCAGTCGAGTGCGTGGATGAATAGTGCCGCGCGCGCTTCGACCAGAGCGGCATGACCGGGGTTGCGCGAGCCTAGACGGCTCGTGTGCGTTGCTTCGCGATACTTGACATCGTGAACGGCATCGACCCAGCGGAGGCCATAGACGTTGCCTCAAAGGCGCTCGCCGCCATCGTGTCGATGGTTGGACTGGTGGTGGCGATCGGCCAGGGGACCCGTCCTGCAATTCTGAAGCGCCGAGTGAAATGGCTGCTGGAGACGATTGAGCATGAGCAAAATGAAGCTCGATTAGCGACTCTCAGGGAGATGCTCCGTAACGCGAACGCTTCTCTCGTCGCGGGCGTCCTCGTGCCAGGTTGGAGGTTCTTGCCCCTAGCGGCCTGGATGCTTCTCGGACCGGCCCAGGCATTCGCGTGGGCGCAGAAGGATGCAGACATCTGGAACATCCTCGGCGCGGTCGTGGTCTCGATCGTGCTCTCGGCGACCCCGATCCGCAGGGGAGTACGCCTGCTCGCGGAGCGATACCGTGTTGCGCACGAGTATCACGAGGGAGCCGAACCTGTGCGGCGGGCTCGAGTCGGCCAGCTGAATCAAATGGAGGGCGGTACTCGTGCCGAGTTTGCCTTCGCACTTGCTGGAGGGCTGGGCATCAACGCCGTCGCAGTCGGCGTCGCGCTGGCCTACCTTGACCTAGTCGGTTGGGGTGTTGCCGTGGGTCTCGCAGGAGCGGCGCTCACCGTCGTTATCGCGTTGGTCATCCACGGCTACGCGCGAAAGCGGGTAGGAATCTATGGCCCGTGGTCAGTGGGAGAAGAGCACGCGCACTACTGACGGCCTGCCGGCGAGTCACACCAAAGTAGATGCAGATGTGTAGGCGCGGCGCACTGTGGACTCATGCCAGCGAGGCAGGCCGGTAGGCGACAGCACCCCTTCGGCCGTGAGGGCATCTGCGATGCGGCAGAAGCTGAGGCCCTCACGCTCGCGGTCGAGGACGATGCGCCGGAGTACACCAGCCGGAATAGCGGTGCGGCGTCCGTTGTGTTCACCGCGTGCTTTGCGAGCGGCCAGCGCCTCTCGGGTACGGCTGGCGATCAAGTCACGCTCCAACTCCGCGAAGGTGGCGAGCATGTTCGCCATCGCTCGGCCGCCGGGGGTTGTGAGGTCGAGTGCGTTGTCCAGCACGACCAGTGCCCACTTCTGTGTGATGGCCGAGTCGATGATGGCCGAAGCGTGCCGCACCGAGCGCGCGAGCCGGTCGAGCTTGGCAACGATTAGACCGTCGAACTGACCGGCGCTCAGCATGTCTAGTCCGCGGCGCAGTTCGGGGTTCACGTGCTTGCCGGAGCATCCTAGGTCGCGGAACAGCTCGTACGTCCAGCCTCGTCGCTCGCACGCCTCCTGGATCGCGGCTTCCTGAGCCTCGACTCCCAGACCGGAACGTTCCTGCTCCTCGGTGCTGACGCGGATGTACCCGATCATGTGCTTGATCACCGTGTGGCCTCCTCATGTGTGCGGCGGAAAGGTCCGACACCGCCTTGCGCCTGAAGCTTGCCTCAAGGCGCCAAAGCTTCGCAAGTTGCGAACTTGCATCCATCTTGACTGCGCATTCTGCTGAATCTGACCTGGCTGCCGTGGTGCGCTGCTGGCCCGCTGGCGCTGCTCGGTGCGGCTGTCTCTCACGTCTCCGCTGGCGAGATAGCAGCGTGCGGGGTAGGTGCGGGCCTGCCTACGCACGCCAGGCGCGCACAGCAGACAGCACAGCGCCCCCACCGATGGAGAGACGGATCGGCAGGGGCGCTGGCCGCTGGGGTCACTACGCCCCGGCGAGGGTGAGGGGCTGAAAGGAAGTACCCCGCACCCGGTCTGTGTTACTCGGCGGGACTCTTGTACGACATGCTGTTCGCCATGTTGTACGCGCCGTCGGACGTGACCGACTCGACGTAGGCCAGAGCCTCAGCCACGCCGGACGTCGACGGATGCGCAGCTTTCCAGGCGTCGGCCACGTCGACCCAGCCGTTGTTCCGGCCGTGGGTGCCGATGGCGTGTGCCATGGACTCGTCACCGTTGTGCACCGCGTCACGGAGCGCTGCCAGGGCGTCACGCTCGGTCTCGATCTTGCGTGCACGCTCGCTGGCGTCACGGCGCAGCATAACCGACGCGGCATCGGTCGGCTGGTTCTGGTGCGACGACAGCTCCCGCTCCAAGCTGGACTTGAGGTTGCTCACGTAGGCCTCCTGCTCGCCCCTGATGGACTTGAGCTGTGCGCCTGTAGCCGTGTCGAGCTCGGCCAAGTCAGCGGTCTTAGCGGCGTCGGTGAGCCGATCATCCCGGAGGATCTCCTGCCGCTTGGCGTAGTACGCCTTCTTGATGCTGGCAGCGCGGTCGTGGTAGCCGTGGATCTTGCCGGTGAGCTCGTTCTGGACGCTGAGGGGTGTGTGCTTGATAGCCATGATGGTCATTCCTTCTGTTCGGTGATGGGTGCCGGGGTAACCGCCTCGGCGTCGGTGTCTGCGGTGGGGTCGGCTGCCCGATTGCGCTTGGCTGATCGCTGACGGCCTGCCCAGAATCCGGACTTCACCCCGGCTGCCTTGGCGTAGGCAGCACACAGGATGAACACGGGGCAGCCAGCACAGATGTAGCCGCACGCCTCCTGCTCCTCGTTCGTGAGCCGGTCAGCTGTGAACAGGGGATTATCGGTGCAGCGAGGGGTCACTTCATCCAGGGCGCTACTGAGCGCAGCCCATGCGGCGTCTTCCGCAGTCACGGCGTGGCCCTGTCCCACGGTCGCCGTCGTTCCGGAGAGCGCTCCAAGGGTGTGCCATCCTCGTCGGGCGGCGTGGCGTGATAGCCCCGCGTGGTGAATGCTGTCCACACGTTCGGCACGATCTCGGTCTTGCGGGTGACGGTCACCACGCGGATGAGTCCCGCCTGCCGTGCGTTGTATGTCAGCGCCTTGACCATCTGATGGCTGAGGCCGGTAGCGTCGATCAGTTCGTCGCGGGTGCAGTCGCCCTCGGATAGCAGCGTCCACAACAGTTCCCACGCTTCGGTCAGATCGGAGTAGAGGTCGGCGGCCTCACCCCGCACGACAGCGCGATACGGATTGGCGTCGGGTGCTTTCGTGGCGCTCATGATTGTTCCTCTCATTCGTGAATTCATGTGTCGGTGCTGCCAGCCGTGGCGACCAGCAGATGGCTCGTTCCGCGGCAGGGCGCATGCACGTTGCGGCGCGGGGTGTGTCCTCCTGCCTGGCGTTGGACCCGGCCACACAGCCGGTGTGGTGCTCATGGCGTCATGCCGTTCAGCCGGGGACACGTCGGGTCGTGGAGGACCGTGGCGTGATGCACCCCGAACTGATCCCGCGTCACCTCGCCGGCGACCGAGTCGCAATCCGGGCACTTGTAGGACTTCGCGTACTGCACCGCGTGGGGGTCGAGCCGTGCTTTCCTCGCCTGTGCTCGGCGCTGTTGCCTGTTCATCGCCGCCTCCGAGCAGTCGTGCGCCTGGCACTACCCCCTGAGTTACGTGAGTTGGAGTTACCTCTCAAATCACTCACATCAGGGGTACTGACATCAGGGGACTTCTTGGCAACTCTCAACTCAGGCAACTCAGGGGTTACACCCATTAGCGCGTAGGTGCCCGCAGGGTCCTTCGTGAGCAGCCCACGACGATGGAGGCGGCTCAGTGCGTTCCGTACGGACTGCTCCTGCGCGGTGGCCTTCGGATCGCGCCGGTAGACCTTGAACGCCTCGGCAGGCGACATTGCACCGTGTACCCGCAGCAGGTCCATCAGCTCGGTTCCAAGGTCACCCTGCTTCGAGGCCTTTTCTTGGCGGTGGCGCTCCATGGCGTTCTGTCGGGATTCCGCGAGGCTCCGGCCGTCGAGCGCCCAGCCATCGGCACCCAGGACGATCGCGTACTCGTCGCCTTCAACGTCGCGCAGCTCGCAGATCAGCGTGGCTTCGGCCTCGCGCCGTTCCGGCCGGTTCAGCGCGATGATCCCATCAACGGCGGCAGTGAGGCCGTGCGTGCCCGACGAGGCATCAACACTGTCGCCTTCCTTGGCCTTGCGGTTGTGATGCACGACGATGATCGACGCGCCGGGGTCGTCGGCGCATAGCTTCTGCAGCGGCTGCAGAGTCGCCTTCTCATGCTGGAACTGCGTCATCTCGCGGGGACGGCTGCCCATCACGCCCGACAAGGTGTCGAGGATGACCAGCGGCGACTCACCCTGGTGCTCGTCCAGGAACGTGCGCAGCACATTCAGCGCAGTGTCCGGATCGGTGTGGTACTCGAAGCTGTCGGGCAGCGGGCGTCCGCCAAGCAATGACTTCAGCCGACTTTGCAGCCGACGCTCGCCCGACTCCAAGTCGAGCACGAGGACAGGGCGCTGCCGAACCTTGATCGCCCCCAGCGCCTTGCCACCCTTGGCGCATGCGATGGCGAGGTCGAGCGTGAGCAGGCTCTTGCCGATCTTCGGAGCGGCGATCAGCAGGTGGCAACCGTCCGGCACCATGCCCGGGATGATCCAGTCCAGATCGGGGAACTCCCGCGCCAGCAGGTCGCTGCCCTTCTTCGGAGCGGGATTGGCCAGCGCCTCGGCTACGTCTTCGCCGAAGGTCGGTTCGGTGTCCTTGCGAGTCGCCTTGGGCACGCGCCTACGGGGCGTCTTGCTGGTGGTCTTGGTAGTCACTTCTGCGTTCCGTTCTGTGCGGACTCGACCACGCGGCGAGCCTCATAAGGGGTGAAGCCGATGTCCTCAGCGGCCTCGATCAATCGGACAATGTGTCGCTGACTGCCCCCGGCCTCGTTCACGCGGCGCGCGGCCCAGTGCAGGCCGTTGTGACGCTCGCCCTTGGGGAGCGCGCGCACCCACGAGACCAGCCCGCCAATGTCGTATGTGCCTTCACCACGCGGCTCGGAAGGCATCTCAAGCACCAGCCGCGCCAGCTCGAGCGGCATGTGCTCGATGGGGCGACGGTTCCACCTGTACGGCTGGCCGGTTTCGGGGTGGATGCTCGGCGGCATCACGAGGTAGCCGTTGGTCTTGAAGTCGATGCCTGAAGGCAGCCGCATGCCGCTTACCCGCTCCCATGGGCGGACGTAGTACAGATGCCAGCCACCCGACCCGCTTCGGGTCGTCAGCGTCGGCGTCAGCGGCACCCCGGCTGCCAGTTCGAGTGCCCGGCGCGAGCCGCCATTGCGCGGGTCAATGTCGAAGACCACGACGTTCTCGGGCACGGGGCAACCGATGTTCCACTCGTCGTCGGCCCACCACTCGCGGATCAGCTTCGGCTTCCTGGTGGCGTCGTGAACGCCGTGCGGCGTCAGGCCGGTGGTCGGCTTCTTGCCTTTCAGCGGAAGCACCGCCCAGTCAGCGGCAGCCAGCTGCAACGCGGCGCGCAGCATGCGGCTCATGCTTCGACCTCGCCCCGGAGCGCGCGCTGGTGGCGGATCTCTTCAATTTCGTCGTCGTCCCACTCGACCTCGCCGTACATGCGCAGCGGTCGGTCAGGGCCGAAGCGGTAGATCGTGTGGTACTTCTGGTCCAGCAAGCGCCCGTTGAATGTCGAACTCAGCGCCAGCAGCATGCTCTCCCGGTCGGGGAAGGTGTACACCCGATACTCGGGTTCGTCGCGAGTGCCATTGAGCACGGCGTAGCCGTACAGATGCTCACCACCGGGCACCAGCAGCACGGCGTCGACCGCCGTTTCCAGGTGCTGATCGTGGATGGACTGGTTCGGCTCGAAAGGGGCGCTCATCGTGCACCGCCAGATCGCAACAGTGACGACAGCCGGTGAATCTGCTGGGTGGACAGCGGAGGCGCTGCCGCAAGGTTGCGTTCGATGGCTTCGGCGATCTTGGCCTCGGCCAGGTCGCGACGGCCCTTGGCGACCCGCTCAGGGTCGTGTAGGCGTGTGCCTACGGCGATGTCAGAGATCGCCTTGGTGGCGCTCGGTGGAAGCGTGATAGACACGGGAGTTTCCTCTGCGGGTTGAAGAAACCCCCGCGAAGAGGCTCGACCGATGTCCGGTCACGGCACCTGGAGCATCCAGGCATTTTGATGCCGCAATGTGACCCTGATTTGTATGCCGCCGATCACCAGCGGTGTGAAGTTGTGAAGTCGGGTACGAGCCTACAGCACCAGTTCGCCCGTGGCCTGCGCCAACCGGAGGCGTTCCTGCAGGTCTTCGTGGAGGGGCTGTTCGTCCCGGCCACACGGGCACTTGAAGCGGGGTGTCGGATAGCTCTCCAACGACCCGTCCTCCAGCCGCCTGATGTAGACGTCACGGTCGGAGCCGTGCCGGTCTATGCGCTCCCAGGTGTCATCGCTGGCTGACCACTGGTATCGCGCCAGCCTGCGCTTCGGGTGTGGGCCTGAACGGGCTGTGCCCTTGCAGACCACCTTGACTTGAGATTGCATGTTTGCTATTATGCTGCACCCGGGCAGTGGCTCACAAGCGGAATGTTTGCGCCCAGCGAGCGAAAAGCCCTGTCCAGGAGAGATAATGGAGTCCGCAAAATTGCCTTGCCCCCGGCGTGTTGCAGCCGCCAGCCGGGGCTACACCCGGCAGCCCCAGGCGTAAGGCGTAGTCGGCCCTTTCAGCCTGTGGGTGCGGAGGCTTTCAGCTACGCCACACGATGCGGATCAGATCGGGGTCGAACGACCTGCCGCTGCCTTGTGGCTCAATGATGACCTGGGCCAGCTCCTGGATGATGGCGCGCTGGCTGTCGATGTGCAGCCCCGCCCATGTCTGACGCGCCAGCGGCCCCACGATGTCCACCGGCACGCGCGCGGGCATCGACTCGGCCACGGTGCGCTCATGGGCGGCGCGGTCGGCACGCAGACGCTCGGTGATGCGCCGCAGCTGGTCGCCAGTGAGCACGCCCTCTGCAAACTGATCGGCAGCCGTGGCAAGGCGGGCGTCGATCGCCGCCATAGCGTCCCGCGCCTGTTGTGCGGCACCGGCGTCACCCCGGCTGAATAACTGGGCGGCATCCGGCTGCTCAAGGCGGCGCAGGATGACTTCGGTCACGAATTCGTCCACATCGGATTGCTTGCGGCGCACGCGGTGGCACTCCACGCAGACGTATGCAGGTGGCTGACGCTTGGCTCCACCCGATTTGGTGGATGTCATGCGACCGGGCGCGCGAACCATCCTGCCGCCACAGGGCACCAGCTCGCCGTCAGCGTCCACAGTGCCGTCGCATCGGCCACACGTTGCCACCCCCGACAGCAGATGAACCGGCGTGCGCCCGCCTGTGCCCTGTGCGCGGTTCGGGTCGGTCAGCACCGCTTCAATGCGGGCGTGCGTGTCTTCGTCCAGGATAGGCGGGTGCAGTTCGGGGTTGAACGTGCCGACGACCTTGCCCCGGTGCGTGCGCAGCCCGGCCAACGACGGACGTCGGATCATCTGTCGTAGTGTGATGCCCTGCCAAGGGATAGGCGCAGGTGCAGGCACATCCTCACGCTCGGCCTTGCGGGCCTGTTCGCCTGTGCGGGGCGACGGGATGCCGCGCTCGTTCAGGTCTGTCGCGATGGAGCGTAGCGAGCTGCCGTCCAATATGCGGCGCGCAGTCTCACGGATCACGGCAGCCTCAGCCTCCGCCACGACATCACGCCCAGCCTCGCGCCGGTAGCCGTAGCCAGGGCGCGCGGTGGGACGTCCTAGCGATGCCTTCTGGTCGTTGGCCCGCGCCACACGTTCAGCCGTGCGTTCGGCCTCCGCAGCGTCGACAGCCGCCTTGATGCGTGCCACCATGCGACCGTCAGCCTTAGAGAGGTCGTCATCCCCGCTGACTACCGTGCGGATCACGACTCCGTGCTGCTCGTAGAGCACGATCAGATCTTCTAGCTCCAGCGGTCGTCGCGTGATGCGGCTGTTGCTGTAGGCGATGATCGTGGAGAACTCGCCTGCCCGTGCGCGCTCAAGCATCACGGGATAGTCCACCCGTGGCTTACGGGTGCGTGTGGACGCTCCGATGTCGTTGTCGCTGAAGACGGAGACGATATCGATACCTGCTTCCGCAGCCAGCTTCTTGCAGTCCTCGAGTTGGCGCTCTACTCCGAGCGCTTCGCCCTCGCGGTCATCTGAGATGCGGGTGTAGATCACGCCGTAGGTCGCCATGTAGAAAGGTTACTACCCCATACTGTGCCCGCTCGTGTTCTTGATTCTGCCTCTTTCTGTTCTTTTTGCTGTCTTTCCGGGACTCTTCATCCTCCGGCTCGGTCTCGGCTGACACCTTCGACTCCTATGACATCTCGCAGACCCCTACGAAAGGAACAGACATGAATCGACTGCGACAGTGGCGCACCCGACTCGCGGGACAGGCTCGCGCCCTCATCGAGGACGAGACGGGGGACGTGCCGGGGTGGGTGCTCGTGACTTTGATGACGGCAGGCCTTGTCGTTCTCATCTGGGCTGTGGCCGGGCCCGCACTGACGTCGCTGTTCGAGCAGGCGATCGCGCGCGTCTCAGGGATCTGAGCCGTGCTCCGCCGGATCGTGCGTGACGAGGACGGGTCGAGCCCTGTCGAGTTCGTGCTCGTCGGCTCGATCCTCACGGTGCTCACGCTCGCGGTGCTGCAGCTCGGGCTGGCGATGTACGTCCGCAACGTCGTGCACGACGCCGCGGTCGAAGGCGCGCACTACGCAGCGCTCGCCGACACAGCGCTCGAAGACGGCGCCGCCCGTACCGCCGACGTGATCACGACCGCGATCGGCGGCGACTACGCCGAGGACATCACCGTCAGCGCGCGCGCCGAGTCCGGCCACGAGGTCGTCGTCGTCCGCGTGCGCACGGCGCTGCCGGTTCTCGGACTCATCGGGATCCCTTTCGGGCTGGAGGTGGAAGCGGATGCACCGATGGAATCGCTGGGCGCGGAATGACGACGGCTCCGCGGCACTCGAGTTCATCGTCGTCGGGGTGATACTGCTCGTCCCGCTCGTCTACCTGGTCCTCACGCTCGGTGCCGTGCAGGAGCAGACCCTCGGCGCCGAGGCGGCCGCCCGGCATACGGCGCGCGCCATGGGCCAGGCCTCGGATGCCGATGCGGCCGCCACCCGCGGCGATGCGATACTCGCCGACGTGATCGACGAGTACGGGATGGATCCGGCAGCCGTGCAGGTTTCCGTCGTCTGCACGCCGGCATCCGCGTCGTGCCCCGCGCCGGGTGCGACGGTCGTCGTGACGGTGTCGACCAGGGTTTCGCTTCCGTTCGTGCCGCCCGTCCTCGGGCTCGACACCGTCGCCGCGATTCCGGTCGAAGCCGCGGCGGCCCAGAAGATCTCCCGGGTCTGGGGATCCGGATGACGGCGCTGCGGAAGCGGATCGCGGACGAAGACGGCAGCATCCTGCCGCTCATGCTCGGATATGCCGTGCTGGCCATCGCCGTGATCTTCGCGTGCGTGTGCGCGACCGACCTGTACATCGCTCAGAAGCGACTCGATTCCCTGGCGGATGCCGCGGCGCTCGCCGGATCAGACGGGTTCGCACTCGTCGTGGAGGGCGAGACCGCACGGGCAGTGCTCAGCGACGCCGGTGTGCACGAGCAGGCCGCAGCGGTCGTCGCCGCGGTTCCGGGGGACGCGGCGCTGGTGTCGGCCGAGGCTCCTGACGGGGTGACGGCGCGGGTCACTGTTGCGTCGACGTGGCATCCGCCGCTGTTCTCGCCTTTCGTGCCGGATGGCGTGGCACTGGAGGCGTCGGCGACGAGCCGTACCGCGCTGCGGTGAGTGTCAGTCGCGCTGGCGGGGGCTGAACCGGGGGATCCAGCGCAGGAAACCGAGGGCCCCGATGAGTCCGACCACGCCCATCAGTCCGGTCGCGACGGACAGCGAAGCGATCGCCGTCACGCCGGACACGATGAGCGGGGCGACGGCACCGCCGGCATCCGTCAGCGTCCTCCACGATCCCAAGAACGCAGCCGGTTCCGTCTTCGGGGAGACGTCAGCACCCAGGGTGAGCAGGATTCCGCTGGACAGGCCGTTGCCGACGCCCAGGATCGCCGCGCACATCCCGAACCAGAGCACCGCGGCATCCCCGTCGTGCGTGAACGAGAGCACGACGAACCCGCTGCCCATCAGCACCATCGCAGGCAGGGCTGCCCAGAGCCTGCCGAACCGATCCATGACCTGGCCGCTGGCGTAGAACAGCGCGAAGTCGATCGCGCCAGAGACTCCGACGACGAGGGCGATCGTCTGGGCATCCAGACCCAGCGACACGCCCCACAGCGGCAGGACGACCTGGCGAGCCGAGCGGACGGCCGACAGGGATGCCGCGGCGAGCCCGAGCCGGCCGAGCACGCCACGGTGATGCCACATCGTGCGGAAGATCCCCGGGCGCTCGATCGTCGGGATCGATCCGGACACGGCTTCTCCGGTGTCCTCGATCAACGTCCCGTTCGAGGTGACCGGGGGAGTGGTCCGCTCCGGGTCCGGGCCGAAGAGCACCAGCACCACCATGACGGCGAGGCACGCGAGGAAGAACCAGATCGCCGCCGTCTCGTCACCGAACACCTGCAGGAGCGCCGCCGTGACGAACGGCCCGATGAAGATCCCGAGACGGAAGCTGCCGCCCAGCAGCGAGAGCGCACGGGCGCGGAACGCGATCGGCACACGCGTCGTCATGAAGGCGTGCCTGGCCAGCCCGAAAGCCGCAGCGCAGAACCCGAGAAGGAACACCGCGGCGGCGAAGACGCCGATCGCGGGTGCGAAGATCATCCCCACGACGGCCAGCATCGAGATGACCCCGGCGATGACCATCGTGAACCGTTCGCCGATGCGCGCGACGGCCCAGCCCGCCGGAAGATTCCCGCACAGCTGACCGACCACGAGCGCCGATGCGACCAGCGCGGCCGATGCGACATCGGCACCCATGTTCGCGGCGATCACGGGGATCAGCGGGAGTACGGCGCCCTCGCCGAGCGAGAACAGGATCGTCGGCAGGTACACCATCGGCCCGAAACTCCTCAGGACCGCTGACGCGCTGCTCATCACGCGCCACTTTACCCGCGGCGGCGCGGCCTCTCGCAGCCGCGCGAAGCAGGATAGGCTGGGGTGTCATGCTCGAACTCGATCTTTCCGCCGAAATCCAGGCGCTCAGGCAAACCTTCGGCGACATCAGCGAGGTCGTCGATGTCTCCCGTCTCCGCGATGAGATCGCGCGACTCAGCGAAGAGGCCGGTGCACCCGATCTCTGGGACGACACCGAGCGCGCGCAGAAGGTGACCAGTGCGCTCAGCCACCGTCAGTCCGAGCTCGCGCGCATCACCGGCATCGCGCAGCGGCTCGACGATCTCGAGGTCCTCATCGACCTGGCCAACGAGATGGGCGACGAGGAATCCGCGCTCGAAGCACGCAGCGAACTGACGGCGCTCACCGAGCTCATCAACCAGCTCGAGGTGCAGACGCTGCTGGACGGCGAATACGACGAGCGCAGCGCGATCATCACGATCCGTTCCGGCGCCGGCGGCGACGACGCCACCGACTTCGCCGAGATGCTGATGCGCATGTACCTGCGCTGGGCCGAGCGGCACAAGTACCCGGTGAAGGTCATGGACACGTCCTACGCCGAGGGTGCCGGCATCAAGTCCGCGACGTTCGAGATCGACGCGCCCTATGCCTTCGGCACCGTCTCGGTCGAGGCAGGCACGCACCGTCTCGCCCGCATCAGCCCGTTCGGTTCCGCCGACAAGCGCCAGACGTCGTTCGCAGCGGTCGAGGTCATTCCGCTGATGGAAGAGGCCACAGAAGTCGACATCCCCGAGAACGACATCCGCGTCGACGTGTTCCGCTCATCCGGTCCCGGTGGCCAGTCCGTCAACACGACCGACTCGGCGGTGCGCATCACCCACCTGCCCACCGGCATCGTCGTGTCGATGCAGAACGAGAAGTCGCAGATCCAGAACCGCGCCGCCGCCATGCGCGTCCTGCAGACCCGCTTGCTGCTGCTGCAGAAGGAACAGGAAGCGGCGAAGAAGAAGGAGCTCGCGGGCAACATCACCGCGAGCTGGGGCGACCAGATGCGCTCGTACTTCCTCTACGGTCAGCAGCTCGTCAAGGACCTGCGCACCGGACACGAGTCCGGCAACCCCGCTGCCGTCTTCGACGGCGACCTGGACGGGTTCATCTCGGCAGGCATCCGCTGGCGCAAGCGTCGCGACGACGACTGATCCGTCTCATACGAAAGCGGCCCCGGTGGATCACCGGGGCCGCTTTCGCATCCGTCAGCGCATCACTGAACGAGCGCGCACGTCGTGGTGTTCTCCCCGAGCAGGGTGGCGAAAGCCTGGGCGGCCTCCACGTTCGTGAAGTCGCCGTCGGCCTCCACGATGGCGCGGAGCGTCGCGTCATCGGTGTCGGAAGCCACGAACGCCTCCGCGAAACAGGTGACCTGAGCCTCGGTGAAGGTGCCCTCGGCGCCGGTGGATTCGAGGTACGCCTCGATCCCGTCCTCGACCTCGTCGACGGTCGGGCGGGTGCCGGATGCAGAGGCATCGTCGTCGGTCTCATCCTGCGGCGCCGAGGACGAGGTCGAGTCCGAGATCTCCTCGTAGGCCTGCACCCCGACAGCGACAAGAGTGACGATGAGCACGATCGTGCCGATGATCCCGCCGAGGACGGCCAGGATGAGGCCGGTGATGGCCGGCCACTTCGCGCCCTTCATGAAGAGGGCCACGATCGAGAGGATCAAGGCGACAGGGAGCAGGACCAGCCCGATGATCACGGTCGCAGGGATGCACGCGAGGATGAACCCGAGCGCCGCGACGCCGAGTGCGATCCACGCCAGGATGTGCGGCTTCGCCTTCACACCGGGACCCGAGGGGCCTCCGGGAGCTGCGGCCGCGTACGGCGCGGCTTCAGCGCCGCTTGCACCAGGCACAGCGGGTGCGCCCTCTGCTGCGGCGACCTCTGGCGCGAAGTGCTCCGTCCACTTCGTGCCGTCCCACCAGCGCTGGCGGCCCGAACCGTCGTCGTACCAACCGGCAGGTGTGCTCATGATGTCCTCGAGTTCTCGCGCCGTTGCTGTGCGCGGCACGGGCGCAGGACGCGCCCCTCCGGCGTCCCCTTCCATCTAACCAGCCCCGTCGGACATCTGCGGGGGCACCTCTGCCCGTGCAGGTGGGGTGTCGCTCGCAAGCAGCGACGCAGGCGCGCTTAGGCTCGTACCGCCATGATTCGGTTCGAGAACGTCACCAAACGCTACCGGGGCACCAAGCGCCCTGCCCTGTCGGGCATCGACTTCGAAGCGCAACGCGGGGAGTTCGTCTTCCTCGTCGGCGCTTCGGGCTCCGGCAAATCGACCTGCCTGCGACTCATCCTGCGGGAAGAGGTCCCCTCCACCGGCCGCGTCGCCGTGCTGGGCCGCGACCTCCGCGCGCTCGCGAACCGCAAGGTGCCGTACTTCCGCCGCCACATCGGCTCCGTCTTCCAGGACTTCCGGCTGCTCCCGTCGAAGACGGTCTATCAGAACGTGGCGTTCACGCTGCAGGTCACCGGGTCATCCCGTGGATTCATCCAGCAGGCCGTTCCGGAGGCGCTCGCCCTCGTCGGCCTGGACGGCAAGCAGAAGCGGATGCCGCACGAGTTGTCCGGCGGTGAGCAGCAGCGCGTCGCCATCGCCCGCGCGATCGTCAACCGCCCGCAGATCCTGTTGGCGGACGAGCCGACCGGAAACCTCGACCCGGCCACCTCGGTCGGAATCATGCAACTTCTCGCCCGAATCAACGCCGGCGGAACGACCGTGCTCATGGCGACCCACGAGGCGGGATTCGTCGACCAGATGCAGCGCCGCGTGATCG
This sequence comes from Microbacterium sp. STRO-1N, assembly GCF_057748015.1. Next base: position 1,471,113 of record NZ_CM173234.1, read on the forward strand.
AGCTGCGCGACGGCGAGATGGTCCGCGATGAGGTTCATGGCGGCTACGGCGACACATCGGCCATTCCGGCGCTGGGCCCACAGCAGCAGCGCGGAGCAGCGGCGGCCGCCGCGCTCACGGCCGTGCAGGAGGTCCAGCGCGAGACGGCATCGATTCCGCCGCTGGATGCTGTGACGCTGGCGCGCATGCGCGAATCGAAGAGCCGAACGGCCACCGGCCCCGTCCTGACCACGCCGCCCGCCGAGCCGGCCGCCGCACCGGATGTCCCGGCGACGACGCACCCGGCGGCAGCATCCGAACCGGCCCCCACGGCATCGGAACCGGCCCCGCCGCGAACGCATCCGATCGTCCTGCCGGAGGTCGACATCGCCGAGGTGGGGGTGGCCGATCGTCTCGGGCTCGTGGACAAGGACGACGATGAAGTGGGGCCGACGACATGAGGATCGGACTCATTCTGACCGAGGCCCTGGTCGGCCTGCGGCGCAACGCATCCATGGTCATCTCCGTCGTGCTGGTGACCTTCGTGTCGCTGACGTTCGTGGGAGCGGCGATCCTGATGCAGGAGCAGATCTCCACCATGCGGGCCTACTGGTCCGAACGCGCGCAGGTCGCCGTGTACATGTGCTCTCCGGTTTCGGAGACCGATACCTGTGTGGACGGCGAGGCTACCCAGGAGCAGTTGGATGTCGTGGCGGGTGAGCTCGACGGTGATGCGCTGTCGCCGTTGATCGGCAGTGTGCGCTTCGAGGACAAGGCCGAGGCGTACGCCAATCTGATCGAGCTGGTCGGCGAAGAGCAGGCCAGCGTCCTCACCGAGGACCAGATGCAGCAGAGCTTCTGGGTGACGCTGAAGGATCCGGCGCAGTCCCGCGTGATCGCTGAGTCGTTCACGGGCGTGCAGGGCGTGGAGGAGGTGGTCGATCAACTGAAGTATCTGGATCCGCTCTTCTCAGCGCTGACCGTCGCCACCTACATCGCCGTCGGCATCGCGGCGCTGATGCTGATCGCTGCCGTGCTGCTGATCGCCACGACGATCCGGCTGTCCGCCTACGCGAGACGCAAGGAGATCGGCATCATGCGCCTGGTGGGCGCCTCGAACAGGGTCATCCAGACGCCGTTCGTGCTGGAGGGCGTGTTCGCCGCGTTCCTCGGGTCGGTGCTCGCGAGCGCCGCGGTGCTCGCCGGGATGCACTTCGGCGTCGACGGCTATCTGCGAGGGCGGGTCCCGTCGATCACCACCTGGGTCACGATGCAGGATGCCGCGTTCGTGGTGCCGATCCTGATCGTGATCGGCGTGGTGCTGGCGGCGCTGTCGGCCGGGTTCGCGATTCGTCGCTGGCTGCGCACCTGATAGGCTGACAGGCTGTCGTGCGCCCGCACGACACGGAATCAGGAGAGCACCATGCCCAGGGAACGCGGGGAGAAGGTCGTCGCGACCAATCGTCGCGCACGTCACGACTACAACATCGAGAAGTCGTACGAGGCGGGACTCGTGCTCACCGGCACCGAGGTGAAATCGCTGCGCCAGGGGCGTGCGAACCTCTCCGACGGCTACGCGTTCATCAAGGGGAACGAAGCCTTCCTCGATTCCGTGCACATTCCGGAGTACTCCCAGGGGCACTGGACCAACCACGCCTCCAAGCGGATCCGCAAACTGCTGCTGCACCGCGACGAGATCGACAAGCTCCAGCACGCCGTTTCGGCCGGTGGCTACACGCTGATCCCGCTCAAGTTGTACTTCTCGGACGGTCGGGCCAAGGTCGAGATCGCTCTCGCGAAGGGCAAGCGCGAGTTCGACAAGCGCCAGACGCTGCGCGAACGCCAGGACACCCGTGAGGCCGAGCGCGCGATGCGGCTGCGCAACCGCGTGGGCGAATAGCGGTTACGGCACCGGCTCGAATCCGAACACCCGCCCGAGGAAGCGCAGTTCGCGTTCCAGGGCGTCGACGATCGTCGGAGCACTGCGGAACCCGTGCCCCTCGCCGACGTAGACGACATACTCGTGATCGATGCCGCGTTTCGCGAGAGCATCGCGGATCGCCTCGGACTGCGACGGCGGGACGACCGGATCGTCCGCGCCCTGCAGCAGGAGCACCGGGACGTCGATGCGGTCCGCGTTCGTCAGCGGTGACCGCTCGATGTACACAGCCTCCGACTCCGGCAAGGGGCCGACGAGTCCGTTCAGGTACTCCTTCTCGAAATCGTGCGTATCGGCGGCGAGAGCGCGCAGGTCGGTGACGCCGTACCGGCTGATCCCCGCTCCGAACACTCCGCCGCGCACGAGCGCGCCGAGGACGGTCCAGCCGCCGGCCGAGCTGCCGCGGATCGCGATCCGCGCCGGGTCGGCCAGGCCCGCATCGGCGAGCCCTCTGGCCGCGGCCAGCACGTCGTCCACGTCGACGATGCCCCATCTGCCGTCCAGACGCCGCCGGTAGGCGCGGCCGTATCCGGTCGAGCCGCCGTAGTTGACATCCAGTACTCCGATCCCGCGGCTCGTGTAGAACGCGATCCCCGCGGAGGCGGCGCCGGTGACATGCGCGGTCGGCCCGCCGTGCACGAACACCACATACGGCGGCCGTTCGCCGGCGGGTGCCGCGGTCTGCGGGTTCGCCGGGGCGTACGCGAACGCGTGCACAGGGCCGTGCGCTCCGTCGACGACGATCTGCTGCGCCGGCGGCATCCAGGCGGAGTCCACCCGAGTCCCGCCGGCGATGGCGTCCACCGCGCCGGAATCGAGATCGACGGACCACAGACCAGGCGCGACCGATGAGCCCGTTCCGGTCACGAGCATCCGCGAGCCTGAGACTTCGTCGATGCTGACGTGCCCGTCGCAGGGCACCTCGATCGTGCGGGCGCCGCCGTCCGGATCGATCACGACGACCTCGTCGCGGCCGTTCGTGCGCACGGCGACGATGCGTCCGTCGGCCACGGGCTGGTACCACCGGTTGCCGAGGACCCAGAGTCCGTAGCCGGTGTCGGCGTCGACCGGCGCGATCGGCGTCGGGCGGCCCAGGGGCTCGATGCCGTCGATGCCGACGCGGTGCAGCGTCCAGCGGTCGTCCGGGATGTCCGAGTACAGCAGCTCGCCGTCGTCGGCCCATTCCGGCTGCAGTGCGGCTCGTGTGGGCAGTGCGCGGGTCTCACCGCCGCCGATCCGGGCGATGCCCACCTGCGCGCTCTCCCACGGCATCCGATCGCCGGCCCACTGCACCCAGGCGATCCGTGTCCCGTCGGGGGAGAGCGCAGGATGGGCGAAGAATCCGGGTCCCTGCGCATGCACGACGACGGCCGCGGGATCGTCGGCGGCCGATCCGTCGACAGGGATCTCCACGATCGCCCGCTGATGGGGAACGCCGGAAAGATCCTCGCGGACGGCGAGCAGCCGTCCGTTCTGAATCCGCAGCCCGCCGTGCGCCGGTCCCGGCGCCGTCAACGGCTCCGGCGCACCGCCGGGCGCGAGCCGGTGCACCTGCTGACCTCTGGCTTCGACGAAGTACAGGATGCCGTCGGCATCCGCCGTCCAGGCGCCACCGCCGTACTCGTGGACACGGGAACGCGCGCTCCACGGCGCCGGCAGCACCTCGGCCCCTGTCGAGCTGCGCACCGTGACGCGTCCGCCCTCCGCAGGTACCGATTCGCCCCACCAGATCTCGCCGCCGACAAAATGCGCGCCGTCCAGACGGGGAGCGGACGACGCGATGTCGACGGCGTGGAAAGGCGAGGGCCAGGAACCGAACGGCTGGGGCATGATCCGAGCCTACGAGAGCCCGACACATGGCGTCACACAGATGCGCCGGGATCACGGCGTGCCTTACCTTCGTGGAAACGCCCCATTCGCCGTGGAGCGTCGAGCGTGGAGCGACAGCCGAGCCCGGCATCCGCCCGCGAAGCGCAGCGCTCTTCGCTGGTGCCCCGTGTCCGTTCTGTCAGCTGGAGAGAAACATGTCCTCCGAGGACTCCACCACCGCCGGTGCCTCGCGCGTGCCGTTCTCCTTCGAGCTGTACCCGCCGCGTACCCCGTCCAGCGAGGACGCCCTGCACGAGACGGTGCGCCGGCTGGCGGCAGCGGGTCCTGCGTTCCTCTCGGTGACCTACGGCGCCGGCGGCTCGACCGGCGGACGCTCGCTCGAGGTGCTCCGCTACATCCGCGCCCACACCGACGTCGAGCCACTGGCCCACCTGACCTGCGTCGGCAACACCTACGCGGGTGCCACCCAGCTCATCCGCGAGTTCCTGGATGCCGGGATCCGCAGCTTCCTCGCTCTCCGCGGCGATCCGCCGATCGGGCAGACGGAGCCGTTCCTCGGCGACCTCGAGAGCGCGGCCCAGCTCGTGCAGCTCATCGACCGGGTGCAGGCCGAGCGTGCCCCGTACGAGGAATCGCCGGTCCCTGGCATCCCCGGGGCGGCGCAGGTGGCGCCCCGACGCAAGGTGAGCATCGCCGTCGCCGCGTTCCCGAAGGGGCATCCGCGTTCGACGCATCGCACGCAGGATGTCGAGGCGCTGCTGGCCAAGCAGGCAGCCGGTGCGACGTTCGCGATCACGCAGCTCTTCTTCCACCCGGACGACTATCTCGCCTTCGTCGAGCGTGCGCGCCGTGCCGGCGTGACGATCCCGATCCTCCCCGGCATCATGCCGATCACCTCGCCGACGCGGCTCTCCCGCGTACTGGAGCTGACCGGTGAGGAGATCCCCGGCGAGCTGCAGGTCGCGCTCGAGGTCGAACCGACTGCCGAAGGTCGTCGGCAGATCGGCGTCGACTGGGCGGCGCGGCTCGCGCGCGAGGTCGTCGCCGGCGGAGCACCCGGCGTGCACCTGTACGCGTTCAACCAGCACGAGACCGTTCTGAACGTGCTCGAATCGGCAGACATCCTCCCCGCTCTTCACCGCTAGACCCCTCCTGAAAGGACCCACCATGACTGCATTTCCCGAGGGAACCATCCTCGGCTACCCGCGCATCGGGCGCCGCCGCGAGCTGAAGAAGGCGATCGAGGCGTTCTGGGCAGGGCGGATCGACGAGCAGGAGCTCGAGACCACCAGTGCCGGCCTGCGCGCCGCCACCCGCGAGCGCCTCGCGTCGCTGGGGCTGGGTCGTGCGGACTCCGCCATTCCGGAGTCGTTCTCGTACTACGACCAGGTGCTGGATGCCGCGGTCACGGTCGGCGCGATCCCTGCGCGCTTCGAGGACCTGCGCTCCGCCGACGGCACGATCGGCCTGCCGGCCTACTTCACGGTCGCCCGCGGCGAGGGCGAGCGCGCACCGCTGGAGATGACGAAGTGGTTCGACTCGAACTACCACTACCTCGTTCCGGAGATCGGTCCGGAGACGTCGTTCTCGCTGTCCAGCGACCGTCTCGTCCGCGAGGTCTCCGAGGCCGCAGCAGCCGGATTCGTCACGCGACCGGTCATCGTCGGCCCCGTGACGCTGCTCGCCCTGGCGAAGGCGTCCGACGACGCGCCGGAGGGCTTCGACCCGCTGTCCCGCCTCGAGGACCTGCTTCCCGTCTACGTCGAACTCCTCGCACGTCTGCGCGCCGCCGGCGCCGAGTGGGTGCAGATCGACGAGCCCGCTCTGGTCAGCGAATCGCTTCCCGCTTCGACGAAGCAGCTCTCGGCTGCTGCCGAGCGCTCGCTCGCGGTCCTCGGCGGCGTTTCCGAGCGTCCGTCAATCCTGGTCGCGGCTCCGTACGCGGCACTGGATGCCGTCTTCCCCGTCCTCGCGGCAGCGCCCGTCGAGGCGATCGCGGTCGACCTGGTCCGCGGCACGGTCCCCGCGGCCGCCGAGGGGCTCGCCGACAAGGTGATCGTCGGCGGTGTGATCGACGGACACAACATCTGGCGCGGCGATCTCGCCGCGGCGTTCGACAAGCTCGAGGCGCTGCGCGGTCTCGGTGCGGCGCAGATCGCCGCTTCGACGTCGACGTCGCTCCTGCACGTGCCGCACGACGTCGCGGACGAGTCCAAGCTCGACGAGCGCCTGATCTCCTGGCTGGCCTTCGCGGACCAGAAGGTCGAGCAGGTCGTCACGCTCGCTCGGGGGCTCGCCGAGGGACGCGAGGCGATCGGGGCCGAGCTGGACGCGGCATCCGCCGCTCTCGCCGACCGGCTCACCGCACCCGGCGTGCGCGACGGCGCCGTGCGCGCACGTGCGCTGGCGGAGGCCGACTTCTCGCGCGTCTCGTACGCCGAGCGCGAGGCCGCCCAGGAAGAGGCGCTCGGTCTCCCCGCGCTGCCCCTGACGACGATCGGCTCGTTCCCGCAGACCGGCGACATCCGCCGCGCTCGTGCGCGCTTCACACGCGGCGAGATCACCGAGGCGGAGTACCAGGAGTTCCTGCGGGCCGAGATCGACAGCGTCGTGGCGCTGCAGGAGGAGCTCGGCCTCGACGTCCTCGTGCACGGCGAGCCGGAGCGCAACGACATGGTGCAGTACTTCGCCGAGAACCTGGACGGCTTCGCCGTCACGGAGAACGGCTGGGTGCAGTCCTACGGCTCGCGCGCGACCCGGCCGTCGATCCTGTGGGGCGACGTGTCGCGCCCGGCGCCGATCACGGTGGACTGGTCGACGTACGCGCAGGGACGCACGGCCAAGCACATGAAGGGCATGCTGACCGGTCCGGTCACCATCCTCGCCTGGTCGTTCGTCCGCGACGACCAGCCGCTGGGGGAGACCGCCAACCAGGTTGCTCTCGCCCTGCGGGAGGAGATCGCCGATCTCGAGACCGCCGGCATCGAGATCATCCAGGTCGATGAGCCGGCGCTGCGCGAGCTGCTGCCGCTGAAGCAGGCGGATCAGCCGGCATACCTGAAGTGGTCGGTGGACTCGTTCCGTCTGGCCACGGGTGGTGCTGTCGCGGCCACGCAGATCCACACGCACCTCTGCTACTCGGAGTTCGGCGTGGTCATCGATGCCATTCGCGCCCTCGACGCCGACGTCACCTCGATCGAGGCGGCGCGCAGCCGTATGGACGTCGTGGACGACATCGCCGCGGTCGGATTCGATCACGGCATCGGCCCTGGCGTCTACGACATCCACTCGCCGCGTGTCCCGTCCACGGACGAGATCGAGGCCCTCCTGCGTCGCGCAGCGGCGGAGATCCCGAACCGTCAGCTCTGGGTCAACCCGGACTGCGGTCTCAAGACCCGCGGCTACGCGGAGACGACCGAGTCGCTGCGCAACATCGTCGAGGCCACCCGTCGCGTCCGCGAGGACGTTTCGGCAGCCGTCTGATCGCGCCAGCGCAGCAGAACGGCCGCTCCCGATGGGGAGCGGCCGTTCTCGTCGGTGCGGATCACACCGCGCGCAGCACCGCCACGACCTTGCCGAGCACCGTGGCGTCGTCGCCGGGGATCGGCTCGAACGCCGAGTTGCGGGGGAGCAGCCATGTGTGACCGTCGCGGCGACGGAACGTCTTGACAGTGGCCTCGTCGTCGAGCATCGCGGCGACGATCTCGCCGTTCTCTGCCGTGTTCTGGGTGCGCACCACGACCCAGTCGCCATCGCAGATGGCGGCGTCGATCATCGACTCGCCGTTGACCTTGAGCATGAACAGCTCTCCTTTGCCGACGAGCTGACGCGGCAGGGGGAAGATCTCCTCGACCTGCTGCTCGGCGGTGATGGGGATGCCGGCCGCGATCTGACCGACGAGCGGGACGAGAGCGGCGTCGCCGACCGGAGGAGCGGTATCAGCGGGGTTCTCGGTGCCGCTGCCGGGGAGATCGATCAGCACCTCCATGGCGCGCGTCTTGCCGGGGTCCCGACGGAGGTAGCCGCTGAGCTCCAGCTGGCCCAGCTGATGGGTGACGCTGGAGAGCGACTTCAGGCCGACGGCGTCGCCGATCTCGCGCATGCTCGGCGGATAGCCGTGGCGTGCGATGGAGGTCTGGATGACCTCGAGGATCGCCATCTGCTTGGCGCTGAGGCTCTTGCGTCGACGAGTGCGCGGTGCCTCGGTGCCTGGGGCTGTTGCGTCGCTCATGGCTGCTCCTTCGTTGACCGATCGGGTGCCCCTGCGTCGATGTCGGAGGCCCGTGGTGAGGTGTCGTTAGCGAAACCGTATCCGAGATCCTGCGGTCGGGGAAGATCTGTTCGAGCGTGTCGGGGGATTCGAGGATCAGGTTTCGAAAAGGGCTTGACAGAGATTCGAAATCGAAGATAGATTCGGTACGTAGCTTCGCATCCCCCACTCCCGGCCGAGTGGGGAATGCGAACGCTACGCCAAAGTCTCCCGATCGGGAGAGGAAGCACGAGGAGCAGCGATCATGAGCAGCATCACCGTCACCGCACCGTCCATTCGTCCGTCTGCAGCCGCTACGCGTCTGCGTCTGACGACGAGGGGTCGTCGCGTGCTGCTGGCTCTCGCGGCGCTTCCGCTCGCGATCGGTCTGGCCTTCGCGGCGCTCAGCGGCGGGTCGGCATACGCCGGTGGCGAAGAGGTCTCGGCCTCCTTCGAGACGGTCACGGTCATGCCGGGCGACACGCTGTGGTCGATCGCCGAGGACATCGCTCCCGGCGCCGACCCTCGTGAGGTCATCGAGTCGTTGCAGCATCTGAACCTGCTCGAGGGCGGCATGCTGATGGTCGGCGAAGAGCTCGCGATCCCGACGATCTACGCCGACTGATACGGTTCGTCACATCAGCGCGGCCGCCCCGGAGCGGCTCGGTAGCATGGGACGGGTGACCTCCCTCGAAGACCTCCCTCTCCGTGAAGACCTGCGCGGCCTCACCCCGTACGGCGCTCCGCAGGCGCCGCTGCCGGTCGCGCTGAACGTCAACGAGAACACCCACCCGGTTCCGGATGCCGTGGCCAGCGACATCCTCGACGACATCGCGGTCGCACTGCGCGACGTGAACCGCTACCCGGACCGCGAGTTCACCGCGTTGCGCGAAGGCTTCGCCGAGTACCTGGGTCACGAGCTGTCCGCAGACCAGATCTGGGCGGGCAACGGATCGAACGAGGTCCTCCAGCACATCGCGCAGGCATTCGGCGGACCGGGGCGCACGGCCTTCGGGTTCGCGCCCACCTATTCGATGTATCCGCTCATCACGCAGGGCACCGGGTCCACGTGGATCGCGGGGACCCGCCAACCGGATTACACGCTGACCGCGGACGAAGCGGTCGAGCAAGTGCTCGCCGCCGATCCGGACATCATCCTGCTGTGCTCGCCGAACAACCCTACGGGTACACCGCTCGGGCTCGACGTCATCGAGGCGGTGTACGAGGCATCCCGCGGCATCGTCGTGGTCGACGAGGCGTACCAGGAGTTCGCGCCGCGCGACGCCCCTTCCGCGTTGACGCTGCTCGACGGCCGCCCGCGATTGGCGATCTCCCGGACCATGAGCAAGGCGTTCGCGTTCGCCGGTGCGCGCGTCGGCTACCTCGCGGCCGATCCCGGCTTCATCGACGCCCTGCGTCTGGTGCGGCTGCCGTACCACCTGAGTGCTCTCACGCAGGCGGCCGCCGTCGCGGCACTGCGCAACGCCGACACGATGCTCGCGATGGTCGACGAGATCGTCGAGCAGCGGGATCGGATCACCGCGACGCTCGAAGCGCTCGGGTACGCGCCGCACGAGTCCTGGTCGAACTTCGTGCTGTTCGGGGGCGTGGCCGACCCGAAGGCGACGTGGCAGTCGCTGTACAACAAGGGGATCCTGGTGCGCGATGTCGGCATCCCCGGGCACCTGCGCGTGACTGCCGGAACCGAGGCCGAGACCACGGCGTTCCTGGACGCGCTGGCGTCGATAGAATCGGCCTCATGAGCCGCATCGCCAGCCGCACCCGAAGCACGTCCGAGTCGTCCGTCGAACTCGAGCTGAACCTGGACGGCGCAGGCAACAGCCACATCGACACGTCGGTGCCGTTCTTCGACCACATGCTGACGGCCTTCGCGAAGCATTCGCTGACAGACCTCTCGGTGCGCGCCTCCGGCGACACGAACATCGACGCGCACCACACGGTAGAGGACATCTCGATCGTGCTCGGTCAGGCGATCCGCGACGCGCTGGGCGACAAGTCCGGCATCTCGCGCTACGGCGACGCGCTGGTCCCTCTCGACGAGGCTCTCGCTCAAGCCGTCGTCGACATCAGCGGCCGTCCGTACCTCGTGCACACCGGCGAACCGGCCGGCTTCGAGCACCACCTCATCGGTGGACACTTCACCGGATCGCTCGTGCGGCACTCCTTCGAGGCGATCACCTTCAACGCCGGCCTCACCGTGCACGTGCGCGTCCTGGGCGGCCGCGATCCGCACCACATCGCAGAGGCCGAGTTCAAGGCGTTCGCACGCGCCTTCCGTCAGGCGAAGGCGCTGGATCCCCTCGTCTCCGGCATCCCGTCCACCAAGGGGGCCCTGTGAGCCGCCCCAGGGTCGCCGTCTTCGACTACGAGTCCGGCAACGTCCATTCCGCCGTCAAGGCGCTCATCGCTGCCGGTGCGGATGCCGTGCTCACGGGCGACCGATCCGAGGCGCTGGACGCCGACGGTCTCGTCGTGCCGGGTGTCGGCGCCTTCTCTGCGGTGCGCCAGGCGCTCGCTGCGCACGGCGGTGACGAGATCATCGAGCGCCGCCTCGCCGGCGGACGCGCCGTGCTCGGCATCTGCGTCGGCATGCAGGTGCTGTTCGAGCACGGCGTCGAACGCGGTATCGACACCGAAGGCCTGGGGGAGTGGCCTGGGGCGGTCACCGAACTCGACGCGCCCGTTCTGCCGCACATGGGCTGGAACACCGTGACACCGGATGAGGGCAGTGCGCTGTTCCGCGGCATCGAGGACGAGCGCTTCTACTTCGTGCACTCGTTCGCCGCTCAGCACTGGGAACTGGACGTGATGCCGCCGTTCCCCGAGCCCTCACTGACTTGGTCGACCTACGGTTCGCGGTTCCTCGCGGCGGTCGAGAACGGCCCTCTGTCGGCAACCCAGTTCCACCCCGAGAAGTCCGGGGAGGCCGGCATCCAGCTGCTGCGCAACTGGGTCGGAACGCTCTGAGCCCGTGTCGCACGTCGTCACGCTGGCGTCATCGTTTTGAACCGTGCCGCCGACGGGACTAGTCTCGTGTCTCGTGCCCGCGAACGGTGCACATTCATCCACCCGAGGACGACATGAACGACTTCGCGTCAACCCCCAGCCTGATCCTTCTCCCGGCCGTCGACGTGGCCGGCGGCAAGGCGGTGCGTCTCACCCAGGGTGAGGCGGGCAGCGAGACCAGCTACGGCGACCCCTTGGATGCCGCGGGCGAGTGGGTCGATCAGGGCGCGGAGTGGATCCACCTCGTCGACCTCGACGCCGCTTTCGGGCGCGGATCGAACGCCGGCATCCTTCGCAAGGTGATCAAGCAGTTCCGCGGTGTGAATGTGGAGCTCTCCGGTGGCATCCGAGACGACGCGAGCCTCGAGGCCGCGCTCGAGACCGGTGCTTCCCGCATCAACCTCGGTACCGCGGCTCTGGAGAACCCGGAGTGGGCGGCAGACGTGATCAGCCGTTACGGCGAGGCGGTGGCCGTCGGGCTCGACGTCCGAGGCACGACCCTCGCGGCGCGTGGCTGGACCAAGGAGGGTGGAGACCTCTGGGAGGTGCTCGACCGCCTCGAGGAGGCCGGCTGCAGCCGTTACGTCGTCACCGACGTGACGAAGGACGGGACCCTGCGCGGCCCGAACCTCGAGCTGCTGCGCGAGGTCACCTCGCGCACACCGAAGCCCGTGGTCGCCTCCGGCGGCATCTCGAGCCTCGATGACATCGCGGCTCTGCGCGAGCTGGTGCCGCTGGGCGTCGAGGGCGCGATCGTCGGCAAGGCGCTCTACGCCGGTGCGTTCACGCTGGCAGAGGCACTGGATGTCGCAGGGGACTGATTCCTGCGATCACCCGAGCCAGGGCGATTCGGCCGGTGTCCCCTGGGAGGGGCGCGGCTTCGAGGCGAACCCTCACGCGGCGGACGACGGTTCGGCCGATCCCGCGCTGCTGGACGCGCTGCTGCGCTTCCGCGCCGGTGAGGGCAGCCAGATCGAGATCGTCGATGCGTTCCGATCGGCGCGTGTGCTGATCCCCCTGATCGCCGAGAAGGGGGAGGAGGGCATCGCGCCGTCGGGTCTTGCCGTCGACAAGACGCAGGAGTTGTCGATCGTGACGGTCGCCGCCCCTGACGGTCGACGGGTCCAACCCGTGTTCTCCTCTGTCGAGGCGATGCAGCGATGGGATGCGTCGGCGCGACCGATCCCGGTCGAGGCCGTGCGTGCCGCGCTGGCGGCCTCAGCCGAGGACACCGACCTGATCGTGCTCGATCCGACCAGCGACACCGAGTTCGTGCTGCGCCGCCCTGCTGTCTGGGCGGTGGCGCAGGGGCATGCCTGGGAGCCGAGCTTCCTCTCGCCCGAGGTCTTCGCCGCCCTTCAGGACAGCGTCGCGCACGAGCTGGCCGTGATCGACGTCGCCGTCGCAGCGGGCGACCCCGACGCGCGTCTGCGTGGCCCGGAGCTGATCGTGATCCTCGAACTCGTCGACGGCCTGGAGCGCCAGGTGCTGGACGCGGTGCTCGCCCGTCTGGCGCAGCGCTGGGCCGCCGACGACCGCATCGCGGTCCTCGCGGACTCGCTGACCGTGAAGCTCCGCCGCTCCGCCTGACCGCGAGAAACCACTTCCCGCTCGAGAAACACCTGCACACCCGGTTTCTCGAGCCGCGTTCGGTCTCTCGATGCTCCGCCCTCCCCCTCCCTTTCCACCGATCAACGAACCGGGGGAGCGAGCGGCCGGAGCGGGCGAAGCCGTCGCGAGAGCGAGCATCGGGAGGGGCCCGCGAAGCGGGAGGGTCCCCGCTCTGCGAGCGAAGCGACGGCACCGCCCGCGGAGGCAGCACGCGGCATGCGAGTTAGTTGACCGGCCCCGTCCACTTCTCGCCAGGCCCCTTGCCGATCGGGTCGGGAATGGCGGATGCCTCGCGGAACGCGAGCTGCAGCGACCGCAGTCCATCGCGCAGCGAGCGGGCGTGCATGTCGCTGATCTCGGGCGCACCTGCGGTGATGAGGCCCGCGAGCGCGTTGATGAGCTTGCGCGCCTCGTCGAGGTCGAGCTGGGTGTCCGGGTCGTCGGCGAGGCCGAGCTTCACGGCCGCTGCGCTCATGAGGTGCACGGCGGCGGTGGTGATCACCTCGACCGCCGGGACGTCGGCGATATCGCGGGATGCGGCGGCCGCGGCATCCTCCTGCCGAGCCCACTCGTCGTGTCGGTGGTCGTCGCCTGATGCCTGAGTCGTCACTTCGCCTTGCCTTCTGTTAGACTGTGCCGGGCTCCGGAACGTTTTGTTCCGGTACGAAAGAGGATTCACTTCCCACCCGCGCTTGCCGTTCCAGGCTACCGGGTCTTGCACTCCGCCGGCTCCGTTCGCATGAGCGGCCGGTAGACAGGGTGCCAGCCGGCGTCTGGATGCCGGTGGGTGGGAGACGATTCTGATTTCGCCCGGGATGCTGACGGCATCCTGGTGGCTGAAACCATCGTCTAAGGAGTTCCGCATCAGCGATCCCCGCACCAATGAGCGCATCCGCGTCCCCGAGGTCCGCCTCGTCGGTCCCGCGGGTGAGCAGATCGGCGTCGTCCGCATCGAGGCGGCGCTGCGCCTCGCGCAGGAAGCCGACCTCGACCTCGTCGAGGTTGCCCCCAACTCGAAGCCGCCCGTGGTCAAGATCATGGACTACGGCAAGTTCAAGTACGAGGCTGCCCAGAAGGCGAAGGAAGCTCGCCGCAACCAGGCGAACACGATCCTCAAGGAAGTCCGCTTCCGTCTGAAGATCGAGGCTCACGACTACACGACGAAGCTCAAGCGTGCCGAGGGCTTCCTGAAGGCCGGCGACAAGGTCAAGGCGATGATCCTGTTCCGTGGACGCGAGCAGTCGCGGCCCGAGCAGGGTGTGCGCCTGCTCCGCAAGTTCGCGGAGGATGTCGCGGAGTTCGGAACCGTCGAGTCGAACCCCACGATCGATGGTCGCAACATGGTCATGGTCGTCGCTCCGCTGAAGAACAAGTCCGAGGCGAAGGCCGAGCAGAACGCCGTCCGCGACGCGCAGCGCGCCGCCAACAAGCAGGCCGCTCGTGAAGCCAAGACCACGGATGCCGTGGACGAGGCCGCCGCGGAGTAACGCCCGCCCCACAGACTCCCGCATTGCGCGGGTGAACACCGTCGCCTGAGAAGGCGCCATACGAAGGAAGAGAAGATGCCGAAGCAGAAGACCCACTCGGGTGCTAAGAAGCGCTTCAAGATCACCGGAAGCGGAAAGCTGAAGAAGCAGCAGGCCGGTATGCGCCACAACCTCGAGCACAAGTCGAGCCGTCGCACCCGCCGCCTCAACCAGGACCAGGTGCTGTCGAAGGCTGACACCAAGGTCGCGAAGAAGCTTCTCGGTCGCTGACGCGCCCGAACGCACGAACAGGAACACAGGAAAATGGCAAGAGTCAAGAGGGCGGTAAACGCCCACAAGAAGCGTCGCGTCATCCTCGAGCGCGCGTCCGGTTACCGCGGTCAGCGTTCGCGTCTGTACCGCAAGGCCAAGGAGCAGGTCACTCACTCCCTCGTCTACGCGTACCGCGATCGTCGCAAGCGCAAGGGCGACTTCCGTCGTCTGTGGATCCAGCGCATCAACGCTGCGGCCCGCCAGAACGGCATCACGTACAACCGCTTCATCCAGGGCCTCGGCCTCGCGGGTGTGCAGGTCGACCGTCGTATGCTTGCCGAGCTCGCGGTGAACGAGCCCGCCACGTTCGCCTCGCTCGTCGAGACGGCCAAGAAGGCTCTGCCTTCGGACGTGAACGCGCCGAAGACGGCTGCGTAAGCATCCTCCAGGCAACGGGCGTCCTCCTTCGGGAGGGCGCCCGTTTCGTCGTCTCAGTGCGACGTCGACAGCGACCGCGGTCGAGCCGCCCGGGAGATCGCGACGTCGATGGTCATCGTGATCACGACCGCGGCCGCGTACACGAGCAGGTCGCGCTGGTCGAACCCGGCGCCGAGCACGAGTGCGGCCGGCGGGAACGCCGTCGCCACCTCGCGCGGGATGCCGGTGAGCTGCAGGAACTCGACCACGGCACAGGCGATGAGTGCCAGGGCGCCGATGAAGCGGCGGGGACTGCGAGGGGCGAGCAGCGCGAGCAGCAGGTACACCAGCGTCGCGTACAGCGCATCGCCGAGGATGTCTCCCGAATCGCCTGACCCGTACCTGTGCACGAGGAGCCCTGCCGCGATGGTGAGTGCCGCTGCCGAACCGACGGCGATGCGTCGGCGAGTCGTGGAGCGCTGGGCGGCGGAGGACACCTGGGTACACTAACTCGCGCATCTGCGTGGACGCCGAGTGAACAGCGTCGATCCGTGCGCGCGGGAGCGGTGCCGGTGTCCCTAGACTGAGACCGTGCTGGAGAATCCCCGGTCCCCCCGTGTTCGAGCCGTCGCCAAGCTCACCAAGCGCAGTGCCCGTACCGAGACGGGCCTGTTCCTCCTCGAGGGCCCGCAGGCTGTGCGTGAAGCGCTGTCGTACCGCCCCGAGGCGATCGTCGAGCTGTTCGCGACGCCGACGGGATGGGAGCGGCACCCGGATATCCGCTCCAAGGCGGCCGAGCACGGCGTCGAGGTGGAGTACGTCACCGAGTACGTGCTGAACGCGATGGCCGACACCGTCACTCCGCAGGGGCTGGTCGCCGTCGTGCAGCAGACGCCGACCGCCGTGAAGGAGATCTTCGCGGCATCCCCCCGCCTGATCGCCATCTGCGAGGAGGTGCGGGATCCCGGCAACCTCGGCACGATCATCCGGGCCGCGGATGCCGCCGGCGCGGATGCCGTGGTGCTCACCGGCCGCACGGTCGACCCCTACAACCCGAAGGTCGTCAGGGCGACGACCGGATCGCTGTTCCACCTTCCGGTTTCGGTCGGCGGAGACCTCGCCGACGTCGTCGCTCGCGCTCGTGCGGCCGGCATCACGGTGCTGGCGGCCGACGTGAAGGGTGACGACCTGCTGGCCGCCAGGGCCGAGGGCGTCCTGGACGGCCCGACCGCGTGGCTCTTCGGCAACGAGGCCCGTGGACTCGAGGATGCCTCGCTCGCGCTGGCCGATCGCGCGCTGAAGCTGCCGATCTTCGGACGCGCTGAATCGTTGAATCTCGCCACTGCCGCGAGCGTGTGCCTGTACGAGAGCGCCTTCACGCAGCGCGCCGCAGCCGCGCGCTGAATGCGTCCGCCCGGGTTACAACTATGTAACTCGGGCGATTCCGCTCTGGTCCGGGGGCCCGCCGACTCCTAGGGTGGGGAGCATGACCGAGACTGGTGCGCCCCTTGTCGTCGTGGATAACGTCCAGAAGCACTATGGCGAGTTCCAGGCGCTGACGGATATCGACCTCACCGTGAACAAGGGTGAGGTCGTCGTGGTGATCGGACCTTCGGGTTCGGGCAAGTCGACGCTGTGCCGAACGATCAACCGCCTCGAGACCATCACCAGCGGCCAGATCTCGATCGACGGCAAAGAGCTCCCCGCCGAGGGCAAGGGGCTCGCGCACCTTCGTGCGGACGTGGGCATGGTCTTCCAGTCGTTCAACCTCTTCGCTCACCTGACGATCCTCGAGAACGTCACACTCGGACCGATCAAGGTGCGCGGCCTGAAGAAGGCGGATGCCGAGAAGGAGGCGATGCTGCTGCTCGACCGCGTCGGTGTCGCCCAGCAGGCCTCCAAGCTCCCGGCTCAGCTCTCCGGCGGACAGCAGCAGCGCGTCGCGATCGCCCGCGCGCTGGCCATGAACCCCAAGGTGATGCTCTTCGACGAGCCGACCAGCGCGCTCGACCCCGAGATGATCAACGAGGTCCTCGATGTGATGGTCGAGCTCGCTCGAGACGGCATGACCATGATCGTCGTCACGCATGAGATGGGCTTCGCCCGCAAGGCGGCGAACCGCGTCGTCTTCATGGCGGACGGGAAGATCGTCGAAGAGGCCACACCGGAGGAGTTCTTCACGCACCCGAAGAGCGATCGTGCGAAGGACTTCCTGTCCAAGCTCCTCACCCACTGACTTCCTTGACCAACCTGCACACACAGCACACGAAGGAGACGCACATGCGACGCACACGGACACTGGCAGGGATCGGGATCGCGGCAGCCGCGCTGCTCGCGCTGACCGCCTGCAACAGCGGCACCCCGTCCGACCCGGGCGGCGACACCGACGGCGGCGGCGACGCCGGCGAGGAGACGACCTGGTTCGAGGTCGCCGAGGACGTCACGCTCGAAGGCAGCCCGACGTTCGACGCCATGACGGCACGCGACGGGGTCATCATCGGCGTCAAGGAGGACCAGCCCGGTCTCGGCTACCTCGACGTCACCACCGGGGAGCGCACCGGGTTCGACATCGACATCGCGCGCTGGGTCGCGGCATCCCTCGGCTTCGAAGAGGAGCAGATCGAGTTCCAGCCGATCGCATCGGCGAACCGCGAGCAGGCGCTCGTGAACGGCGACATCGACTACTACGTCGGCACGTACTCGATCACCGACAAGCGCAAGGAGCAGATCGACTTCGCGGGTCCGTACTTCATCACGGGGCAGGGCTTCCTGGTCGGCGCTGACAGCGAGATCACCGACGTCGAGGACGTCTCCGACTTCAACGGCATGACCGTGTGCTCGGCGACGGGTTCCACTCCGATCCAGAACATCAAAGAGAACTACCCCGAGATCAAGACGCAGGAGTACGACCTCTACTCCGCCTGCGTCGAAGACCTCATCTCCGGCAAGGTGGATGCCGTCACCACCGACCAGGCGATCCTGATCGGCTACGCGGCGCAGTACCCGGATGACGTCAAGGTCGTCGGAGGCCTGTTCACCGAAGAGCGCTACGGCGTCGGCCTGCCCAAGGGCGACACTGCGCTGCAGGAGCACATCAACACGCTCTTCACCGACGGTGGCGACATCTGGCAGGCGATCTTCGACGAGAACCTCGGTTCGAGCGGCATCGAGGTCGAGCAGCCCGCCGTCGATTGATCGATCACGGAGGGGACGGCCGGTCGGGTCGTCCCCTCCTCACTACTTGAGAAGGGCAGGGCGGATTGGACGTCATCTTCGGCAACCTCGACCTGTGGAGTCAGGCGCTCCTGAACACGTTGATCGTGTTCTTCGCCGGCGGACTGATCGCGCTCGTCCTCGGCGTCATCGTCGGAGCGATGCGCGTCTCGCCCATCCCGATCGCCCGTGGCGTCGGCACGGTGTACGTGAACCTCGTCCGCAACACTCCGCTGACCCTGGTCTTCTTCTTCTTCGTCTTCGGATACCCGCAGCTCGGATTGCCGACATTGAGCAACTTGACCCTGGGCATCCTCGCGATCGGTATCTACACCGCGACCTACGTCGCCGAGGTTCTGCGCGCCGGTATCAGCACGGTCCCGGTCGGCCAGGCCGAGGCGGCCCGCGCGATCGGTCTTCCGTTCGGTCAGGTCATGACCCTGGTCGTGCTGCCGCAGGCGTTCCGCTCGGTGGTTCCTCCGATGATGAGCGTGTTCATCGCCCTGCTGAAGAACACGACCGTCGCGGCCGGATTCTCGGTCGCGGAGCTCGCCTCGGTGCGAGCGGCCATCAACGATTCGCACACCCGCCCAGGCAACCCGATGGAAGTGCTGCTCTGGGTCGCCATCATCTTCGTCGTTCTGGTACTGCTGCTCAGCTGGGTGCAGAACTCCCTCGAGAGGCGATGGAGGATCGCACGATGACTTCCGTTCTCTACGATGTGCCGGGCCCCAAGGCGATCGCTCGCAACCGCATCCTCAGCGTCGTCACGGTGCTCGTGGTCCTCGCCGTGCTCGGCTTTCTCGTCTACCGCCTCTACGTCTCGGGGCAGTTCGAGGCCAGCAAGTGGTATGTCTTCACCTTCACGCGGGTGTGGGAGCAGATCGGCATCCATCTGGTGAACACGCTGGCGGCCTTCGCGCTCGCCGCGGTGCTGAGCCTGGTGCTCGGATTCGTGCTGGCCATCGGCCGCCTGTCCGACCATGCGTGGGTCCGCATTCCGGTGACGGCCGTCACCGAACTGTTCCGTGCCATCCCGGTGCTGGTCCTGATGATGCTGCTGTACTTCGGCCTGCCGTCCCTCGGGATCAAGATGGATCCGTACTGGGCCGTCGTGCTCGCTCTGATGGCGTACAACGGATCTG
The DNA here is from genome assembly GCF_057748015.1 of Microbacterium sp. STRO-1N. Next base: position 1,490,262 of record NZ_CM173234.1, read on the forward strand.
TGCTCGCCGAGGTGCTGCGCGCCGGCATCGAATCGCTGCCCCGAGGGCAGAAGGAAGCCGGCTACGCGATCGGTCTGCGCAAGAGCGGCGTCATGCGCCTCATCCTGCTGCCGCAGGCCGTCCGCGTGATGCTCCCGGTCATCGTCGCTCAGCTCGTGGTGACCATGAAGGACACCGCGCTCGGGTTCATCATCACGTACCCCGAACTGCTGTACTACGCGAAGCTGCTGAGCTCTCAGCAGGGGCGACCGATCCTGCAGTCCGCGTTCATCATCGGCGGCATCTACATCGTGATGTGTCTGATCCTGTCCGGCATCGCGAAGTACCTCGAGATCCGCACCCGTCGTTCGCCGAAGCTCCGGGCGATCGCGAACGCGCACAACCCGGCGGCGGATGACGAGTCGACGCTCACCGAGGCGATCGCGATGCAGCGAGGCGGAGGGAAGTTCGACGGCACCAGCACGGGAACGGGCATCTGACGGCACGGTGAGTCCACCGCGCGCCGGTAGACTCGATTCTCGTGTCAGACGTACCCGAGATCACGCCCGAGGCGGTGGAGACCGCCGTCGCAGCAGCGCTCGACGCGATCGGTGCCGCAGCCAGCACCGCAGAGCTGAAAGCCGCGCGCGCGGCGCATGTGGGGGAGGGGTCGCCGCTGGCGGTCCTCAACGCCTCGATGCGCCAGGTCGCCCCTGAGCACAAGGCGGCGTTCGGCAAGCTGGTCGGCCAGGGCCGCGGCCGGGTCACGCAGGCGCTCGCCGCCAAAGAGACCGAGCTCGCCGAGGCCGAGACCGCCGCGCGCCTCGAGGCGGAGCGCGTCGACATCACGGCGGTGTCCTCGCGCACGCGCGTCGGCGCCCGGCATCCGCTCACCCTGCTCCAGGACGAGGTGTGCGACATCTTCGTCGGCATGGGCTGGGAGATCGCGGAGGGCCCGGAGCTCGAGCACGAGTGGTTCAACTTCGACGCCCTGAACTTCGACGTCGACCACCCTGCGCGTCAGGAGCAGGACACCTTCTACGTCGACCCGACCTCGCGCCACCTCGTGATGCGCACGCACACGAGCCCTGTGCAGGTGCGCTCGATGCTCGACCGCGAGGTGCCGATCTATGTGCTGTGCCCCGGACGCGTCTACCGCACCGACGAGTTCGATGCGACGCACCTGCCGGTCTTCACCCAGTTCGAGGGCCTCGTGATCGACAAGGGCATCACGATGGCGCACCTGAAGGGCACGCTCGACCACTTCGCGCGACAGCTGTTCGGGCCGGAGGCGAAGACGCGCTTCCGCACCAACTACTTCCCGTTCACCGAGCCATCCGCCGAGCTGGATCTGTGGCACCCGACCTTCAAGGGCGGCGCGCGCTGGATCGAGTGGGGCGGCTGCGGCATGGTCAACCCGAATGTGCTGCGCGCCGCCGGCATCGACCCCGAGGAGTACAGCGGGTTCGCGTTCGGGATGGGGATCGAGCGGGGCCTGATGTTCCGCAGCGATGTGAAGGACATGCGCGACATGGCCGAGGGCGATGTCCGCTTCAGCGAGCAGTTCGGGATGGTGGTGTGATGCGCGTCCCGCTTTCGTGGTTGCGTGAATACGTGGATCTGGCAGCGGATGCCACGCCTGAGGACGTCTTCGCGGCGCTCGTGGCCGTCGGCTTCGAGGAGGAGGAGATCCACCGATTCGAGATCTCCGGCCCCGTCGTCGTCGGACAGGTCCTCTCGTTCGAAGAGGAGCCGCAGACCAACGGCAAGACGATCCGGTGGTGCCAGGTCGACGTCGGCGAGGCGAACGGGGGCGTCCGCGGAATCGTCTGCGGTGCCGGCAACTTCGCGGTCGGCGACAAGGTCGTCGTCACCCTGCCCGGCGCCGTGCTCCCCGGTCCGTTCCCGATCGCGGCGCGCAAGACCTACGGCCACGTCTCCGACGGCATGATCGCCTCGGCGCGCGAGCTGGGTCTGGGCGACGAGCACAACGGCATCCTGGTCCTGTCCACGCTCGGTCTCGACCCAGAGGTCGGCGTCGACGCCCTCGCCCTGCTGGGGCTGGACGATGTCGCCGTCGAGATCAACGTCACCCCGGACCGCGGGTACGCGTTCTCGCTCCGAGGCGTCGCGCGCGAGTACGCGCACGCCACCGGGGCCGACTTCCGCGACCCGGCCGAGCACGAGTGGGACGAGGTCGCTCCAGGCACCGGGTTCCCGCTCGCCGTCACCGCCGAGCCGCTGCGCGAGGCTCCGGCCGTGCAGGAATTCGTCGTGCGCGTCGTCCGCGACGTCGACCCGACGCGTCCGACCCCGCCGTGGATGGTGTCGCGCCTGGCTCTCGCCGGCATCCGCTCGCTGGGCGTGCTGATCGACATCACCAACTACGTCATGCTCGAGCTGGGCAACCCGATCCACGGCTACGACCTGGACAAACTGTCCGGCGGCATCACGGTCCGCCGTGCGCAGCAGGGCGAGAAGATGACGACCCTGGACGGCCAGGAGCGCGTTCTTCACGTCGAGGATCTGCTCATCACCGACGACTCGGGGCCGATCGGACTCGCCGGTGTCATGGGTGGCGGAACGACCGAGATGTCGGACGAGACGCGCAACGTGCTCATCGAAGCAGCCAACTTCGACTCGGTGTCGATCGCCCGCACCGCGCGCCGGCACAAGCTGCCCAGCGAGGCGTCCAAGCGCTTCGAGCGCGGTGTCGACCCGTTGATCCCGTTCGTCGCCGCGCGTCGGGTCGCCGACCTCATGGTCGAGCTGGCCGGCGGCACGCTGGACGAGGTCGGCGGGGCGCTGTACTCCGAGTTCGAGATCGCGGGCATCGAACTGCCGGCCGAGTTCGTACCGGGCCTGATCGGTGTGGACTACGAGGATGCCGAGATCATCGATGCCCTCGAGACGATCGGCGCCGAGGTCACCGAGACCTCGGACGGCTGGTTCGTCATCCCGCCGAGCTGGCGGCCCGATCTCACCGACAAATGGACGCTTGCCGAGGAGGTCGCCCGTATCCACGGCCTCGACCGCATCCCCTCGGTGCTGCCGACACCACCATCAGGTCGTGGCCTGACGGTGATGCAGCAGGGACGACGCCGTGTCGCGAACGCGCTGGCCGCCGCCGGCCTCGTCGAGGCTCCCGCGTTCCCGTTCACCACCGAGGCGCACAACGACCTGCACGGTTCGGCGACGGGGGAGTACCTCCCCAGCATCCGCCTGGCCAATCCTCTCGACGGACAGGCTCCGTTCCTGCGTCGCTCGCTGATCCCCGGTCTCCTGCAGACGGCGCACCGCAACATCGCACGGGGGATGACCGACGTGGCGATCTTCGAGGCGGGCGTCGTGTTCCTCCCCGAGGCGGGCGTCGTCTACGGCACCGATACGGTGCCGCCGCTGGGCGAGCGTCCGTCGGATGAGAAGCTCGCCGAGCTGAACGCGTCGATTCCGCCGCAGCGACGTCACGTCGCCGCGCTGTTCGCCGGCAACGTCACGCCGCGCCAGCCCGGTCGTGCCGCCGAGGCCTACGGCCTCAGCGAAGCGCTGGACGCCGTACAGGTGATCGCCTCCGCCGCGGGTGTCGAGATCGATGTCGTCCAGGGGCAGCGTGCTGCGCTGCACCCCGGACGCACCGGCGTTCTGAGCGTGCGAGGCGCTGAGGTCGGCTACGTCGGCGAACTGCACCCTGAGGTGTCGTCCGACGCGGACCTCCCCGGACGCGCCGTCGTGCTCGAGTTGGATCTCGACGGCATCCTGGAGCTCGCGGGGACCGGTGTCGTCGCGGAGAGCCTGTCGACCTTCCCGGCGGCCACGCAGGACGTGTCGCTGGTCGTGCCGGCGGCCCTGGCGGCCGGAGACCTGCGCGAGGCGCTCGTCGAGGGTGCGGGAGAACTCCTCGAATCCCTGCGGCTCGTCGACGACTATCGCGGTGAGGGGCTCCCGGACGGTTCGAAGAGCCTGACCTTCGCGCTCCGCTTCCGCGCGCCGGACCGGACGCTGACCGCGGCCGAGGCGACGGAGGCGAAGCTCGCCGGCGTTGCCGTCGCCGCAGAGCGCTTCGGAGCGACGCTGCGGGAGTGACCCACCTCGCCGTGTGGAGAGCGCGCCGCACTCGTTCGTTCGGCGTGCCATCCCTCGTTCGTTGAGCGAGGACGGCGGAGCCGCCCGAGCGAGGAGTGCGTCAGGATGGATGCATGACGATCTCACCGCGGCGCTTCGTGACCGCAGCGGTGCTCGTATCGCTGGGCTTCGGCCTCGCGGCATGCGCGCCGGCCGCAGCGCCCACGCCGGAGAGCGCGTCGTCCGCACCGGTCGCGACGCCGTCGCTCACTCCGTCGCCGACCCCGAAGACAGGCCTCGAGCTGGCGGCCGAACGCGTCGCCGAGATGCCCCTCCGAGAGCAGGCGGCGCTCGTCGTCATGGGCTACGCCGACGGGACGGATCCGGCTGCTCTTGCGGCCTATGTCTCCGGTGGACCGCGCGGGCTGATCCTGATGGGGGACAACATCCCCGCCTCGCCGGAGCAGTTGCGCGCCCTGACGGATGCCGTGCACGCGGCGTCGCCGGACGCGCTCATCGCGACGGACGAGGAGGGCGGCGACGTCGCCCGCCTGCCGTGGGATGACCTTCCGTCCGCTCGGACTCTGAAGAACGAGGATCCGGCGGCGGCGCAGGCCGCGTTCGCGGCGCGCGCTCAGCTGCTCGACCAGGGCGGGATCGACATCAACTTCGGGGTCGTGGCCGACGTGCCGCGCTCCGACGGCTCGTTCATCTACGGCAGGTCGTACGGCACGGATCCGCGGGCCGTGGCCGAGCCGGTCGCCGCAGTCGTGACCGGCGAGAAGGGACAGGTCGCGACGACGCTCAAGCACTTCCCCGGACACGGCGCGGCGGAGGGCGATTCGCACCACGCCATCCCCACGACCGACCTGAACCTCGACGAATGGCGCGCTTTCGACGCTCTGCCGTTCCAGGCCGGCATCGATGCGGGTGCCGAGCTCGTCATGATGGGCCACCTGAGGTTCACGGCGCTGTCGGAGCTGCCAGCGACGCTGTCACCGGAGTGGTACGCGATCCTTCGCGACGAACTCGGGTTCGGCGGCGTCGCCGTCACCGATGACCTCGGGATGCTGCTGTCCTCCGGGGATTCGGCCTACGCGGATCCGGTGGCCAACGCGGTCATGGCCGTCGATGCGGGTGCGGACCTGGTGCTGACGATCGCGGGGTCGACGCCGGAAACCGCCGGACAGATCATCGATGCGCTGGCCGCGCGGGCGGAGTCGGACCCGGCATTCGCACGGCGACTTGCCGAGGCTGCGACCAGGGTGGCGGCGCTCGCCGCGGCGCTGAATTCCTGAGGCTCCAGATCGGAGACGGCCCGGCGAGCGGGAAGAGCCGCCAGGATGGTCGTATGACGACTTCTTCGGCCGAGTGGTTGCGCTCTCAATCGACGCTCGTCGGTACGCCGCCCGCGCTGGACCTCGCCGCCCTGCCCGACGATCCCGAATCGCTCTTCCTCGACTGGATCACTGCTGCGAGCGAGTCCGGCGTCCCTGAGCCGCTCGCCATGACCCTCGCGACGATCGGAGCAGACGGCGTCCCCGACGCGCGGACGCTGATCATCAAGGACGTCGACAGCCGGGGCTGGGCCTTCGCCGGTCCGCGGGCGTCGCGCAAGGGCGAGCAGCTGTCCGCACACCCCGCGGCCGCCCTGAACTTCTGGTGGCAGCCGGTGATGCGCGCGGTCCGCGTACGCGGATCCGTCGTCGAGGCGGACGCGGCCGAGAGCGCCGCGGACCTCGCCGCGCGGCCGGCACCGGCGCGCACAGGCATGCAGCCCGGCGACTGGGTGCTCTGGCGCGTCATCCCCGATCGCGTCGAGTTCTGGCAGGGAGCCGTCGACCGCCGACACATCCGTGTCGTGTACGAGCGGTCAACCGGCACCTGGACGCAGCGCACCACCGCGGACACCGAGAATCCGCCGAACCGAGAGGACAGCGCATGAGCGATTACGAGGTCATCAGCATCGGAGCGCCGGACGCCTGGCGCGAGCATTTCGGCGGTTTCGATCCGTCGCGCTCACGCGACGGGCGCCGCGTCGTCGACCACGAGCTGGCGATGCAGTACATCGGGATGACCGCCAACGCTCTGCTGCCCGGGGAGGAAGCCGGGTACTGGCACACCCATTCGCACGTGGAGGAGCTGTACGTGTTCCTCGCAGGCCGCGGACAGATGGGCCTGGATGACGTCGTCGTCGAGGTCGAGGCGGGCACGGTCATCCGCGTCGGCCAGAATGTCTGGCGCACGTGGCGTGCGCGGCCGGACAGCGACGGTGAGCTGCGCTGGCTGTGCATCCGCGCCGGCGGCGAGCAGCTCCCGCATCTGCCGGACGACGCCACCCGCGCTCCAGACCGGCCGATGCCGTGGACGAACGGCGTCTGATCCAGGGCACTAGACTGCGAGGCAGTGACACGGGGTGCCGCGACCGCGGCTGAGAACAGACCCGTCGAACCTGATCTAGTTCGTACTAGCGAAGGGATGTCGCGCATGAGCGATCTTCTGCGTCCGGTTTCCGATACCGACCTCGCCTCCGAGGCCGCCACCCTCCTGGAGGAGCTGCGCGCAGCACCTCCGCTGACCCACTGCATCACCAACACGGTGGTGACCGGCTTCACCGCCAATGTCCTGCTCGCCCTCGGTGCGGCGCCGGCGATGGTCGACATCGTCGGCGAGTCCGAGATGTTCGCGTCCGTCGCGTCGGGCGTGCTGATCAATCTCGGCACCCCGACCCCCGAGCAGCGCGCGGCGAGTCGTGAGGCGGTCGCCGGCGCCGCCGCGGCCGGCACGCCGTGGGTGCTCGACCCCGTCGCGATCGGGGTGCTGCCGGTGCGCACCGCGCTCGCGCAGGAGCTCGCCGCGCAGCGCCCCACCGCGATCCGGGGGAACGCTTCGGAGATCCTCGCTCTGGCCGGCGCGGGTACCGGCGGTCGAGGCGTCGACGCCACCGACGCCACGGATGCCGCCGTCGACGCGGCGTTCGCGCTCGCGCAGCGCCACGGCAGCGTCGTCGCGGTCTCCGGTCCGGTGGATCTCATCACCGATGGCGAACGGATCATCCGCATCGCGAACGGCGACGAGATGCTCACCCGTGTCACCGGCGGAGGCTGCGCCCTCGGAGCCGTCATGGCGGCGTTCCTCGGGACCGCGCGTGGGACGGGCACGGATGCGGTGACGGCGGTCGCCGCGGCGAGTCTGGTCTACACGATCGCGGCCGAACGGGCGGCATCCGTCTCCGCCGGCCCCGGAAGCTTCGCCGTGGCGCTGCTGGATGCACTGGCCGCCATCCGCCCCGGCGATCTCGCCGCCGCCGCGCGCATCGAGGAGGGGACCCGATGACCGCGGATCTCTCGCTCTACCTCGTCACCGATGCGGCGCTGTGCGGCGCCCGTGGTGTCGTCGAGACGGTCAGGCAGGCCGTGGACGGCGGTGTGCGCATCGTCCAGCTCCGTGACAAGGCGGCGACGGATGCCGAGACCACCGCCCAGCTCGTCGAACTGTCGCGCGTGATCGACGGACGCGCCCTGCTCGTCGTCGACGACCGGCTCGATGCGGCGCTCGCCGCGCGGGCGCAGGGCGCACGCGTGGACGGTGTGCACCTCGGTCAGGATGACGCATCCGTGCTTCGTGCCCGTGAGCTGCTCGGCCCGGATGCGCTGATCGGTCTGACCGCGAACACCCCTGCGCACCTGGACGCCGTGCTCGCACTGCCCGACGGAACGGTGGACTACCTGGGCGTCGGCGTGATCCGCCCGACCAGCACGAAGCCCGATCACCCGCCGGCACTCGGTATCGACGGCTTCCGGACCTTCGCCGCGGCGAGCCCGCTTCCCTGCGTGGCGATCGGCGGCGTCGGCCTCGACGACGCCGCCCAGCTCAGGGATGCCGGGGCCGCCGGCGCGGCAGTCGTGTCCGCGCTGTGCGCCGCCGATGATCCGCGTGCCGCCGCCGCGGAATTCGTGAGTCGATGGCGCGCCAGGTCGACGCCTCGGGTTCTCAGCATCGCGGGCAGCGACCCGTCCGGTGGCGCCGGCATCCAGGCGGACCTGAAGTCAATCGCCGCGAACGGCGGCTACGGGATGGCGGTCGTCACCGCACTGACCGCGCAGAACACCAGGGGAGTGCGCGCCGTGCATGTGCCCCCGACCGTGTTCCTGCAGGCGCAGCTCGAAGCGATCTCCGACGACATCGTGATCGATGCGGTGAAGATCGGGATGCTGGCGAACGCGGACGTGATCCGCACCGTGACCGCGTGGCTCGACGTCGAGCGTCCGCCGATCGTCGTCGTTGACCCGGTGATGGTGGCCACGAGCGGCGATCGCCTGCTCGATGCGGACGCCGAGGATGCATTGCGCGCGCTGCTGACGCGGGCCCATGTCGTGACGCCGAATCTCGCCGAGCTCGCGGTGCTGGCAGGACACGCGATCGACGGCTGGACCGGCGCGCTCGCCGCAGCCGAGGCGCTGTCGGAGCAGATCGGGGCCGCGGTGCTCGTGAAGGGCGGGCACCTCTCGGGTGACGACGCGCCGGACGCCCTCGTGGATGCGGCGCAGCGCACGCGGCACGAGTTCGCCGGCACGCGCATCGCGACGGCGAACACGCATGGCACCGGATGCTCGCTGTCGTCGGCGATCGCCACGCGCCTCGCTCGCGGGGACGACCCCGAGCAGGCGGTCGCGGCCGCTCGCGCCTGGCTGCGCGAATCCCTTCGGGCCGGCGACGGGCTGCGCGTCGGAGGCGGGCACGGTCCGATCAGTCACTTCGCCGGGCTGTGGGACAGAGGCGGCCTCGACACCCGTCCGTCGGCGACCGAGATCGCCGACGACTGGTGGGACCGCATCCGCGGCATCCGCGACGGCATCGACGAACTCGCGTTCATCCGCGAGCTGGCCGCGGGCACGCTGGAGCGCGAGCCGTTCGTGTTCTACCTCGGTCAGGATGCGCTGTACCTCCGCGAATACGCCCGGGTCCTCGCCGAGGCGGCGCGGCTCGCGCCGACGTCGGGGGAGCAGGCGTTCTGGGCAGGCGGTGCGCATGGCTCGATCGTCGGCGAGCTCGAACTGCATGCGTCGTGGTTGACGCCGGAGCACGGCGTGACGTCCGGCACGTTCCGTGCCGAGCCGTCCGCGACGACGACCGCGTATCTGGACCACCTGCGCTCGACCGCGTTCGGCGGCGACTACGCCGAGCTGATCGCCGCGATCCTGCCGTGCTTCTGGCTGTACACGGACCTGGGCAGGCGCCTGCACGCGGGGGAGTTCGGCGAACACGCGCGCGACCCGCGGCATCCGTACGCCTCCTGGCTCACGACGTACGCGGATCCCGCCTTCGAGGAGGCGACGGCGCGAGCGATCGCGTACGTCACGCAGGCGGCCGCGGCAGCGGACGGCGGCACGAGACGGCGGATGTTCCGCGCGTTCGAGCGATCCAGCGCCCTGGAACTCGCCTTCTTCGCGGCTCCTCTGGAGGATGCCGCGAGCATGTCGCAGCCTGCATGATCGCCTGATTCACTCCACGGAGAGACGCTGGGCGAGGGGCTCTCGCAGACGGGCGACCGTGGGAACGACCGTCGCGGATGCCGTCAGCACGAGTCCGAACGCGACCAGGACGGCGGCGGCGCCGACGTCGAAGACCGGAACGGCCGGAAGGAAGCGGTTCAGCGCCGCCCCGGTGATCAGGGCGGTGCCGACGATGACCAGGCTCGCCAGCAGTGCGGCCGTCACGACGTGGATCGCGGCCTGCCACAGTGCGGCCGCGACCACGACGCCGCGCGTCGCACCGCTGGCGCGCAGCAGCGATTGCTCGGCTCCCTGCGTCCGGTTGCTCATGAACAGCACGACGGCGGCACCCACTGCGCCGAGCGCCACCGGTCCGCCGATCAGGAGCATCACCTGCAGGATGCCGAGGTCGAAGTTCCCCGGCAGCCCTGCCGCCGACATGGCAGTCCCGGTCGTCGCTGCCATCGTCATCATGCCGCCGAGCAGCGCCGCTCCGACGAAGAGCGGCGTGACCGAGGCCGTGCTGCGTCCGAGGTGATAGCGCGCCTGATTCCGGGCGAGGAACCAGGTGGTCGAGCTGCGCGGCGGGATCAGCGATGTCCACGCGCGCAGGATCATCGGTGACAGCACCGGTCCGATGGCGGCGATGATGGCGGTGAGGTAGGCGGGCAGCAACGGGAACTGCGAGATCGCGGTGCTGCGGTCGTCCGCGCGGAAGGGGGCCAGCGCACCGCCGACTCCGGCCGCGAGCAGAACCGCAGCGAACACCAGCCAACGCCACCACCGCATCCGCTGGGATTCGACGTCGGGTTCGCGCAGCGCACTGAGCGGAGGCGTGCGGCCGGCGGACACGGCCGAACGCACGCCGCCGAGCATCGTGACGGCGACGGTCAGCGGCACCACGATCGCGGCGGTGAGTGCTCCAGGACGAATCGTCGCACTCGACCACCAGCTGGAATCGTGCGCGAAGACGGCATGCAGGAACGCCGGTGCGAACGGGATCGAGATCGCGAAGCCGAGGCCACCGGCAAGCGCGGCGGCACAGGCGAGCTGGACGAGGATGACGACGGATGTCTGCCGCGGACTGACGCCGGAGAGCTGCCAGCGTGCGTACGTCGCGCGGTGCAGGTCGACGGCGAGCCGCGCGACGGCGGCGACCACGATCGCGCCGGCGGGGATGTCGAGGAGCAGCAGGATCGAGAGGAAGCTGACCGACGCCTCCAGGATCTCGCCGCCGACGTCCAGTCCGGTCTCCAGCATCGCGATCGCGACGGCGAACGCGAGCGCTGCGATCGTCGCGACCAGGACGAGCCCGATCCACGTGGTCCACCCCCGCCTCAGCTCGGCGCGCAGCAACCGGATCACGCGGCCGCTCCGCTCGTCGTCGCGTGCAGCACATCGAGAATGCCGGCAGCGGTGGGGCGGACCAGTTCGGTGACGACCGCGCCGTCCCGGAGCACCAGCGTCCGATCGGCGCGTGCCGCGGCATCCAGATCGTGCGTGACGACGACGACGCCGCGGCCGTCCGCGGCATGCGCGCGCAGCAGATCCAGGATCTGAGCGCCCGTCGTCGTGTCGAGAGCGCCGGTCGGCTCGTCGGCGAAGACCAGGTCGGGTCGCGCGGCGAGGACCCGCGCGATCGCGACACGCTGCTGCTGTCCGCCCGACAGCTCGCCCGGCCGCTTGTCCGCGTGCCCGGTGAGTCCGACGGCGGCGAGCGCTCCTTCGACATCGGGTGCGCGGTGCCTCGCCAGGCGGGCGGGAAGAGCGACGTTCTCGCCCGCGTTCAGCGACGGGATCAGGTTGTAACTCTGGAAGACGAAGCCGAGGCGGTCCCGACGCAGCTTCGCCAGCCGGCTCTGCGAGAGCGAGTCGATGCGTGTGCCGCCGAGAGCGATCTCACCGATATCCGCCCGCTCGAGACCCGCGAGGCAGTAGAGCAGCGTGGACTTCCCGGATCCGCTCGGGCCGACGATGCTGACCATCTCGCCGGGGAGGACGTCGACATCGATGCCGCGCAGCACCGTGACGGGTGAGGACTTTCGAACGGCATAGGTCTTCGCGATGCCGCGCGCGGTGAGCAGAGGGGCGACGGGACGGTCGTCTTGCGGAGGGATCATGACGTCAGTCCATCGCCGATGGCGTCCTGGCGCACCAGACCGGACGCGGCACCGAAGGTAGACCTGACGCTACTTTCCTGCGGCAGTCGATCAGGTCCGCGGTGCACCTGCATAGGCTGAGCGAGTGCGCATCGAGACGATCTGGCAGGGGCTGATGCTGTCGCCGCCCCGGTTCCTCCTCTCGCGCTGGCCCCCTCTCGCGTTGGGCTCGGTCGTGATCACGGCTGTCCTCGGCATCGTCCTGATCCTTCCCGTCGCGGCCACCCTGGTGATCCTTCCCCTCTGGGGGATCCTGTTCGGCATCATCGAACGTCGGCGCCTGCGCATGATCGGTGTCCCTGCCCGGGGGAGCGGACACGTGCGTGTCCCGCGGGAGGAACGACACAACTGGCTCGGGGTGCGCCTCACCGAACCGACGACGTGGCGAGAAGTGGTCGCGCTGCTGCTCGGCATCCTGCTCGGACTGCTCGCGTTCTGCCTGCTCCTGGCGCAGGCGATCGCGGTCGCCCTGCCCGTCGCGCTGGCGTACACCGGCCTGACCCGGCCACCGGCCGAGGTGAACCTCTTCTTCGATGTCCGCATGACGGTCGGGGCCGACAACTGGTGGCACCCCCTGCTCTGGCTGCCGCTCGTCCTCGTCGTCGTCGCCTATGTCAACGCAGCTTTCTCCGCGCTCCACGGCGGCGTCATCGGCTGGCTCATCGCACCGCGCACAGCAGAGATCGATCGGCGCGTGGCGCAGCTGACGCGCTCCCGCGCGGCGATCGTCTCGGCGCACGAGACGGAGCGGCAGCGGATCGAACGCGATCTGCACGACGGCGTGCAGCAGGAGTTGGTCGGCATCGCCGCGCGCCTCGGCATCCTCGAATTGGAGCTCGCGAGCGGCGATGCGAAGTCGGCCGAGGACGCACTCCGCGCGGCACAGGATCAGACCGAGCGCGCGCTGGCGTCGCTGCGCTCGACCGTGCGAGGCATCCACCCCGCTGTCCTGACGGACCATGGTCTGGTGGCGGCGGTGAGTGAACTGGCAGGGCGGAGCAGCCTGCCGATGCGCGTCCGCGACCACGGTCTCCCTCGTCTCGGGCGTGCGGCGGAAGCCGCCGGGTACTTCCTCGTGACCGAGGCGTCGACCAATGCTGCCAAGCACACCGCGGCATCGAGCATTCAGGTCGATCTGGGTGCGGATCACGACGTCGCATATGTCGCCGTGTCCGATGACGGGCACGGCGGAGCGGACGCTGAGCGCGGCACAGGGCTCCAGGGGCTCGCCGGCCGCGCCGAAGCGCTCGGCGGCACGCTGTCGATATCGAGCCCGGCGGGCGGACCGACGGTGCTCCGCATGGAGCTGCCCTGCCAGACCGCACGCGCAGACGACGCAGGAACGGGGTGACGATGCGCATTCTGCTCGCCGATGATGCGACTCTGCTGCGCGAGGCGCTCAGCGCCCTGCTCCAGCGGCTCGGCCACGAGATCGTCGCCACCGCCGCCGACGCGATCGAACTGCGGACCGTGTACGCGACGCTGACCGTGCCACCGGACATCGTCGTCACCGACGTCCGCATGCCACCGGACAGAACCGACGACGGCCTGCGCGCGGCGCTGCGCATCCGGAAGCTGGCACCGACGCAGCCCGTACTGGTCCTGTCGCAGTACGTGGCCGAGCGCTATGCGCGGGATCTGCTCCTTCTCCCCGAGGCCGCGGTCGGATACCTGCTGAAGGAGCGGGTCAACCGCGTGAGCGATTTCGACCGTGCGCTCGCCGCGGTCGCCGCGGGCGGCACGGTCATCGATCCGGAGGTCACCAGGCAACTTCTGCGCAGCGATGTCGCCGGTCCGCTCGATGCCTTGACGCCGCGCGAGCGCGAGGTTCTCGAACTCATGGCCGAAGGCGCATCGAACGCCGACATCGCCGCTCGGCTGTTCCTCAGCGACGCGGCGATCCGCAAGCACATCGGGAACATCTTCGCCGGGCTCGGGCTCACCCCTGCCGACGAGAATCGCAGAGTACGGGCGATCCTCGTGTTCCTGGAAGCGCGCCGGCACGGATGACGTGTGACGCCCCGGATTTGCGCCGTCCGCACCGCGGGCGCTATCGTCGCGGCATGCCTTCGGTCGCACCCGCTTCGCTGACGCTCGTTCCGAGCGTCGCTCCGGTGCGCCGACGCCGCGGCGGCCGCCGACTCTAGGCGACCCTCGCGCTGCTGCCTGCACGGGTACGGCTGTGAGCGTCGCCGCCTCCGTCGACGACCACCCAGACCGTTAAGGTAGAACCATGACGTATACCGTCGCCGTCTCCGGCGCATCCGGCTACGCGGGCGGCGAGATCCTGCGCTTGCTGGCCGATCATCCAGACATCGAGATCCGCACCGTCACCGCGCATTCCAACGCGGGTCAGCCGCTGATCCAGCACCAGCCTCACCTGCGCTCGCTCGCTCACCTCGAACTCCAGGACACGACGCCCGAGATCCTCGCAGGGCACGACATCGTGTTCCTCGCGCTGCCGCACGGGCAGTCCGGTCAGTACACGGATGCCCTCGGCGCTGTCCCGCTCGTCATCGACGCCGGTGCCGACCACCGCCTCACGTCGAAGAGCTCCTGGGATGCGTTCTACGGCGGCGCCTTCCACGACGCGTGGACGTACGGCGTCCCCGAGCTTCTGACCGGTGGTGTCAAGCAGCGCGAGCACCTCCGCGGCGCGACCCGCATCGCAGCCCCGGGGTGCAATGCGTCGACCGTGAGCTTGAGCCTGGTCCCTGGTGTCGCCGCCGGTGTCATCGACCCGGCCGACATTGTGTCGGTCCTGGCCGTCGGCCCGTCCGGTGCAGGCAAGAGCCTGAAGACCAATCTGCTCGGCAGCGAGATCCTCGGCACCGCGAACCCGTACGCCGTCGGCGGGACGCACCGTCACATCCCCGAAATCCAGCAGGCGCTCATCGCCGGGGGCGCGGCGGACCCGCGGATCTCCTTCACACCGGTGCTGGTGCCGATGTCCCGCGGCATCCTCGCGACCTCGACGGCTCCGATCGCAGACGGCGTCACAGACGCGCAGATCCGGGATGCCTGGCAGAGCGCATACGGCGATGAGACGTTCGTGCAGCTGCTGCCCGAAGGGCAGTTCCCACGGACTGCCGATGTCCTCGGCGCCAACACCGCACTGATCGGACTCGCGATCGACCGCGCGGCGAACAGAGTGACCGTCGTGACCGCGGTCGACAATCTCGTCAAGGGCACCGCCGGTGCCGCCATCCAGTCCATGAACATCGCGCTCGGACTCCCCGAAGCCCGCGCCCTCACCGTGAATGGAGTCGCACCGTGAGCGTCACCGCACCCGCAGGATTCGAGGCGGCCGGAGTAGCCGCAGGACTGAAGTCCACCGGCAAGCCGGACGTCGCCGTCGTCGTCAACCGCGGCCCGCGCAAGGTCGGCGCTGCCGTCTTCACGAGCAACCGTGCCAAGGCCAACCCGATCATCTGGTCGCAGCAGGTCATCCAGGACCGCATCGTCGAGGCCGTGGTCCTCAACTCCGGCGGGGCGAACTGCTTCACCGGCGCGTTCGGGTTCCAGACCACGCACCAGACCGCGGAGAAGGCGGCTGAGCTGCTCGACATCGGTGCGGGGGATGTGCTGGTATGCTCCACCGGCCTCATCGGCACCGGCGACGAGGAGTTCCGCGCCAAGGTGCTCGCCGGCACCGAACAGGCGATCGCCGAGCTCTCGGCAGACGGCGGAGATGCCGCGGCCCACGCGATCATGACGACAGACACGGTGGCGAAGACCGCTGTGGTCTCCCGCGACGGCTGGACGATCGGCGGCATGGCGAAGGGCGCCGGCATGCTCGCACCCGGGCTGGCCACGATGCTGGTCGTGATCACCACGGATGCCGACCTGGAGGCGCTCGAAGCCGACACCGCGCTGCGGAGCGCCACAGGGACGACCTTCGACCGGCTCGATTCGGACGGCTGCATGTCGACCAACGACCAGGTCACGCTCCTCGCCAACGGCGCGAGCGGAGTCAAGCCCGACCTCGAGGCGTTCGCTGCCGCGCTGCGCGAGCTCTGCCAGGACCTCGCCGTCAAGCTGCAGGGCGATGCCGAAGGCGCGAGCCACGACATCACGATCCGCGTGACCAACGCGGTCAGCGAGCAGGACGCCGTCGACGTCGGACGCTCGGTGGCGCGCAACAACCTCTTCAAGGCCGCGATCTTCGGCAATGACCCGAATTGGGGCCGCGTGCTCGCGGCGATCGGCACGACGAGCGCGCAGTTCGACCCGTACGACGTCGACGTGTGGATGAACGGCGTGCGCGTGTGCACGGAAGGCGGCCCCGACCGGCCACGTGAGGACGTCGACCTCGCGCCCCGCGCGACGGACGTGCTCATCGACCTCAAGGTCGGCGACGCCGAGGCGACGATCCTCACCAACGACCTCACGCACGACTACGTCCACGAGAACAGCGCGTACTCCTCATGACGGACATACAGGACACCACACCGGACATCGCGGCAGAGAAGGCATCGACCCTCATCGAGTCGCTGCCGTGGCTGAAGAAGTTCCGCGACCAGATCGTCGTCGTCAAGTACGGCGGCAACGCCATGGTCTCCGACGAGCTGCAGGATGCCTTCGCGCAGGACATCGCCTACCTCCGCTACGTCGGCGTGCTGCCGGTCGTCGTGCACGGCGGCGGACCGCAGATCTCCCACATGCTGGACCGGCTCGAGATCCCGAGCGAGTTCAAGGGCGGTTACCGGGTCACGAACACCGAGGCGATCAGTGTCGTCCGGATGGTGCTGACCGGTCAGGTGAACCCGCAGCTGGTGGGCAGGATCAATTCGCACGGTCCGATCGCGACCGGCCTGAGCGGTGAGGACGCCGGTCTCTTCGGCGGACGGCGCCGCGGGGTCGTCATCGACGGCGAGGAGGTGGATCTCGGCCGGGTCGGCGATGTCGTCCAGGTCGACCCGACTCCCGTCCTCGATCACCTGGCCGCCGGGCGCGTCCCGGTGGTCTCGAGCATCGCGCCGGACCTCGATCATCCTGGCCAGTCGCTGAACGTCAATGCGGATGCCGCGGCATCCGCCCTCGCGACAGCACTCGGAGCGCGCAAGCTGGTCATCCTCACGGACGTGCCCGGGCTGTACGCCGATTGGCCGAACCGGGACTCGCTGGTGTCGCACATCACCTCGGCGGATCTCATCGACATGCTGCCGACGCTGGAATCCGGCATGATCCCGAAGATGCGGGCCTGTCTGGACGCCGTGGAGAACGGCGTGGACGCCGCAGCCATCATCGACGGACGGGTGCCGCACTCGGTGCTCGTCGAACTTTTCACAAGCAAGGGCATCGGGACCGAAGTGGTCGCCGGAGAGAGGACGAAGGCATGACCGTCTGGCAGGAGAACGCCGCACGCGATCTGGTGCTCAACGCGGGGGACCGGCTGGCGCTGCTCACGCGCGGCGAGGGCTCGTACCTGTACGACGGCGACGAGAAGCGATACCTCGACTTCCTCGCCGGCATCGCCGTGACATCGCTCGGCCATGCGCACCCGGTGTTCGTCGAGGCCGTGTCGCGCCAGGCCGCGACGCTCGCACACGTGTCGAACTACTTCGCGACCCCGCCTCAGCTGGCGCTCGCCGCCCGGCTGAAGCGCCTCGCCGGAGCCGGAATCGACGGTCGCGTGTTCTTCTCGAACTCCGGTGCCGAGGCGAACGAAGCCGCGTTCAAGCTCGCCCGCCTGCACGGCGGTGCCGAGCGCCCGCGGATCATCGCGCTCGAGAACGCCTTCCACGGACGCACCATGGGGTCGCTGGCGATGACCGCGAAGGCGGCCATGCGCGCTCCCTTCGAGCCGATGCCCGGCGGCGTGGAGCACATCCCTGCCACGATCGAGGCGCTCGAGGCCGCGATCGACGACCGGGTCGCGGCCGTCATCGTCGAGCCGATCCAGGGCGAAGCCGGCGTCGTCGAGCTCCCGGACGGGTACCTCGCCGCCGCTCGTTCACTGACCCTCAAGCACGGCGCTCTGCTGATCGTGGACGAGATCCAGACCGGAGCCGGCCGCACCGGCGCCTGGTTCGGGTTCAGCCACGAGGGCATCACCCCCGACGCCATCACGCTGGCCAAGGGCATCGGCGGCGGCTTCCCGATCGGGGCGCTCGTGACGTTCGGTGCCGCGAGCTCGCTGTTCACGCCCGGATCCCACGGCTCGACGTTCGGCGGAAATCCGCTGGCAACGGCCGTGGCGGATGCCGTGCTCGCCGAGATCGAGCGCGCCGGTCTCGTCGACAACGCCGCGGTGCGCGGCGTGCAGCTGCGCACGGCCATCGACGCGATCGATTCGCCGCTGGTCGACGGCACCCGCGGCAAGGGCCTGCTGATCGGCGTCGCGCTGAGTGCGCCGCTGGCCGGAGCCGTCGTTGCGGCGGCACAGGAGCGCGGGCTGATCATCAACGCCGCGAACCCCGAGACCGTCCGCATCGCACCGGCGCTGACGATCGGGGATGCCGAGATCGAGGAATTCCAGACGCTGTTCGCAGCCTCGCTCGCCGATGTGCAGGCGTCGCTCGCGGCATCCGAAACCGAAAGTGCTTCCGCATGACCCGCCACCTGCTGCGCGATGACGACCTGACCCCGGCCGAGCAGGCCGAGATCCTCGATCTCGCCGTCGAGTTGAAGAAGGACCGCTGGGCCGACAAGTCGCTCGCCGGTCCGCAGACCGTGGCCGTGATCTTCGACAAGTCGTCCACCCGCACGCGCGTGTCGTTCGCGGTCGGCATCGCCGATCTCGGCGGATCGCCGCTGATCATCACGACCGCCAGCAGCCAGCTCGGCGGCAAGGAGACCCCGTCGGACACCGCACGGGTGCTCGAGCGCCAGGTCGCGGCGATCGTGTGGCGCACCTACGCGCAGGCCGGGCTGGAGGAGATGGCCGCCGGGACGCGCGTGCCGGTCGTCAACGCCCTTTCCGACGACTTCCACCCGTGTCAGCTGCTGGCCGACCTCCTCACGATCCGCGAGCACAAGGGCGAGCTGAAGGGGCTGACGCTGACGTTCTTCGGCGACGGACAGAGCAACATGGCGCACTCCTACGCGCTGGCCTGCGTCACGGCCGGAATGCACGTGCGCATCGCGTCTCCCGCCGAGTACGCGCCACGGGCCGATGTCATCGAGGCCGCCGATCGGCGCGCCGCGGAGACCGGCGGTTCGATCGCGCTCTACACCGACCCCAACGAGGCCGCGGCCGGCGCGGATGTCGTCGTCACCGACACCTGGGTCTCGATGGGCAAGGAGGAGGAGAAGCTCGCGCGCATCCGCGACCTCGGCGGCTACAAGGTCACCACCGAGACGATGCAGATCGCGGATCCGAACGCGATCTTCATCCACTGCCTCCCGGCCGACCGCGGCTACGAAGTCGACTCCGAAGTGATCGACGGCCCGCAGAGCGTCGTGTGGGATGAAGCCGAGAATCGGCTCCATGCCCAGAAGGCGCTGCTGGTCTGGCTGCTGCGTCAGGGCTGAGCCGATGGCGTCCGGGCTGGCAGGCCGCTGGCGGCGGCTGAACGGCCCGGCGCGCATCGGCGGCGTCGATCTCGCGCGCGGACTGGCCGTGATCGGCATGTTCGCGGCGCACCTGCTCGTCACGGCCGACCACTGGGATTGGAGCGATCCGTCGACCTGGCTCTTCATCGTCGACGGGCGCTCGTCCATCCTGTTCGCCACGCTCGCCGGGGTATCGGTCGGGCTGGTGACCGGCGGCGCGGTCCCGCTCACCGGCGACCGCATGCGCACGGCGCGCGGCCGGTTGGCAGTGCGTGCCGGGATGCTGTGGCTGGTCGGCATCCTGCTCATCCTCACTGGCGTGCCCGTGTACGTGATCCTGCCCGCGTACGCTCTCCTCTTCCTGCTCGTCCTTCCGTTCACGGCGCTGACGGCGAGTGCCGTGCTGTGGGCCGCCGCCGGGATCGGGGCCGTGATGGCGTTCGTGCAGCCGCTGCTGAACGAGCTGCCGCTCTGGCACGGTCCGTTCGGGGAGGAGATCTCGGCGGCGCTGGGCTGGAACTACCCGTTCCCGGTCTGGATCGCCTTCGTGCTCGCCGGGCTCGGCATCGCCAGGGCGGATGTCCGTCGCTTGCGCACGCAGCTCTGGATGCTGGGCGCGGGGTCCGCTCTCGCCGTCGTCGGGTACAGCATGTCCACGGCACCGCCGGAGTCGCTGTACCTGCAGTCCGTGCTCACCGCGGAGCCGCACTCGTCCGGGCTGTTCGAGGTGTTCGGCACCGGTGGTTTCGCGATCGCCGTGATCGGCGTGTGCCTGCTCCTCTGCAGAGCCGATGCGATCCGGATGCTGGTGCTGCCGCTGCGTGCCGTGGGCGCCATGCCGCTCACGGCCTACACGGCGCAGCTGCTCATCTGGGCGGCGGTCGCCCTCACGACGATCGGCGACACCGAGGACCTCCTGGCGTTCCGAGCGCTGGAGCCGTTCTGGCCGCTCACGATCGGCACCGTCATCGGATGCACCGCGTGGGCGCTGCTGATCGGCCGCGGCCCGCTGGAGTGGCTGCTCGACCGTACCGCGAAGATCGTGGTTCCGGCGCGGCCCCGCATGGTCGATAGGCTGAATCCATGAGCGAGGCGAAGCAGGACGGCACGAACGAAGGCGCGCTCTGGGGCGCACGATTCGCGAGCGGACCGTCACCGGAACTGGTGGAGCTGAGCCGCTCCACGCACTTCGACTGGATCCTCGCCCCCTACGACATCGCTGGTTCGCATGCGCACGCCACGGCGCTCGAGGCCGCCGGCTATCTCGAGCCGGACGAAGCGCGTCGCATGCACGAGGGGCTGGATGCCGTGGCCCGCAAGGTCGCGGACGGAACGATCGTCGCGCAGCCGACGGACGAGGACGTCCACGGCGCGCTCGAGCAGGCGCTGATCGCCGAGCTCGGTCCTGAACTGGGCGGGCGGCTGCGTGCGGGGCGAAGCCGCAACGACCAGATCGCGACGCTCGTGCGCATGTACCTGATCGACCATGCCAAGGTCATCGCCCGCGATCTGCTGCGCGTGATCGATGCGCTCGTCGCCCAGGCCGAGGCGCATCCCGACGCGATCCTGCCCGGCCGCACCCACCTCCAGCACGCTCAGCCCGTGCTCCTCGCGCACCATCTGCAGGCCCACGCCTGGCCGCTGGTGCGCGAACTGGAGCGGCTGGTCGACTGGCGCGTCCGCGCCGGGGTCTCGCCGTACGGCGGGGGAGCGCTCGCGGGCTCGACGCTCGGGCTCGATCCGGCTCTGGTCGCGCGCGAACTCGGCCTCGATCGTCCGGCAGAGAACTCGTTGGACGGCACCGCCGCCCGTGACGTCGTCGCGGAGTTCGCGTTCGTCGCGGCGATGACCGGCGTCGACCTCTCGCGTCTTTCCGAGGAGATCATCCTCTGGAACACCCGCGAGTTCGGCTTCGTCACGCTGCACGACAGCTACTCGACCGGCTCCAGCATCATGCCGCAGAAGAAGAACCCGGACATCGCCGAGCTCGCCCGCGGCAAGTCCGGTCGGCTGATCGGCAATCTGTCCGGTCTCCTGGCGACCCTCAAGGGACTCCCTCTCGCGTACAACCGCGATCTGCAGGAGGACAAGGAGCCGGTGTTCGACTCTGTGCAGACGCTCGAGGTCGTGTTGCCGGCGTTCGCCGGGATGATCGCAACGCTGCGC
This sequence comes from Microbacterium sp. STRO-1N, assembly GCF_057748015.1. The sequence continues at coordinate 1,511,620 of NZ_CM173234.1, forward strand.
TTCGACACCGAGCGCATGGCAGAACTCGCCCCGCAGGGCTTCTCGCTCGCGACCGACGTCGCCGAGTGGCTCGTGAAGCGCAGGGTGCCGTTCCGGGACGCGCATGAGATCTCGGGTGCGCTGGTGCGTGCATGCGAGGAACAGGGGATCGGGCTGGAGGATGCCTCAGACGAGCTGCTGCTCTCGGTCTCGCCGCATCTCGTACCCGACGTGCGCGAAGTGCTGTCCATCCAGGGCTCGGTCGCGTCGCGGACGGGTGCCGGCGGCACGGCAGGGGTGCGCGTCGCCGAGCAGCGCGCCGAGCTGATCGCCCGCGCCCAGAACGCGGCGCACGCGCTGGGGCTCTGACCCCCCGCACCTCCAGGCGGTCAGTGCAGGGACTCGTCGGCCTCCGAGCGGGTCCACCGGGTGAATCGCACGACGAGTCCTGAACGCGTCGGCGCCGCCAGAAACGGTCCGGCGGTCGCCGTGGCTTCCGGATCGAACGGCGCCACCCGTACGAGACGCCATGCTCCGTCGTCCGCCTTCGCACGGACGATGATCGCGTCCGGCCAGCGGCTCACGCGTACGGTGATCTCGGCATCCCGCCACTCGTCGACGAAGCCGACCGACCAGTCCGAGCGGATGTCCGTGACCACGGCGCCGAGGCCGAGGTGATCGTCGGCGAATTCGACGCCGGCCTTGATCCAATGCTCGTCGTCGATGCGGACGAAGATGCCGGCCTGGTCGAACTGTCCGTCCCAGGGTGCGCGGAAGGCGACCTCCATCGCCTCGCCGACGGCGAGCGGAGCGGTGAGGGCGTGTTCGCTGTCGTGGATGAATCCGTACGCCGTGCGTCGCCAGGCATCGCTTCCCTCGACGGCGGTGACGTCGAGATGGCCGTCCTCGGCGGTCGCCTCGGGAAGATGAGTCCAGGTGCCCTGTCGCCAGGGAATGCTCGTATAGGGCATGTTATTAATTAATAGCCAATCAGTGCATGTTTCTGAGTTATGCGTGTTATGGTTATCGCATGGTCATCGCCGTGATCGCCGACATCGTCGGCTCCCGTAGCCTCGAGGATCGAGCATCCGCACAACGGGTGCTCGATGAGACCATCACGCGCGTCGAAGCGGATCTCCCGCTCGCGACGCAGCCGTTGAGGCCCACCGTAGGGGACGAGCAGCAGGCCGTCTACGCGCGACTCGGCGATGCACTGACATCGCTGCTCATGCTCCAGCTCGCCCTCCCGGACGGCATCTCCTTCCGATTCGGCATCGGGGTGGGCGCGATCCGAGCGATCGACTCGGCGCACGGCGACCTCTCGGACGGGCCGGGGTGGTACGCCGCGCGCGACGCGATCGAGACGGTCCACGCACGCGAGCAGCGCGCCGTGCCGCGCATGCGCACCTGGATCGTCGGTGCCCAGGGGCAGGATGAGGTCATGGAGTCCGTGATCGCTGCATCCAACGCCTACCTGCTCGCCCGTGACGAACTGGTCGGCGCGATGAGCGAGCGCGAGCGCCGGCTCACCTATGGGCGCCTGATCGGCACGCCCCAGGCCGAGCTCGCTCGAACCGAGGGCATCACGCAGCCCAGCGTGTCCAAGTCGTTGCGCAGCGCGGGAGCTGCGGCACTCATCGAAGGAGTCGCGCAGATGAGAGGAGCGACCTCATGATCCTCGCCGGGTTCCTGCTGCTCGCGGTCGGCGCGGTCGATCTCGTGCGCCAGTTCGTGCCGCGGCGGTGGATCGGCTATCTGGCGACCCTCATCGTGCTGCTCGTGCTCGGCAGCGTCTCAGACGCGCTGCTGCCCATGATCCTGGCGATCGCGGCCGGTGCGGCCTGGGTGTGGGTCATGCCCAGAGACCGCGATTCGAGGGCCGGTTTCTGGCCGGCGGTCGCGCTGGCCTTCGTCGCCGCGCTCTCGGTCGTGTGGGCCGGCGCACGCCCGGATGCCGGGATCATCGGCCTGTCCTGGAACATGGATTCCCCGTTCGGAGCGATCCCCTTCGACCTGGCGGTCCTCGTCGTCGGCGTGGTGGCGTTCCTGTTGGAATCCGCCAATCTCGTGGTCAGGGCAGCGCTCTCGGGCGAGCACACCTGGCGGCCGGACGACGCCGGGATCGCGTCGCGGGCCACCGTGGCCGAGGTGCCAGACGCCCCGACGGATGGCGGGGACGACGCGGATGACGAGGGTCGGAAGACGGCCGTCGAAGCAGCGTCGTCGCAGCGGGGCGGATTCAAAGGCGGGCGCCTGATCGGGCCGCTCGAGCGCGTGATCGTGTTCATGCTCACTCTCACCGCTGCGTACCCGATCCTCGCGGCGATGCTGGCGGCGAAGGGCATCGTGCGGTTCCCCGAGATCTCCAAGGATGGCGAGACGGGAGCCCGCGCCGAATACTTCCTGGTCGGCAGCCTCGTCAGCTGGGTGATCGCGCTCGGAGCGGCATTCCTGGTGTGGTGGGGCGTGCACGCCTGACCGGAGCGAGCGCGCCGCGCTGATAGCCTGGAGCGCGTGTCGAATACCGATCTGACGACTGCTCCGCAGGCGATCGACCCCGCGTTCGAGAACGTGTGGGACGAGATCGTCTGGCGTGGCCTCGTCCACGTGTCCACCGATCAGGAGGCGCTGCGCGCCCTTCTCGCCGGGGACCCGATCACGTATTACTGCGGGTTCGACCCGACAGCTCCCAGCCTTCACCTCGGCAACCTCGTGCAGCTGCTGACGTTGCGACGACTGCAGTTGGCCGGCCACAAGCCGCTCGGCCTCGTCGGAGGTTCAACGGGTCTCGTCGGCGACCCGGGCGGTCGCGACACCGAACGCGTGCTCAACCCGGTCGAGACCGTTGAAGAGTGGGTCGGGAAACTGCGCGCCCAGGTCGAGCGTTTCCTGAGCTTCGAGGGCGACAACGCCGCGCGTATCGTGAACAATCTGGACTGGACTGCACCGCTCAGTGCCATCGACTTCCTGCGCGGTATCGGCAAGCATTTCCGCGTCGGCACGATGATCAAGAAGGATGCCGTTTCTGCGCGGCTGAACTCCGAGGCAGGAATCTCGTACACCGAGTTCAGCTACCAGATCCTGCAGGGCCTGGACTACCTCGAGCTCTACCGCCGTTACGGCTGCGTGCTGCAGACCGGTGGGTCGGACCAGTGGGGAAACCTCACCAGCGGCACCGACCTCATCCACCGGGTCGAGGGTGTCTCGGTGCACGCGATCGGTACGCCACTGATCACGAACAGCGACGGCACGAAGTTCGGCAAGAGCGCGGGCAATGCGATCTGGCTCGACCCCGAGATGTGCAGCCCATACCGGATGTACCAGTTCTGGCTCAACACCGACGACGCCGATGTGGTCACGCGTCTCAAGGTCTTCACCTTCCTCACCAAGGCCGAGATCGACGAGTACGCGCGACTGGTCGAGACCGAGCCGTTCCGTCGTGCCGCGCAGAAGCGGCTCGCACTCGAGGTCGTCGCCACGGTGCACGGCATCGATGCGACGGCGGCGGTGATCGCGGCATCCGAGGCGCTGTTCGGTCAGGGCGACCTGACGACTCTGGATGCCGGGACGCTGCGCTCGGCGCTGACGGAGCTGCCCAACGCGACGGTGCCCGCGGGCACGTCGGTGGTGGACGCTCTCGTCGCGACGGAATTGGTCTCGAGTCTCTCCGAGGCGCGGCGCGCCATCTCCCAGGGCGGAGTGACGCTGGACGGCGTCCGCGTCGAGGACGAGTCGGTCTCGGTGCAGGGAACTCTGCCCGGCGGAGTCTCCGTGCTTCGTCGAGGCAAGAAGACGCTCGCGGGCGTGTTCATCGGCTGAACCGTGCCGTTCACGCCGAGTCATGCCGTCGTGGCGCTGCCGTTCGTGCGGACGCCTCTGATCCCCTCGGCGATCGCGATCGGCGCGATGACGCCGGATCTTCCGTTGTTCGTCCGCGGCACCGGCCTGGGGTACGGGTTCACTCACACCTGGACGAATCTCATCTGGACCGGTCTGATCGCCTTCGTGCTGTTCCTCGTCTGGCGGGTGCTGCTGCGACCATCGGTCGCAGAGCTCTCGCCGACGTGGGCGGCCGCTCGCCTTCCCCGCGAATGGAACCAGCGTCCGTGGGCTGCGACTCGACAGGCTGTCGGCGCGGGCGAGAACCGCTGGTATCCGCTGCTGCTCGCCGCATCCCTTCTGATCGGGGTGGCATCCCACATCCTGTGGGACCTGTTCACGCACGAAGGGCGCTGGGGGAGCCGGCTGCTTCCGATCCTGGATGCCCAGTGGGGCCCGCTGCAGGGATTCAAGTGGCTTCAGCACGGCTCGAGTGCGCTCGGCCTGATCATCATCGGGATCTGGATGCTGGTGTGGCTGCAGCATCGGATGCCGCGCGCCGCCGTCGAGCGACTGCTGCCTGGTTGGGTCCGTGTCGCCTGGTGGCTCTCGCTGCCGGCAGTGCTCGTGATCGCGTGGGTGGCGGGCATACTCGCGTTCGGCCCGTTCATCGAGGATTTCACCGTGCAGCACCTGGCGTACCGGGTGCTCCCGCCCGCGTGTGCGGTCTGGGGTGTTCTCACGGCTGCGCTGTGCGTCCTGATCGGGATCCGGCGCAGCACGCGCTGATCACCACATCGCCGGGTCGCGTCCCCACGGTCGAGGAGCGCTGAAAGACAGTCCGGGGATCGCCGAGCGCACGGTGACGAGATCATGGCCGTCGACGCAAAAGCGCTCGGTGTGCGCGGCGGGATCGATCGACGCTTCGGGCCCGGGGTCGTCGGTGCGCGGCATCCCGAGCAGTTCGGCGGCGACCCGGCGCAGCGAGGTGCGCACGGCCAGGACGGTGCCGTCTTCGTCACGGCGGCGCACGGCATCGCAGACGGCGGCGGCCAGGAGGTAGCCGGCTGAGTGATCCAGCGCCTGGGCGGGGAGGGCGCCCGGTCGTTCGCCGTCGGGCGACTCGATCATGGCTATGCCCGATTCGGCCTGGACGAGACTGTCGAACCCGCGGCGGTCGGGGTGCTCGTGTCCCCAGGCGCTGAGTTCGGCGACGATGAGGCCGGGGTGCCGTTCGGCGAGAGCCGCGCGGGACAGGCCGAGCCGAGCGAGAGCGGATGGGCGATACCCGAGCACGATGACGTCGGCGCGGGCGAGCAGCTCTTCGAATCGTTCAGAACGCGCATCGAGGATCGTCGAACGCTTCCCGTGACCGGTGTCGAGATGCTGCCACCCCGGCTCGGTGAGGCCGGGCGGATCGATGCGCAGCACGTCAGCCCCGAGAAGAGCGAGGGTCCGTGTGCACACCGGCCCGGCGATGACGCGGGTGAGATCCAGAATGCGCATGCCGACGAGGCCCGCCCCTGTGGGCGAACGACGGCGGGTGACCCGCCCGAGGGGAGTGGATTCCACCAGCGGAATGGCGCGGAGTGCGCGATCGGTGGCCGGATCCTCCGGGAGGACGGGGACGGCGAGTCCGCCCGCGTCCGTGATCTGCCGGACGGCTTCGGTCGGGGAGCGCTCGGCGAGTGCGGACGAGAGAGCGTCGGCGCCGGCATCCACGCCCAGATCGAATGCGCGCCTGAGTGCCTGAGCATGGTGCGGGTAGTTGCCGTGGGTGCGGACCCACCCGTCGGCCACGCGCCAGAACCCCGACAGGGGAGACCAGACATCGGGTGAGCGAGTGTCGATCGTGAGGTGGCGATCGCTCCGGTACGCCATGGAGATGCGATCGAGGTCGAGCAGCGAGACGTCGACGGCAGGATGCCGTGCGGCCCGGCACACGGTCGAGACGCTCGCTCGGGCGAGAGCGTCGACCGAGAGGCGAGAGGGGAGGGCCGGCATGGGCCGATCGTACGACTCGTGAGCGGAGATCGCGAGCCGTGGAAACGGGCGACACGCCCGGGAGTCGGCCAGGATTTGCCCGACCCCCGGATCCCACGTAAATTATTACCTGTTCGCCCCACAGGGTTGAGAGAGACCAGAAGGTCAGCTCCCCTCAAGTGGCTAACCACCTCCCAAAACAGTTCCAACACTTCGGTGCGAGATCGGTTGCGGGAAGCCTTGCGGTCCACGGATCGAGGGTCGAGTTCGCTCGGCTCGCCGATTTGACAAACGGATCAAGCGAGGTAAGATAGAGAAGTTGCCCTTCGGGCCTGGTCGTGAGGCTGGGTCGGGGGAGCGTCTGATCCTTGAGAACTCAACAGCGTGCACTTGTCAAATGCCAAATTATCCTCGTCTCCATTTCGGTGGGGGTGAGAATTCCTTTGGATCAAAGACCAACCTTCTTTGTTGGGGGTTGGCATTCGGATGAAGTCAGTTGATTTTGTCTCTTTGGTCAGTTTCAAACTCGCTGCTGTCGCGGTTTTCCCCGTGGTGGTATGCATTTCTTTTTTACGGAGAGTTTGATCCTGGCTCAGGATGAACGCTGGCGGCGTGCTTAACACATGCAAGTCGAACGGTGAAGCAGGAGCTTGCTCTTGTGGATCAGTGGCGAACGGGTGAGTAACACGTGAGCAACCTGCCCCGGACTCTGGGATAAGCGCTGGAAACGGCGTCTAATACTGGATATGAGACGTGACCGCATGGTCAACGTTTGGAAAGATTTTTCGGTCTGGGATGGGCTCGCGGCCTATCAGCTTGTTGGTGAGGTAATGGCTCACCAAGGCGTCGACGGGTAGCCGGCCTGAGAGGGTGACCGGCCACACTGGGACTGAGACACGGCCCAGACTCCTACGGGAGGCAGCAGTGGGGAATATTGCACAATGGGCGAAAGCCTGATGCAGCAACGCCGCGTGAGGGATGACGGCCTTCGGGTTGTAAACCTCTTTTAGCAGGGAAGAAGCGAGAGTGACGGTACCTGCAGAAAAAGCGCCGGCTAACTACGTGCCAGCAGCCGCGGTAATACGTAGGGCGCAAGCGTTATCCGGAATTATTGGGCGTAAAGAGCTCGTAGGCGGTCTGTCGCGTCTGCTGTGAAATCTGGAGGCTCAACCTCCAGCCTGCAGTGGGTACGGGCAGACTAGAGTGCGGTAGGGGAGATTGGAATTCCTGGTGTAGCGGTGGAATGCGCAGATATCAGGAGGAACACCGATGGCGAAGGCAGATCTCTGGGCCGTAACTGACGCTGAGGAGCGAAAGGGTGGGGAGCAAACAGGCTTAGATACCCTGGTAGTCCACCCCGTAAACGTTGGGAACTAGTTGTGGGGTCCTTTCCACGGATTCCGTGACGCAGCTAACGCATTAAGTTCCCCGCCTGGGGAGTACGGCCGCAAGGCTAAAACTCAAAGGAATTGACGGGGACCCGCACAAGCGGCGGAGCATGCGGATTAATTCGATGCAACGCGAAGAACCTTACCAAGGCTTGACATACACGAGAACGGGCCAGAAATGGTCAACTCTTTGGACACTCGTGAACAGGTGGTGCATGGTTGTCGTCAGCTCGTGTCGTGAGATGTTGGGTTAAGTCCCGCAACGAGCGCAACCCTCGTTCTATGTTGCCAGCACGTAATGGTGGGAACTCATGGGATACTGCCGGGGTCAACTCGGAGGAAGGTGGGGATGACGTCAAATCATCATGCCCCTTATGTCTTGGGCTTCACGCATGCTACAATGGCCGGTACAAAGGGCTGCGATACCGTAAGGTGGAGCGAATCCCAAAAAGCCGGTCCCAGTTCGGATTGAGGTCTGCAACTCGACCTCATGAAGTCGGAGTCGCTAGTAATCGCAGATCAGCAACGCTGCGGTGAATACGTTCCCGGGTCTTGTACACACCGCCCGTCAAGTCATGAAAGTCGGTAACACCTGAAGCCGGTGGCCTAACCCCTTGTGGGAGGGAGCTGTCGAAGGTGGGATCGGTAATTAGGACTAAGTCGTAACAAGGTAGCCGTACCGGAAGGTGCGGCTGGATCACCTCCTTTCTAAGGAGCATCTGACACCTCTTCGGGGGTGTCCAGAACCCAGTTCGAAGGCATACGTTCTTCGCTGGGAGCTCATGGGTGGAACATTTGACATGACATCAGCGCAGCTGATTTCTGCTAGTACGCCGGCCTTCGGGTTGGTTGGAATGCGGGGGTTGGTGAGCGGGGTGTCTGCACGCTGTTGGGTCCTGAGGGGCCAGACGTTTTGTCTGAATCCTCTGGGCCTCTTGTCGTTTCCCCTTGTGGGGGGTTGCGTGAGGGGTACCGCCCGTACTTTGAGAACTACACAGTGGACGCGAGCATCTTTGGACCGATCCTTCGGGGTTGGTTCATGAAGATGATCTTAAAGATCATTAGTCAATTTTTTGACGATTCGAACTCAATGTGATTTCAAGTCTTTAAGAGCAAACGGTGGATGCCTTGGCATCTGGAGCCGAAGAAGGACGTAGCAATCTGCGATAAGCCTCGGGGAACTGATAAGCAAGTTTTGATCCGAGGGTGTCCGAATGGGGAAACCCCGCTGGGCGGCGTGCCGACCTAGTGACTCCCGTCTGAATATATAGGGCGGGTAGAGGGAACGTGGGGAAGTGAAACATCTCAGTACCCACAGGAAGAGAAAACAACATGTGATTCCGTGAGTAGTGGCGAGCGAAAGCGGATGAGGCTAAACCGAGTGTGTGTGATATCCGGCAGGAGTTGCATGTTCGGGGTTGTGGGACTTTCCTACCAGTTCTGCCGAATTGGTGGCGTTACAGAAGCGTGTAGACGAACCGTCTTGAAAGGCGGGCCGTAGTGGGTGCCAGCCCCGTAGTCGAAACATGTGTTCTGGCGTGGAGAGGATCCCAAGTAGCACGGGGCCCGTGAAATCCCGTGTGAATCTGTCAGGACCACCTGATAAGCCTAAATACTCCCAGATGACCGATAGCGGACAAGTACCGTGAGGGAAAGGTGAAAAGTACCCCGGGAGGGGAGTGAAATAGTACCTGAAACCGTTTGCTTACAAACCGTTGGAGCCTCCTTAGTAGGGGTGACAGCGTGCCTTTTGAAGAATGAGCCTGCGAGTTAGCGATATGTGGCGAGGTTAACCCGTGTGGGGTAGCCGTAGCGAAAGCGAGTCTGAATAGGGCGATTCAGTCGCATGTCCTAGACCCGAAGCGAAGTGATCTATCCATGGCCAGGTTGAAGCGACGGTAAGACGTCGTGGAGGACCGAACCCACTTAGGTTGAAAACTGAGGGGATGAGCTGTGGATAGGGGTGAAAGGCCAATCAAACTTCGTGATAGCTGGTTCTCTCCGAAATGCATTTAGGTGCAGCGTTGCGTGTTTCTTGCCGGAGGTAGAGCTACTGGATGGCCGATGGGCCCTACAAGGTTACTGACGTCAGCCAAACTCCGAATGCCGGTAAGTGAGAGCGCAGCAGTGAGACTGTGGGGGATAAGCTTCATAGTCGAGAGGGAAACAACCCAGACCACCATCTAAGGTCCCTAAGCGCGTGCTAAGTGGGAAAGGATGTGGAGTTGCTTAGACAACCAGGAGGTTGGCTTAGAAGCAGCCACCCTTGAAAGAGTGCGTAATAGCTCACTGGTCAAGTGATTCCGCGCCGACAATGTAACGGGGCTCAAGCACGCCACCGAAGTTGTGGCATTGATATTTTTGGTAGGCCTTCGTGGTCCAGCCGTATTGATGGGTAGGAGAGCGTCGTGTGGCCAGCGAAGCGGCGGTGTGAACCAGCCGTGGAGGCTACACGAGTGAGAATGCAGGCATGAGTAGCGAATGACGTGTGAGAAACACGTCCTCCGAAAGACCAAGGGTTCCAGGGTCAAGCTAATCTTCCCTGGGTAAGTCGGGACCTAAGGCGAGGCCGACAGGCGTAGTCGATGGACAACGGGTTGATATTCCCGTACCGGCGAAGAACCGCCCAAGCTAATCCAGTAGTGCTAAGTATCTGAATCCCAGTGACTGATCCCTTCGGGGTGACGCTCTGGGCCTAGCGTACGAACCCGTTCTGGTGCGGCTAGCGTATTAACAGGTGTGACGCAGGAAGGTAGTCCAAGCCAGGCGATGGTTGTCCTGGTGCAAGTGCGTAGGCCGAGAGATAGGCAAATCCGTCTCTCATACAGGCTGAGACACGATGCGGATAAAAAGTGGATGATCCTATGCTGCCAAGAAAAGCATCGACGCGAGGTTCTAGCCGCCCGTACCCCAAACCGACTCAGGTGGTCAGGTAGAGAATACCAAGGAGATCGAGAGAATCGTGGTTAAGGAACTCGGCAAAATGCCCCCGTAACTTCGGGAGAAGGGGGGCCTTCGACGTATTAGGACTTGCTCCGAAAGCGTTTGGAGGCCGCAGAGACTAGTGGGTAGCGACTGTTTATTAAAAACACAGGTCCGTGCTAAGTCGCAAGACGATGTATACGGACTGACGCCTGCCCGGTGCTGGAAGGTTAAGAGGACCGGTTAGCCGCAAGGCGAAGCTGAGAATTTAAGCCCCAGTAAACGGCGGTGGTAACTATAACCATCCTAAGGTAGCGAAATTCCTTGTCGGGTAAGTTCCGACCTGCACGAATGGCGTAACGACTTCCCAACTGTCTCAACCGCGAACTCGGCGAAATTGCATTACGAGTAAAGATGCTCGTTACGCGCAGCAGGACGGAAAGACCCCGTGACCTTTACTATAGCTTTGTATTGGTGTTCGGTGTGGCTTGTGTAGGATAGGTGGGAGACTTTGAAGCGTGGACGCCAGTTCATGTGGAGTCATTGTTGAAATACCACTCTGGTCACTCTGGATATCTAACTTCGGACCGTAATCCGGTTCAGGGACAGTGCATGGTGGGTAGTTTAACTGGGGCGGTTGCCTCCCAAAAAGTAACGGAGGCGCCCAAAGGTTCCCTCAACCTGGTTGGCAATCAGGTGTCGAGTGTAAGTGCACAAGGGAGCTTGACTGTGAGACTGACAGGTCGAGCAGGGACGAAAGTCGGGACTAGTGATCCGGCAGTGGCTTGTGGAAGCGCTGTCGCTCAACGGATAAAAGGTACCTCGGGGATAACAGGCTGATCTTGCCCAAGAGTCCATATCGACGGCATGGTTTGGCACCTCGATGTCGGCTCGTCGCATCCTGGGGCTGGAGTAGGTCCCAAGGGTTGGGCTGTTCGCCCATTAAAGCGGTACGCGAGCTGGGTTTAGAACGTCGTGAGACAGTTCGGTCCCTATCCGCTGCGCGCGTAGGAAGTTTGAGAGGATCTGACCCTAGTACGAGAGGACCGGGTTGGACGAACCTCTGGTGTGTCAGTTGTTCCGCCAGGAGCACCGCTGATTAGCTACGTTCGGGATGGATAACCGCTGAAAGCATCTAAGCGGGAAGCCGGCCTCAAGATGAGACTTCCATACCTTCGGGTGAGAGGCTCCCAGCCAGACTACTGGGTTGATAGGCCAGATGTGGAAGTGCGGCAACGCATGCAGCTGACTGGTACTAATAAGCCGATGACTTGATAACACTTCGAATCAACGATTGATTGATTTGCTACGCGTCCACTTTGTGGTTCTCGATGTACGGTCGAGAACCCTACAGGCACCACGTGTGTCTTTAGGTTTTTGTTGAAACATCAATAGTGTTTCGGCGGCCATAGCGTGAGGGAAACGCCCGGTTACATTCCGAACCCGGAAGCTAAGCCTCACAGCGCCGATGGTACTGCAGGGGGGACCCTGTGGGAGAGTAGGACACCGCCGGACTTCTTCTGTGAAATGGCCACCCAAGGTTGGGTGGCCATTTTGCGTTAACAGGAAGTTGGAGAGAGCATAGATCATGCCGGATGAGGAAGAGCGTCGACCGCGACGCGACAACGACGACCGTTCCAAGAAATCAGGGGACGGCCGCAAGGATCATCCGCGCGCAGATCGCTCTGCTTCACGACCGACTTATCGCGATGGTGGCAGCTCGTCCCGCGACGGTGGCTATCAGCGGCGTGACTCCGCGCCTCGTCGTGATGGTGATCGGCCGAGCGGCGGCTACCAGCGTCGTGACAGTGCTCCTCGTCGTGATGGTGACCGTCCGTCCGGTGGCTACCAGAACCGTGACGGTGCTCCGCGCCGTGACGGCGACCGTCCGTCCGGAGGGCAGAACCGTGAGGGTGGTTACCAGCGTCGGGACAGTGCCCCGCGTCGTGACGGTGACCGCCCGTCGGGTGGTTACCAGCGTCGTGACGGCGCTCCCCGTCGTGACGGTGACCGTCCGTCCGGTGGCCAGAACCGTGAGGGTGGCTACCAGCGTCGGGACAGTGCCCCGCGTCGTGACGGCGATCGTCCGTCGGGCGGTTACCAGCGTCGTGACAGCGCTCCCCGTCGTGACGGCGATCGTCCGTCGGGCGGCTACCAGAACCGTGACAGCGCTCCGCGCCGTGATGGTGACCGCCCGGCCGGTGGCTACCAGCGTCGAGACGGCGATCGCCCGACCCGCGGACAGAACCGAGACGGTGGTTACCAGCGTCGGGACAGCGCTCCGCGCCGTGATGGTGACCGCTCGTCCGGCGGCTACCAGCGTCGCGACGGAGACCGCCCCGGTGGCTACCAGAAGCGTGACGGCGGCTCGGACCGGCGTGACGATCGTGGCCGCAGTTCCCACGCGCAGCGCGGCGGTGCTGAGCGTCCGCGCAACGATCGTCCCTACGATGACCGTCCGCGTCCCGAGCGCGGTCCGGACATTCCGGATGAGATCACTGCCCGCGATCTGCCGGCCGCTGCTCGCAACGAGCTGAAGACTCTCAGCAAGGAGAACGCCGACCAGGTCGCGCGTCACCTCGCCGTGGTCGCTCAGCTGATCGACGAGGACCCTGCGCTGGCGCATGAGCATGCTCTCGCGGCATCCCGTCGGGCCGGGCGCATCGCGATCGTCCGAGAGACTCTGGGAATCACCGCGTACGCGACGGGCGATTTCGCTCTGGCGCTGCGCGAGCTGCGCACCTACCGACGGATCTCTGGCAAGGAGGACCAGATCGCGCTCATGGTCGACAGCGAGCGCGGCGTCGGACGACCGGACCGCGCGCTCGAGACAGGACGCTCGGTCGACCGGTCAGCGCTTCCCATCGACGTGCGTGTCGCTCTGGCGATCGCGATGTCGGGTGCGCGGCTGGACCTGGGGGAGACCGAGCTCGCGCTCGGGGAACTCGAGATCCCCGAACTCGACCCCGATCGCGCTTTCAGCTGGAGCCCTGCGCTGTTCGCTGCACGCGCCGCCGTCCTCGAGGACCTCGGCCGCAACGAGGAGTCCGAATTCTGGGCGCAGCGCGCCGAGGTCGCGCTCGAAGCGCTCGGCCTCGATGAGGAAGGCGATGAGGAACTCATCGTCGAGGACAGTCTGATCGAGGGCGAGTCCATGGACGACGTGCACGCTGTGGATGCGGTGGACGCTGTCGAGTCCGAGCAGGATGCGACATCTGACATCGAGGCTGAGGCTGAGGCTGAGGCTGAGGCTGAGGCTGAGGCTGAGGCTGAGGCTGAGGCTGAGGCTGAGGCTGAGGCTGAGGCTGAGGCTGAGACTGAGACTGAGGTCGAGGTCGAGGCTGATGTCGAGACTTCGGCAGACGCTGGGTCCGACGCCGAACTCGAGTCCGACTCGGCCTCGCCGGCTCCCGCGCGCTCCGAACGCGACGAGATCGAACAGGAAGTCGCCGAGCTCCTCGGCGAGGACGGCGACACGGACGACAAGCCTGCCGACCGAAAGAACGCCGGGGACTCCGCCGAGGACGAGGCCTGATGGGCCTTTTCGCCAAGAAGCGGCCGACACCCCTCGACGGAATGGACGTCGTTCTGGCCGACCTCGATGGTGTCGTGTACGCCGGTCCTGGAGCGCTTCCGCACGCGGTCGACAGCCTGAACGCCGTCGCCCGCGAGCGGCGACTCGGCTACATCACGAACAACGCGTCCCGAACGGATGCCTCGGTCGCCGAGCACCTGACCGAGCTGGGACTGACCGTCGCCGCGCATGAGGTGGTCACCAGCCCGCAGGCGGCGATGCGCCTGCTCGCGACCATGGTTCCTGCACCTGCGACGCTTCTGATCGTCGGCGGCGAGGGCCTCGTCGTCGAGGCCGAGAAGGCCGGCTACACCGTCACCCGCAGTGCTGAGGACGCACCCGACGCCGTCGTGCAGGGCTTCGCGCCCGACGTCGCCTGGACCGACCTCGCCGAAGCCGCCTTCGCCCTCAAACTCCCCGAGGACGAGGGCGGGATCCCGTGGATCGCGACGAACAACGACTGGACGATCCCGCGCGAACGCGGCGTCGCGCCGGGCAACGGCACCCTGGTCTCGGCAGTCCACACGGCGATCGGTCGTCTGGCCACCGTCGCAGGCAAGCCGGAGGTCCCGATCTTCGAAGAGGCGATCGCACGTTTCGGCGGGCAGCGCACCCTCTTCATCGGCGACCGGCTCGACACGGACATCCTCGGTGCCAACCGCGCCGGTATCGATTCTGTTCTCGTGCTCACCGGCATCGATCGGCCCAAGCACGTGCTGGCGGCACCCGAAGACTCGCGACCGACGTTCGTGCTTTCCGATCTGCGCGAACTCCACGAACCGTACCCGCAGGCCGTCCGCAAGGACGGCGCCGTGACGGTCGCGGATGCGACCGTCCGCGTCAACGGCGGCGACGTCGAGATCCTCGCCGAAGGCACCAGGCAGATCGATCTGCTCCGCGCTGGTGCGCTGGCGATCTGGGAGTCCGGGACACCGATCTTCGTGCTGCGAGTGCCAGAGCGCCTCTACGAGGATCCGTTCCATCGGCCGTAGGCTGGTCGGGTGAGCGACGACAGCACGAACGGTCCGACCGACGGACTCTGGAGCCGCCTGCGCCTGATCGAAGGCCAGCCGCTCGCGGCACGAGCCGATGCCTACTCGAGCCTGCACGACGAGTTGTCCAGGCGACTCGAGTCGGGCGCGCGACTCGATCAGCGAGAGAAGTCGTCGGAGCGGTGACCCGACTCGACGCCGCCCTCGCGGCACGCGGCCTCGCCCGGTCGCGCACGCACGCCGCGACGATGATCGCGGATGGACTCGTGCAGGTCGGCGGACGCACCGTGATCAAGGCATCCACTCAGGTCGGCGAGGCGACTGAGATCACTGTCGCGGGTTCGGATCACTACGTCAGCCGCGCCGCCCACAAGCTGATCGCCGCTCTCGACGGCTTCGAGGTCCCCGTCGAGGGGCGCATCGCGCTCGACATGGGCGCGTCGACCGGCGGGTTCACCCAGGTGCTGCGCGAGCGCGGCGCCGCACGCGTGCTCGCCGTCGACGTTGGTCATGACCAGCTCGCGCCGGCGATCGCCGCCGACCCTGGCGTCACGGCCGTCGAGGGGTACAACGTCCGCCACATGACCCCCGAGAACCTCGCCGCGGCCACCGGGGAGCCCCGTGCCCCCGAGCTGATCGTCGGAGACCTGTCGTTCATCTCGCTCGAGCTCGTCTTCGCAGCGGTCGCGCAGGTCGCGGCGCCCGGTGCCGATGTCGTGCTGCTCGTCAAACCGCAGTTCGAGGTCGGCCGCACCGCTGTCCGGGGCGGACTCGTCACGAATCCCGTCATCCGGGCGGATGCCGTGTCGCGGACGCTCTGGAGCGCATGGGACGCCGGGTTCGGGATGTTCGGCATCCTGCCCTCGCCGATCCTCGGAACCCACGGCAATGCCGAGTACCTTGTCCACATGGCACCCGGCCGGGGAAGCTCTCCGGCAGAATGGACGAAGCGGATCGACGAACTGGCAGGAGGACGATGAACGAGCGCTACATCCTGGTCGTCGCCCACGCCGGCCGGGACGACACCGTCGCAGCAGCTCGCCGAGTCGTCGAATCGCTGCGCAGTGCGGGTGCCCGTCCGGTGCTGGCAGCGGAGGATCGCGCCGAGCTGGCGGCCGTCGACGAGATCTTCGCGGACGTGGACGTCCTCGGCGACGCGATCCAGGTCGGCGAGCTCGAACTCGCCATCGTGCTCGGCGGAGACGGCACGATCCTGCGTGCGGCCGAGCTCGTCAGGGACAGCGGCGCCCCGGTGCTCGGCATCAACATGGGCCACGTCGGCTTCCTCGCCGAGATCGAGCGCGACGACATGGATGCCGCGGTCCGACGGGTCATCGAACGCGACTACGAGGTCGAGGAGCGCCTGGCGCTGGCCGTCCGCGTGAAGGATGCCGCCGGCGAGGTCGTCTACGAGACCTGGGCGCTCAACGAGGCGACCGTCGAGAAGGCGAGCCGGGAGCGGATGATCGAAGTGGTCGTCGAGATCGACGGCCGCCCGCTCACCAGCTACGGCTGCGACGGCATGGTCGTGTCGACGCCCACCGGTTCCACCGCATACAACTTCTCGGCTGGCGGACCGGTGATCTGGCCGGGCGTCGAGGCGATCGCCGTTGTGCCGCTCTCCGCGCACGCCCTGTTCGCCAAGCCACTCGTCGTCAGCCCGCACGCATCCGTCGCGATCGAGATGCTGGAGAGCACCAGCGGCACGGGCATCCTGTGGTGCGACGGCCGACGTTCGCACGATCTCCCGCCCGGTGCACGCGTCGTGGTGCGACGGTCCTCGCGACCGGTGCGTCTCGCACGTCTGCACCCCGCGGCGTTCACCGATCGGCTGGTGCGCAAGTTCCGTCTTCCGGTCGCCGGCTGGCGCGGCAACGGGACGGAGGCACCGGCGTGATCGAGGAGATCCGGATGCAGCACCTCGGCGTGATCGCCGACGCCGTCCTGCCGCTCGGTAAGGGCTTCACCGCGATCACCGGCGAGACCGGTGCGGGAAAGACCATGGTCGTCACCGGCCTCGGGCTGCTGCTGGGCCAGCGCGCCGATTCAGGCGCTGTCCGCGCCGGCGCGGCGCAGGCGTCTGTGGCAGGCGTCTGGGTCGTACCCGAGCAAGGACCGATCGCCGACATCGTGACGGATGCCGGGGGAGAACTGGAACCCGCCGGCGCTGGTCGGTCCGAGCTCTACGTCTCCCGCACGCTCAGCGCCGAGGGACGCAGCCGCGCGAGTGTCGGCGGACGCGCGGCACCTGCAGGCGTCCTCTCCGCCCTCGCCGAACAGCTCGTCGTGGTGCATGGCCAGTCCGAGCAGTTGCGGCTGAAGTCCGCAGCGGCGCAGCGCGACGCACTCGACCGCTTCGGCGGCGAACCGGTGTCCGCCGCGCTTCGCGCCTACGGGGACGCGTGGGAGCACTGGCGTGCGCTCGATGCCGAGCTGCGCGAGCTCACCGAGAATCGCGACCGTCGCGCCGACGAGGCGGCCCGGTTGCGGGAGGCACTGGCGCTGATCGAAGCCACGGCGCCGGAGGCGGGGGAGGACGAGGTTCTCACCGAGCGGGCCGAGCGGCTCGCGAACGCCGAGGAGCTGCGGCAGGCCGCAGCACTCGCGCACAGCGCTCTCTCCAACGAGGATGACGACCCGGATGCCTCAGCGCTGGTCGCCGACGCACGGCGCCTCCTGGAACGCGCGTCCGACCCTGCTCTGGCCGGCATCGCCGAGGCACTGGCCGATGTGGGCTATCGCCTGGCGGACCTCGCGGGTCAACTGGCGGGCTATCTCGCCGACCTGGACGAGGCAGGGCCGCACGAGCTCGCGGCCGTGGAGGAGCGCCGCGCAGCGCTGAACACCCTGGTGCGCGCCCACGGCTCGCTGGATGAGGCCCTCACGGTCTGGGAGACCGGATCGGCACGGCTGGCAGAACTGGACGACGACAGCGACCGGGTCGAACGGCTCGAAGCCGAGCGCGCGACGGCCCGTGACGCGCTCGATGCGGCTGCCGACGCGCTCACCGCCGCACGCACGGAAGCCGCTGGGCGCCTGGGGACCGAGGTCTCCGAAGAGCTGCACGCGTTGGCGATGCCCGACGCGCGTCTGGAGGTCGCCGTGACCGCCGGCTCGGAGAGCGCGCACGGCCGCGACGACGTGGCGATCCTGCTTGCGCCGCACCCCGGTGCCGAACCGCGCCCCGTCGCGCGCGGAGCATCCGGCGGCGAGCTTTCCCGCGTGATGCTGGCGATCGAGGTCGTCATCGCCGGGACCGATCCGGTTCCGACCTTCGTCTTCGACGAAGTGGATGCCGGCATCGGCGGCGCTGCGGCGATCGAAGTCGGGCGGCGACTCGCCCGACTCGCCGAACGCTCTCAGGTGATCGCGGTCACGCATCTCGCCCAGGTCGCAGCCTTCGCCGGCAACCATCTCTCCGTCGTGAAAGCCAGCGACGGAGCCGTCACCGCCTCGAGTGTGCGGCGCCTGGAGGGCGCCGACCGCGAGGCCGAGATGGCCAGACTCCTGTCCGGATTGACCGATTCGGATGCCGCACTCACCCACGCCCGAGAACTTCTCGGTCTCGGCACCGCCGCTGCCTGTTAGGATAGAAGCCCGTGATGAACTCTTCTTCTGCGGGGCCCAAGAACGACACCACCAAGCACATCTTCGTGACCGGCGGTGTCGTTTCGTCTTTGGGCAAGGGGCTCACTGCCGCGAGCCTCGGTAACCTTCTCACCGCCCGCGGACTGCGGGTCGTCATGCAGAAGCTCGACCCGTATCTCAACGTGGATCCGGGCACGATGAACCCGTTCCAGCACGGCGAGGTCTTCGTGACCGATGACGGTGCGGAGACCGACCTCGACATCGGCCACTACGAGCGCTTCCTCGACATCAACCTGTCCGAGGCCGCCAACGTCACGACCGGCCAGATCTACTCGCAGGTGATCGCCCGCGAGCGCCGAGGCGAGTACCTCGGTGACACCGTGCAGGTCATCCCGCACATCACCGACGAGATCAAGCGCCGCATGCGTCTGCAGGCCGACGAGACGCCCAAGCCCGACGTGATCATCACCGAGGTCGGCGGCACGGTCGGCGACATCGAGTCCCAGCCCTTCCTGGAGTCCGCACGTCAGCTGCGGCACGAGCTGGGCCGTGACAGCGTGTTCTTCGTGCACGTCTCGCTGGTGCCGTTCATGGGTGCATCCGGTGAGCAGAAGACCAAGCCGACGCAGCACTCGGTCGCAGCCCTCCGCCAGGTGGGAATCCAGCCGGACGCGCTCGTGCTGCGCAGCGACCGCCCGGTGAGCGAGTCCAACCGCAACAAGATCGCGCTGATGTGCGACGTGGACGCCGAGGGCGTCATCAACACCGTCGACCTGCCGAGCATCTACGACATCCCGTCCACGCTCAACGAGCAGGGTCTGGATTCGTACATCGTCCGCCGTCTCGGACTCGACCAGAAGGCCGCCGATGTCGACTGGACGCGCTGGAGCAAGGTCCTGCACGCCGTGCACAATCCCAAGCACGAGGTCACGATCGGTCTGGTCGGCAAGTACATCGATCTGCCGGATGCCTACCTGTCCGTGACCGAGGCGCTCAAGGCCGGCGGGTTCGCGCAGGAGACCAAGGTCAACATCCGCTGGATCCCGTCCGACCTGTGCGAGACGCCGGAGGGCGCCAAGGAGCAGCTCGGCGCGCTCGACGGCATCTGCGTGCCCGGTGGCTTCGGCATCCGCGGCATCGAAGGCAAGCTCGGCGCGCTGAAGTTCGCCCGCGAGCAGGGCATCCCGACCCTGGGCCTGTGCCTCGGACTGCAGTGCATGGTCATCGAGTATTCGCGCAACGTCGCGGGTATCGAGGGCGCTTCCTCGAGCGAGTTCGACCCCGAGACGCTGGCGCCCGTCATCGCGACGATGGCCGAGCAGATCGACATCCTCGACCACGGCGACCTGGGCGGTACGATGCGCCTGGGCCTGTACCCCGCTCGTCTGGCGGAGGGCTCCATCGCGGCAGAGGTCTACGGATCCACCGAGGTCGAGGAGCGCCACCGGCACCGCTACGAGGTCAACAACGCCTTCCGGGACCAGATCGCCGAGGCCGGGATGGTGTTCTCGGGTCTGAACCCCGAGCTGGATCTCGTCGAGTTCGTCGAGCTGCCCCGTGACGTGCACCCGTACTACATCGCCACGCAGGCCCACCCCGAGCTGCGTTCGCGTCCGACCGCCCCGCACCCGCTGTTCCGCGGTCTCGTCGGCGCCGCGATCGAGCGGCACCGCGCGAGCGAGCTGTTCGACGTCGAATCCGATGCGTGACGTGCACGACGCGTCCCTGCTGACGGACGAGCCCTTCGAACCTGAGGTGCTCCAGAGCGATCTCGTCCACAAGGGCTGGGTGTGGGATGTCCGCTCGGATCGCGTCGCCTACGGCGACGGCGAGATCATCCGCGAATACGTCGCCCACACGGGTGCGGTGGCCGTCGTCGCGATCGATGACAACGGCCGGGTGCTGCTGATCCAGCAGTACCGGCATCCGATCCGGCATCGGGACTGGGAGCTCCCAGCCGGTCTTCTCGATGTCGTCGGCGAGGAGCCCCTCCTCGCCGCGCAGCGCGAACTCGCCGAGGAAGCCGACCTGGTCGCGGCGAACTGGGAATCACTGGTCTCGGTCTGGACGACCCCTGGCGGCAACGACGAGATGATCCACGTGTTCCTCGCGACGGGTGTCTCGTCCGCGGCGCAGGAGCACGAGCGCGAAGACGAGGAAGCCGACATCCGGGTCGAGTGGGTCGCGCTGTCGGATGCCGTGGAAGCAGTCCTGGCCGGTCGCATGCACAACGGCATCCTCTCCATCGGCGTGCTCGCGGCCGAGCGGCGGCTCCGGAGCGCGAGCACCGGGCAGTAACGTGCTCGTCGCGCGCGCGGTCGATGCCTACCTCAGGCACGTCACGATCGAGCGCGGCCTGTCGGCGCACACGGTCGCGGCGTACCAGCGGGATCTCGAGATCTATGCGCAGTGGCTCGCGGATGCGGGCATCGACGACACTTCGGCGATCACGGGGTCGATCGTGAGCCGCTTCATCGCCGATCGCTCGGCGGTCGTCCCGGCGCCGGCGGCGACGAGTCTCGCGCGGCTGCAGTCCTCGGTGCGGGGACTGCACCGCTACTTGGTGCGCGAGGGGGTCGAGCCGGAGGACCCGACCGGGCGGCTGCGGCCGCCCAAGACACCGCAGCGCCTGCCCAAGGCCCTCACGATCGACCAGGTGGAGCGTCTGCTCGCCGCCCCGTCAGCGGATGAGCCGCTGGGCATCAGGGATCGTGCGCTGCTGGAGCTGCTGTACGCCACCGGCGCCCGCGTATCCGAGGCGATCGGCCTCGACGTCGATGACCTCGCATACGGCGAGGTGCTGAGGCTGCGCGGCAAGGGATCCAAGGAGCGGATCGTCCCGGTCGGGTCCTATGCGCGCGACGCCGTCGATGCGTATCTGACGCGGGTCCGCCCCGGCCTCGCCGCGAAGGGCCGCGCCACGGCGAAGCTGTTCCTCGGCGCGCGGGGAGCGCCGCTGTCGAGGCAGAGCGCGTGGCTGGTCATCCGGTCCGCTGCCGAGACCGCCCGGATCACGGCCGAGGTGTCGCCGCACACGCTGCGTCATTCGTTCGCGACGCACCTGCTGCAGGGCGGAGCCGACGTCCGCGTGGTGCAGGAGCTGCTGGGGCATGCGTCCGTCGCCACGACGCAGATCTACACCCACGTCTCCGTCGACGCGCTGCGCGACATCTACGCCACGTCGCATCCTCGAGCGCGTTAGGACTGCGGGCGGCCCGATTCGGCGGGATCGCCGGGGTCGGGCGGCGTGTTCGGGTCGGTGATGACTAGAATCGAGCGAGCACAAGGGAGCAGGAGAACCGGTGGCTGACAAAGCGGCGAAGTCCAAGGGTAAGACGTCGAAGGCGGACGAGACCCCGATGGGACCCACCGGCCGTCCCTATCACGGCTTCGCGACACCCGCTCCGCTCGAATCGCACGGACCGGCGCGCATCATCGCGCTGTGCAATCAGAAGGGCGGCGTCGGCAAGACGACCACCTCGATCAACCTCGCGGCGGCTCTGGCGGAGTACGGCCGGAAGGTGCTGGCCGTCGACTTCGATCCGCAGGGTGCGCTCTCGGCCGGCCTCGGCATCAACACGCACGACATGCTGACCGTCTACGACCTGCTGCTGGACACCAAGCGCGATGCGCACGACGCGATCGTCCCTTCGTCTGTCGAGAACCTCGACGTCATCCCCGCGAACATCGACCTCTCGGCCGCCGAGGTGCACCTCGTCAACGAGGTCGCGCGGGAGACGATCCTGTCGCGCGTGCTGCGCCAGGTCGCCGACGAGTACGACGTCATCCTGATCGACTGCCAGCCGTCGCTCGGTCTGCTGACCGTCAACGCGCTCACCGCGAGCCACGGCGTCCTGATCCCGCTCGAGTGCGAGTTCTTCGCGCTCCGCGGCGTCGCCCTGCTGATCGAGACGATCGACAAGGTGCGCGACCGCCTCAACCCCGCCATCGAGCTCGACGGCCTGCTCGCCACGATGTACGACCCTCGCACCCTGCACTCCCGAGAGGTGCTGGAGCGCGTCGTCGAGGCGTTCGGCGACGACGTGCTCGAGACCGTGATCGGTCGCACCGTGAAGTTCCCGGATGCCTCGGTCTCCGGCGTCCCCATCACCGAGTTCGCGCCGGAGCACGCCGCCGCCCAGGCGTACCTGCGGCTGGCGCGGGAGCTGGTCGCCCGTGGCGCCGTCGCCTGAGACCGGTTCGTCCGAGGACTCCGGCTTCCGGGTCTCCCTGGGGAACTTCGACGGCCCGTTCGACCTGCTGCTGAATCTCATCTCCAAGCACGAGCTCGACATCACCGAAGTGTCGCTGAGCAGGGTCACCGACGAGTTCATCGCGTATCTGAAGGATCTCGGCCCCGAGGAGGAGCTGGACCAGGCATCCGAGTTCCTCGTCGTCGCCGTCACGCTCCTCGACATGAAGGTGGCAGGGCTCCTGCCGCAGGGCGAACTCGTCGATGCGGAGTCGGTCGCCCTGCTCGAGGCGCGCGACCTCCTGTTCGCCCGTCTGCTGCAGTACCGCGCGTTCAAGGAGGTCTCTGCCTGGTTCGCGCGGAGCCTGCAGCGCGAGGACCGCAGGCATGTCCGCGCCGTCCGGCTGGACGAGAAGCACCGTCGGCAGACGCCCGAGCTCGTCTGGAGCCTCAGCGTCGACGACTTCGCAGCCCTCGCGCTGCTCGCGTTCGCACCGAAGGAGATCCCGCACGTCGGGCTCGATCACCTGCACGCGCCGCTGGTGAGCATCCGCGAGCAGGCCGCGATCGTCGTGACGCTGCTGCGCAACACCGAATCGCTGACCTTCCGCGAGCTGGTCACCGGCGTGAACGAGCCGGGCATCGTCGTGGCGAGGTTCATCTCCGTGCTGGAGCTGTACCGGCACGCGGCGCTGTCCTTCGAACAACTGGAACCGCTCGGCGAGCTGACGCTGCGCTGGGCAGCCGACACCTGGTCGGACGAGATGCTGGCGACCCTGGGGGCCGACTATGACCGATGACGTGACCGAACCCGGCTCGCTCCCCGAGCCTGTCGAAGGGCAGGAAGCCCCGCTGACCGAAAAGCTCGAGGCGATTCTCCTCGTGCTCGAGGAGCCGCTGGGACTCGTCGCCCTGGCTGCCGCCGTCGGCGCACCGGTGCCGGCCGTCCGGCAGGCGATCGAGACCCTCGTCGACGACTACGACGGTCGCGGCAGCGGGCCGCGGCGCGGCTTCGAGCTCCGAGAGGTCGGCGGCGGCTGGCGGCTGTACGTCCGCGACGACCACGACGGCCTCGTCGCGGAGTTCGTCGGAGGACAGGCGCCGGCGCGGCTGTCCCAGGCAGCGCTCGAGACCCTCGCGGTCATCGCCTACAAGCAGCCGGTCACACGCGGGCAGGTCGCATCGATCCGAGCCGTGAACGTCGATTCGGTCGTCCGCACGCTGCTGGCCCGCGGCCTGATCACCGAGCTGTTCGCCGACTCCGAGACCGGAGCGATCAATTACGGCACCACCGATGCCCTGCTGCAGAACCTCGGCATCAACTCCCTCGACGAACTCCCGCCGATCTCCCCGCTGCTCGACGACGGGTCGAACGGCTTCGAAGAAAGCAGTATCCGATGACTTCCATGACAGACCCCGCCGCCGACGGCATCCGACTGCAGAAGGTGCTCGCGAACGCGGGTGTCGCCTCCCGCCGCGTGATCGAGGACTACATCGTCGAGGGACGCATCCGCGTGAACGGCGAGGTCGTCACGGAGCTGGGTCGACGGATCCACCCCGAGACCGACCTGGTCGACGTCGACGGCACGGCCGTACAGCTCGACGTCTCCAAGCGCTACGTGATGCTGAACAAGCCCATCGGCGTCGTCAGCACCATGCGCGACGAGAACGGCCGGCCTGACCTGCGCCGGTTCACCGAGGACTACGAGGAGCGCCTCTACAACGTCGGACGCCTGGATGCCGAGACCAGCGGCCTGCTGATCCTCACGAACGACGGCGCATTGGCCCACGTACTCGCGCACCCGTCCTTCGGCGTGACCAAGGTGTACATCGCGAAGGTCGAGGGCATCGTCACCGCGCAGACGATCGCCACGCTGACCAAGGGCATCGAGCTCGAGGATGGGCCGATCGCCGCCGACAAGGCGCGGCTGCTGGACACGTCGACGAGCTCGGCGAGCGGCAAGGAGTCGAGCCTGGTCGAGCTCACACTGCACTCTGGCCGCAATCGGATCGTCCGGCGGATGATGTCAGCGGTCGGCCATCCGGTCACCGAACTCGTCCGCCGCCAGTTCGGCCCGCTGCACCTGGGAACACTCCCGGCTGGGAAGTCGCGGGAACTGAGTAAAATCGAACTCGGTGCGCTGTTGACTCTCGCGCGCCGTGATGCCCCTGCGGATGCGACGCCGGGAGACGTGCAGGAGAAGCAGTGAGCGAACAGGTCCGTGGTGCCGTGGTGCCCCCACGGCTGTCGGGGACCGTTCGCGTCGTCGGCTCCGGCCTGCTCGGCGCGAGCATCGGCCACGCACTGCGCGCCAAGGGCGTCGATGTCGTGCTCGCCGACGCCTCTCCCGCGCAGCTGCGCCTCGCCATCGACTACGGCGCTGGTCGCGCCGCGCGCGATGACGATCGACCGGTGCTCAGCGTCGTGGCCGTTCCGCCCGACGTCACGGCCGACGTCATCCAGTCCGAGCTCGATCGATACCCGGATGCCGTCGTCACCGACGTCGCAAGCGTGAAGCTCGAGCCGTTCCGCGCGCTGCAGGAGCGCGGCGTCGATCTGACCCGCTACATCGGTTCGCACCCGCTCGCGGGCCGTGAGCGCGGCGGAGCCATCTCGGCCAGGGCGGACCTCTTCGTCGGACGGCCCTGGGTGGTGTGCCGCGACGATCAGACGCGCCCTGCCGATCTCGCTCTCGTCGAAGCGCTGGCGCTGGACGTCGGCGCGATGCCGCTGGAGATGACGCCGGAGGAGCACGACCGCTCCGTGGCGCTGACCTCTCATGTCCCGCAGGTCGTGGCGAGCCTGCTCGCCGGCCGCTTCACCTCCGCCGACGAGGATGCCCTCCGGCTCGCAGGTCAGGGTGTGCGCGACACCACGCGCATCGCGGCATCCGCACCGGAGCTGTGGGTCCAGATCCTGGGTGCCAACGCGCAGCCCGTGGTCGAGATCCTCGATGCGCTGGCGGACGATCTGCGTGAGGTCTCCGATGCATTGCGCGATCCGGCTGCACCGGGCGCACGTCGAGCGGTCGCTGACGCGATCCGGCAGGGCAACGAGGGCGTCGAGCGCCTCCCGGGCAAGCACGGTCAGAACCGACGCTTCGAGCAGCTGGTCGTCATGGTCGACGACACCGCAGGTCAGCTCGGACGACTCTTCGGCGAGCTCGGCGAGCTCGGCGTGAACGTGGAGGACCTGCGCCTGGAGCACTCGCCGGGCGCACAGTTCGGTCTCGCCGAGATCAGTGTGGCTCCGGCCGCGCTGCACGGCGCGATCACCGGATTGCAGGAACGCGGGTGGCGGATTGCAGGGACGACCAATGACTGAGGCTCGCAAGTTCATCGCGATCGACGGGCCGGCAGGCTCCGGCAAGTCCAGCGTCTCCAAGGCGGTCGCCCGCACGCGCGGCTACGGATACCTCGACACCGGTGCGGCCTATCGTGCGCTGGCGTGGCACGTGCTCGATCGCGGTGCCGACACGTCGGATGCCGAAGCGGTGCGTGCCGCGGCATCCGATTTCGATCTGCGCATCGGGCTCGACCCCGACGACCGATCCGTGCGCGTCGGCGAAGCCGATGTGACCGACGCGATCCGCGAGTCGCGCGTCTCCGGCGCCGTGAGCGGAGTCGCGCGCGTCCCCGAGGTGCGCGCCCAGGTCAACGAACTGTTCCGCTCCCTCGTGGCGGATGCCGCGTTCGACGCCGTCGTCGTCGAAGGCCGTGACATCACCACCGTCGTCGCACCCGATGCGCCGGTGCGCATCCTCCTCACCGCTGCTCCCGAGGTGCGCGCCGCGCGCCGGGCCGGCGAGCTCGCGGACGAGAACGCCGCCGCCGTCGCCGCGGCGCTGCACCGTCGTGACGCCGCCGACAGCACGGTCGTCGACTTCCTCAACGCCGCGGACGGCGTCGAGGTCGTCGATTCGACCGCACTCGATTTCCCCCAGACCATCGACGCCGTGCTCGCGGTGATCGACCGAAAGCAAGGAGCGGAACATGCCCGCTGAAGAAGAGTACGAGGGCGGCCCTGACCGCCTCGAAGAGAAGATGAACGACCTCGACGAGGTGCTCGCGGAACAGCGGGCCGAGGCGCTGCGCGCCGGACTCGCCGAGTACGACCTCGACGAGGACGATGCCGCGCTGCTGGCGGGCCTCGCCGGCGAAGAGGGCGGCATCGAGTTCCTGCCGGCGCTCCCCGTCGTGGCGATCGTCGGCCGCCCGAACGTGGGCAAGTCCGCGCTCGTGAACCGCATCCTCGGCCGCCGCGAGGCCGTCGTCGAGGACACCCCCGGTGTCACCCGCGACCGCGTGACCTACAAGGCCGAGTGGCAGGACCGTCGCTTCTCGGTCGTGGACACCGGCGGCTGGGAACCGGACGCCAAGGGCATCGACCGCTCGGTCGCCGCGCAGGCGGAGGTCGCGATCGACCTGTGCGACGTGGTGATGTTCGTCGTGGATGCGAAGGTCGGTGCCACGTCGACCGACGAGCACGTCGTGAAGCTGCTGCGCAAGAGCGGCAAGCCGGTCTTCCTCGTCGCGAACAAGATCGACGACGCGCGCCAGGAGCCGGAGGCCGCGGTGCTGTGGAACCTGGGTCTCGGCGAGCCGTACCCGGTCTCGGCGATCCACGGTCGTGGCGTCGCCGACCTGCTGGATGCCGTCATGAAGAAGCTCCCGAGCGTCTCCGCTGTCGCGAAGGCCGAGATCGGCGGACCGCGCCGCGTGGCCATCCTCGGTCGTCCGAACGTCGGCAAGTCCTCGCTGCTGAACAAGGCGGCGGGGGAGGAGCGCGTGGTCGTCAACGACCTCGCCGGCACGACACGCGACCCGGTGGATGAGGTCGTCGAACTGGGTGGCAAGCTGTGGCGCCTGGTCGACACCGCCGGCATCCGTCGTCGGGTGCACCTGCAGCAGGGCGCGGACTTCTACGCGTCGCTGCGGACCTCGGCCGCGCTCGAGAAGGCAGAAGTCGCCGTGGTGGTGCTCGATGTCTCCGAGTCGATCAGCGAGCAGGACATCCGCATCATCGACCTCGTGCTCGAGTCCGGACGTTCGCTCGTGCTGGCGTTCAACAAGTGGGACCGCCTCAACGACGACGACATGGAGAACCAGGACCGTCGCCGGTACCTGGAGCGCGAGATCGAGAAGGACCTCGCGCACGTCGCGTGGGCGCCGCGGGTGAACATCTCGGCCAAGACCGGTCGTCACCTCGACAAGCTCGTGCCGGCGCTCGAGACCGCGCTGGAGAACTGGGACCGTCGTATTCCGACGGGCAAGTTCAACGCGTTCCTGTCCGAGCTCGTCGCCGAGCACCCGCACCCGCTGCGCGGTGGCAAGCAGCCGCGCATCCTGTTCGGGACGCAGGCGTCGACGCGTCCGCCGACGTTCGTGCTCTTCACCACCGGATTCCTCGACCCGGGCTACCGGCGCTTCATCCAGCGGCGCCTGCGTGAGATCTACGAGTTCGAGGGAACGCCGATCGTCATCAACATGCGCGTGAGGGAGCGCCGCCAGCGCTGACGCTCCGGCGGTACCATGGGAGGTGGATGCCGCAACGCCGTGGCATCCACCGAGCACGCCCACAAGGCCCGCCGAAAGAGGATGCGATGACGCACACCCTGCCCCTGCCCGATTTCTCCCACGAACGCGTGGAGGTGATCACGGGACGGCGCAGCGGTCTGTTCATCGCCGTCGCGCTGCACTCCTCCGTGCTCGGCTCCGCCCTCGGCGGCGCTCGTCTGTGGACGTACCCGCACTGGAGCGATGCTCTCGGCGATGCCCTGCGCCTGTCGGCGGCGATGACGCTCAAGAACGCCGCGGCCGGTCTCGACGCCGGCGGCGGCAAGTCGGTCATCGGACTGGCCGAGGGGACGGTCCTCGACTCCGAGCGTCGACGTGCGGCGTTCCTCGACCTCGGCGATGCCGTCGAATCGCTCGGCGGCCTCTACCGCACGGCCGAGGACGTCGGCTCCACGACCGAGGACATGCTCACCGTGAGCGAGCGCACCTCGCATGTCGTCGGACTTCCGGATGCCGTCGGCGGCTCCGGTGAGCCGGCCGGCCCGACGAGCCTGGGCGTCTACGAGTCGCTGCGCACGGTCCTCGAGCGTCTGACCGGATCGCCGGAGGTGGCAGGGCGCCGCATCACGATCTCCGGTCTCGGTCAGGTCGGCGGACGCCTCGCCGTCCGGCTGTCCGCCGAAGGAGCCGTCCTCACCGCGACCGATGTCAACCCCGCGCGTCGCCAGTTGGCGGCTGACCTCGGCATGACCTGGGCCGAACCGGGTACCGAGCATCTGGTCCCCGCTGACGTGTTCGTCCCGGCCGGCATCGGCGGGCTGCTGACGGATGACGTGATCGATGCGCTGGATGTGCGCGCGGTGTGCGGGCCGGCGAACAACCCGCTGGCCGCGCACGATGGCGCGCAGCGACTCGCCGACCGTGGCATCCTGTACGCGCCCGATTTCGTCGTCAACGCCGGTGGTGTCATCTACCTGGATCTCGAGGCGAAGCACGGCGGCACGCGGGCCGCGATCATGGAGCGCGTTTCCGGCATCGGAGACACGGTCCGCGGCATCCTCGATGATGCGGCCGAGCGCGGCATCACGCCGCTGCAGGCGGCAGAGGAACTCGCCGAAGCGCGGCTCCGTGCGGCGCGGGCGTCGCAGAGCGTGCTGTCGTAGACCGCTGACGGGTCAGGCGTCGAGCTCGGCCTGCAGTCGCGTCCACAAGTCGCGGCTGCAGGCCGCCACGGTGGCCTCCCACGTCTGGTTCGCGCCGTCCTGGGCGGTGTCGGACACGGCCTTCCAGATCCGGATCGGAATATCGAACTGCTCGGCGACCCACGTGTAGACGTAGGCCTCCATGTCGACCAGGCGTCCGCCGAGTGCGCGGATCGCGAGTACGGTGTCGGCGTCGTCGACGAAGCTGTCGCCGGTCGCGATGATCACGTCACCGCCGCCGAGGCTCAGGCGCTGCGGCATCGACACGTGGTGGCCGGCGACGCCGTTGTCGTCGATGACGTCGTACTGGAACACCGTGTCGACGACGTGGATGCCCGGGGCGATGTCCGGGTCGATCGCACCGGCGGTTCCGACGACGAGGACTTCTTCGTAGTCGCCGTTGTCGAGCGCGCGCGTGAGGGCGTACGCGGCCTTGATCTTGCCCGGGCCGGTGACCAGCCGGTCATAGCCGGGCACCTCTGCGGGGAAGGCGGAGAGTTCGGATTCGAGGGCGGCGACGAGGAGCTTCACGAGTCAATCTTCGCAGAGCCGTTACGCCGCTGGTCGCGCCTGGTGCTCGGCCGCGGTTGCTGTGACAGGCTGGAAGGGTGACGATCGTTCCTCCGAGCCCTGGTGAGCCGCGTCGACCCGAGGGTCCGCGCGACCCGGGGGACGCCTGGGTCGTCGCGCCGACGGGCGAGCGGTACTGGGGGCGCTTCGGCGCCGCCGGGCTGCTCGCGGTGGATCCCCGACGTGGCGTGCTCCTGCAGCACCGGGTCTCCTGGAGTCATTTCGGCGGGACGTGGGGTCTGCCCGGCGGCGCCCTGCATGAGGGGGAGTCCGCGATCGACGGCGCGCAGCGCGAGGCGGCCGAGGAAGCAGGAGTGCCCGAAGGCGCCCTGGATCCGCGCTTCACCAGCGTGCTGGACCTCGATATCTGGGCCTACACGACGCTCGTGGCCGACGTGGTCGCGCCGTTCGATCCGGTGATCAGCGACCCCGAGAGCGTTGCGCTGGAATGGGTGGCGATCGATAACGTCGACGATCGGCCGCTGCATCCGGGGTTCGGGGATGCCTGGCCCCGGTTGCGCGCACTGCTGGAGGTGCAGCCCGCGCTCGTCGTGGATGCCGCGAATGTCGTCGGCAGCGTGCCGGACGGATGGTGGCGCGATCGAGCGGGTGCAGCCGCGCGGTTGCGTGCGTCGCTGGCCGGACTGGCAGTGCCTGCGGCCGACCTGGATCTCGAAGGGGACGTCTGGTTCCCTTCCGTCAGCTTCGTCGTGGAGGGCCAGGCCAAGGCGATCGAAGCGGATGCCGATGACGACGCGGTCCGCATCGTGCGTGCGCCGGGGGAGGGCGACGATGCCATCGTCGCCGAGGCGACGCGCTTGATGGACACGGGGCGCACCGTGACGGTCGTGACGAGCGATCGCGGACTCCGCGCCCGGGTCGAGAATGCCGGCGCTCGCGTGCAGGGAGCCGGATGGCTCCGTGGACTGATCGGCTGAGGCTGCAAGCGCTCAGTCGTCGCGACCGCGGAGGCGATCGATGTCGCGCCGTTCGCGCTTCGTCGGGCGCCCTGCGCCCCGGTCGCGGACCCCGAGTGCGGCGACCGGATCGCGCGGAGGCGTTCGATCCTCGTATGCGAGCGCTGCCACTGGCGCGCCGACGCGCTTGACGAGCGTCTGCCGCACGACGAGGATGCGGTCGAAGCCGCTGATGCGCACCCGGAGCTCATCACCGGGTTTCACCGTCTGCGCGGCCTTCACCTTGTCGCCGTTGACGCGCACGTGACCCGCGCGGCAGGCGGTCGTGGCGGCGGAGCGGGTCTTGTACACGCGGATCGCCCACAGCCAGCTGTCCACGCGGACCGGCTTCGTGTGCGCCGGGTTCGCCGGAGGCGGGGAGTCGACGGTATCCGTCATCGCTGGATCTTCCCTTCGCGCAGGGTCGCGAGAGCACCCGCGACGATGAGTCCCTGGCCGAGCGTGTAGGTCGCCATCACGGCGGGACTGGTCCAGTCCGGCATCGCGTCGGGGAGGAAGAGGCGGAACGCAAGGATCGTGTCACTGAGGAGGAAGAAGATTCCGCCGTACCTGACGAGCGGATGACAGCGGGTCGCCAGGGCGGCCGTGGCGCCGAGCACGAGGCCGTAGGCGCCGACGGCGATCAGCAGATTCCCGGTGTGCGGCCCGAGGAACACGATCATGGCGACCCACCAGGCGGCGTAGACGAGCGCCCACCACGGCATCCGCTGCCGGCGCAGGACGCGCAGGAACAGCACGATGTACGCGATGTGCGCGAGACCGAAGAAGCCGAGCATCAGCGGGAGCTCTGGAGCCGAGGGGAACAGGGCTCCCGCGCCGTCGCCGAGCCAGGAGAACAGCAGTGCGGCCAGCAGCAGGACGATCGCCAGGGTCGGCTTCAGGCGTGCCGAGACCAGCACCGGAATCGCGAGCAGCGGCATGAGCCAGAGCTTCGTCGGAGGTGCGAGGTCGCTGCCGACCGCGAGCGCGCCGACGTGCAGGACCGACATCAGCGCGTACGGGACGAACATCCACCAGATGGTGGGACGACCGAAGACGCTTCGTTGCATCCTTCCATCGTATGGTCGTGCGCCCTCGATCGTGCGTCTCTCGGAGGTTCGTCTTCAGAGTTCGAGAGCGACGAGGGGATGGCCGGGTCTGGCTTCCGCCGACGCGGTGAACCCGGCCGCGAGGAAGGTCGACAGAGCCCCATGGTAGAGACGATTCGGGTGGCTCCGTCCGTTCGACGTGTCAATCGGGTATGCCTCGATCACCCGTGCGCCGGCTCCGCGGGCGAGGTCGACGGCCGCTCGGAGCAGCTCGGCGTTCAAGCCGAGGCCACGGTGCTCCTTGCGCACGACGAAGCAGGTGATCGCCCAGACCGATTCGTCGTCGAGGGGCTCGGGCGTGCTGGTGACGATCGCGCGGGTGCGGGCGATGCGTCGCTGGACGGTGCGCGGGCCGACGCGGACCCAGCCGGCGGCTTCACCGTCGACGTAGGCGACGAGCCCCGGGGGAGGGGAGGCCTCGACTTCGCCCTGCAGCAGGTCGCGGCGTTCATCGACGGTGGTCCGGTTGAATTCGGCATTGGTGAGCGTGAACCAGGCGCACTGGCAGCTGCGTCCGTCGCCTCCTCCGGAGAGGGCGTGCTGCACATCGTCCCAGCGTTCGGCCGTGGCGGGTTCGGTGGTGATTGCGGGCATGAGGGCAACGTACGCCTGACCTCCGACACGGGCAAGGGATGTCGGTTCGCGAACGCGAGATCGTGCGGCTAAGATAGTGGAGTTGCCTGCGCGAGAGCGGAGGCGACGGGCTGTGGCGCAGCTTGGTAGCGCACTTGACTGGGGGTCAAGGGGTCGCAGGTTCAAATCCTGTCAGCCCGACAGAACGACAAAGGGACCGGCCGAAGGCTGGTCCCTTTGTCGTTCCCGAGCTCTTTCAGCGGAGCCACGTGACGCAGGAGGCTCCGCGCGTCGCTGACGCTGGGATTCCGGGACACCCTCACTGGCGAGAGACGTCCCACTCAGTCGTCGATGTCCGTACCGACGACGACGAAGTCCGCGCCGAAATCGATGTCGATCGAGCGGTTGTCCGACGTGAGGACCGAGGCGTCGTACGGGCTCACATCATCGCCGTCGACGTCGAGGTCGGTGATCATCCCGTCGGCTTCGGCGAGTGCGGCGCTGACCAGTGCGCGGATCGTCTCGTCGTCCAGGCTCAGGCCGGCGGCGGTGTCGTCGCCGTCACCCGGGTCGGTCGAGATGACCGATGCCGTGAGTCCCTCGTCGACGCGGACCTCGGTCTCATCGCCCGCGGCGTTCGTCAACTGCACCTCCCAGGTGCCGTCGCGTTTCGCGTCGATCGATGTGACATCGCCCTCGGCGGCGTCGCGCGCGGCATCCGCGATCTCGATCAGCTCGTCCGCCGACGCCGTGCCGATGCCGGTGACCGGGCCGCCGCGGGTCGAGGACGCACTCCGGTCATCATGCTCGTCGTCGCTGTCACCGTGGTCCCGGTCATCGTGGTCCGTGTCGTCGCGGGTCATGTCGTCGTGGCGCGAACCGTCGGACGCTGATGAACTGTCGTCATCGCCGAACTCGTCTCCGATCGCCGCGCCGACCGCGATGCCGCCGCCGGCGAGCAGCACGGCTGCCGCGATACCGCCGCCGATGAGGAGCGCTCGCTTTCGTCCGCGCTTCGCCTCGCCGGGAGCGGGAGTCGCTGCGGGGGCCGCCGAATACGGTGCCTCGCCGGGCGCCGGTGTCACGGGACCCGCCGGAGCGCCTGGTGCGGAATCCGGGGTCTGGTGAGGCGTGTTGTCGGGGGTGGGGGTCTTGTCGTCCATGTCTCGATGGTGTCGCAGGGGTGCTGAAGCCTCCCTGAAGCGTCCTGAAGGCTTCTTCAGGAAACGACGATCCAGGCCCGATCAGTCGCGGAGGGGGAGCGTGAGCACGAACCGTGCGCCGCCCCAGCGAGAGTCATCGACCACCAGCGTGCCGTGGGCGGACGCTGCGATGCCTCGCGCGATCGCCAGGCCGAGACCGCTGCCTCCGGCGTCACGGCTGCGCGCCTCGTCGAGTCGGACGAAGCGTTCGAAGATCCGCTCGCGCTCGTCTGCGGGGACGCCGGAGCCGTCGTCCTCGACCGTGACGAACACATACCGATCCGAAGGGGCCACGCCGATCGCGACGCGGCCACGACTGTGGCGGGCGGCGTTGTCGGCGAGGTTGCGCACCAGCTGACCCAGCAGTCGCGGGTCGCCGTGCACCCGCGCGGCGTGGATGCCGGAGCCGTCGACCTCGAGCCCTGCGGCGCGCAACCGCCGCACTTCGCCGAGCGCGACGTCGTCGAGGTCCATCGCCTCGTCGTGCGTGCCAGCGCCCTCGTCGAGTCGGGCGAGCAGCAGCAGGGATTCGACGATGCCCTGCAGACGCAGCCCCTCCTCAGACACGATCTCTGCCAGCTCGTCGATGCTCGTCACCTCGGGATGGGCCTGCGCGAGCTCCGCGTGCTGACGGATGGTCGCGAGCGGGGAGCGCAGTTCGTGCGACGCGTCGGACACGAACCGCCGCTGCGCGGTGGCGGCGGCATCCAGCCGATCGAGCATGCCGTTCATCGTGATCGCGAGCGATGCGATCTCGTCGGCTGTGTCGGGCACCGGCACGCGCTGATGGAGGCGATCAGCGGTGATGTCATCGACGCGCTCACGGATCCGCTCGACCGGGCGGAGCGCACGGCCGACGACGAGCCAGGTCGTCACCGCGACGAGGAGCAGGAGCAGCGGGACGGCGATGGCCAGCAGGATCGAGACCGTCGCCAGGGTCTCCGCGTCGTCCTCCATCGAGACGGCGGCCACGAGAGTCTGGTCGCCCTCGAGATCTTCCGAGACGACGAGCATCTGCTCCTCGTCGACGAACAGCGTCTGCGCGTCGTCGGAGAGAGGGAGGGGGGTCGATCCCAGCGCTTCGCGGGCTTCCTCGCTGGCGGCGCGGACGGACCCGTCCGGGCCGATGAGCTGAACGATCTCATCGTCGACCGCGTTGATCGCGTCTCCGCCGCCAGGGCCGTCGAGGCGTTCCGCGAGCTCTTCGAGGCGCTGCTCGGCCGCGCGTTCCGTGCTGCCATGGATGCTGGTGCTGAGGACGCCGTAGAACGTGAAGGCTCCGACGAGCAAGGCGACCGCGACGACGACCGTTGCTCCGAACGTCGTCCTGCCTCGCACCGAGCGCCAGCCGCGGTCAGCCACCGTCCGCCGCCAGCCGGTAGCCCGCACCGCGGATGGTCTCGATCGCTCCACGGCCGAACGGCTTGTCGAGCTTGCGGCGCAGGTGCCCGACGTAGACCTCGACGATGTTGGGATCGCCGTCGAAGTCGTCGTCCCAGATGCCGTCGATGAGGGCGCGCTTCGACAGCACCTGACCGCGATGACGCATCAGATACTCCAGGACGGAGAACTCCCGGGCGGTGAGGGTGACGGCGCTCTCACCGCGCCAGACGCGATGCGCGGCGGGGTCGAGCCGCAGATCACCCGCTTCCAGAATCGCCGGACGGGCGACGGCGCCCCGCCGGACCAGCGCGCGCAATCGGGCCACCAGGATCGCGAACGAGAACGGTTTCGTGACGTAGTCGTCGGCCCCCGTCTCGAGGGCCTCGACCTGATCCCACTCGCCGTCCTTCGCGGTGAGCATCAGCACCGGCGTCCAGTTCTCCTCGGCGCGCAGCGCTTCGCACACCTTCCACCCGCTCATGCCCGGCATCATCAGATCGAGCACGATCGCGTCGTAGCGCGTCTCCCGCGCCCGCCAGAGTCCGTCGACGCCGTTGTGTGCGACATCGACGGCGAACCCCTCGGCCTCGAGGCCGCGGCGCACGCCCTCGGCCAGGCGCACCTCGTCGTCCACCACCAGGATCCGCATTCTTCCAGTGTGGCCGCTCGATCCTGAATCCGGGCTGAAGCGACGGGCGCCGCGGCGCGTCTGCGAGAAACCCCGAGGGTCAGAAACGGCGCGCCCGCCGCACCACGTGAAGGATCCGGCATCTTCATGCCGGGCCGGGCCGGACCGAGAGGACCCGGAGACTCGCAGGAGTCCCCGGGCCCCATTGTCTACGTGTGTCAGTCGCGCACGGCCAGTTCGTAGACGCGCGCGATCTTCGCCTCCGTCGTCGAGGCCGAGGGGTTCGTGACCACGAGGCGGATCTGATCGACTCCGCTCACGCCGACCGGAACATCCCGAGCCGCCTGCGTATTGCTCGTGACCGCGGCCACTTGCTGCCAACCAGCGGAGGTGTGGACCTCGATCGTGAAGTCCACGAGCACGACTCCCGTCCCGCCGCTGTAGCCGCTGTAGACGCCGACGGACGAGACATCCTGGGCCACCGCGAGCGTCACGGTCGCCGTCGGTGTCGTGTCGCCGATCGCCGAGATCCAGCGGCCGGCATTGGTGCAGTCGCCGTCGGTGAGGTTGTCGCCCGTGAAGGTCTGGTAGACCGAGGACACCTGCACGTCCGCGCCGACGGCGACGTGCGTCTGGCACGGCGACACGTTCGGTTCGCCGGCGAGCCAGGACTTGATGAACTGACCCTGATACTCGCCGCCCATCAGGTTCCAGTCGTAGTCGAACATCTGCGGCTTCCAGAAGTTGTCGAGGATCCACGCCTGCCATCCGATCCACGGATGCGCGTCCACGTACTCGCGGAACGGAACGCCCCAGTTGGACGTCGTGCCGCGCGTGACGGCGTCGGAGAACTCGCCTTCGGGGTTCCAGCCGAACTCGGTGATCACGACAGGGACCTGATCGGCGGCATTTCCGAACTTCGCGTCGAGCAGCGCCGCGGTCGGCGAGCCCTGGTTGGGGTAGATGTGATAGACGTACGCGAGGTTGTCGTCCTCGACGGGGTTCGTGGTCGCGCCGTTGAGCATGGTGCTCCACTGCGGCGAGCCCATCAGGAGCAGCGTGTCGGGAGCGGCCGTCCGGAGGGAATCCACGACGGGCTGGATGTAGTTCTTCCACGTGTTCCAGTCGGCCGGGTTGATGGGTTCGTTGAACACCTCGAAGATGACGTTCGACGTGCCGCCGTAGATCGGCGCGATGTAATCCCAGAACCGCTTGACCATCGATTGCGGGACCGCACCCGCCGCGTCACCGTAATCCCGCACGAGGTGCAGGTCGATGATGATGTAGATGCCGAGATCGACGGCCTGCTGGACGTACGGCGCGATGTACTGCGCATCGTACGCGGCGAGATCCGTCGTGGAGCTGATCTCGGTGACGGGTAGACGCACCACGTCGGAGTTCCAGCCGGCCCCGGCATCCGCCGCCAGGTCGATGAG
Source organism: Microbacterium sp. STRO-1N (assembly GCF_057748015.1). The sequence goes on from NZ_CM173234.1 coordinate 1,548,633, forward strand.
CTCAGACGTGGGGCGGGAATTGCAGTACTCGCACACGTCGTTCTGCTCTGGTGCGAGGACGGAGACCCCCTGGAGCGTGACGCCGTTGCCGTTCGCGTCGCGGATCCAGTTGCCGTCCACCTGGAGAGCCGGAGCACTCCCGATGGGGGCTGCCGTGGCCGTCGCCGGCACCGCCGCGAGCGCGAGCACCGTCGCGACGAGGCCGGTCAGCGCGAACGCGACCCGGCGAGATCGATGTGGTCTGAACATTGTTCTCCCTCTCATCCGTCCGCCGCCTCGTTGCGGCGCACGAGCCCCGGTCTCAGCGGACCGGGACGTCCTGGGCATCCACCGGATCCGGCTTCCAGTGGTGCGTGCGCACCTCCTCCGACCACTGCAGCGTCACGCCGAGACGGTCGGAGAGGAGCCGCCGGTAGTCGTCACGCAGGTGGGCATCCGCGCGCACGGCACGCGGCGGGCAGCCGCGCTCGAGCGCGAACGACGCGAGCGCCCCCACGGCCTCGCCGATAGCCCACTCCACCGGATGCAGCCGGTAGCAGCCGTTCGTGATGTGCGTCGAGCCGATGTTCTTCGCCGCAGGCAGCAGATTGTCCACCCTCACCGGCAGGAGTGCGCCGAGCGGAATCTGGAACGGGTACGCCTCGATGTCGACGTACGTGCGCCCCGACGTGCTCGGGTGCAGGTCGATGCGGTAGTGACCGATCCCGACGCTGTCGGCGAAGATCTCGCTGCCGGCTCCAGGGCCGCGCGCCTCGACGCCCACGTGCTGTTCGAGCACGCGGAACTCCGTGATCGCTCGGCGCGCTTCGCGGATGTATGGTGCCTTGGCGAAGCCGTCGTCGGTGCCCGTCACATCACCGCGCAGGCGCAGCCCTCGGTAGCCGGCTCCGCCGTCCTCTCGGGGTGCCTCGGTCTGCATCCAGTAGAGAAAGGATGCCGAGAGCTCACGGCTGGCCGCGAGAGCGCGCGCGGCGGCATCCTCGTCGACGCCGAGGATCGGTGCCTCCCAGTAGTCGATCTGCGGCCAGTTGACGATGGTGACATCCGAGTCGATCGTGCCCTCGCGGAAGTTCTCCGCAGCGAGGATCCGACGGAAGCGCCAGAGATCGAACGGCATGTCGGGGGTCGGGCGCAGGTGGAAGAGCGGGCGCGTGTGCACCCGCAGGCTGATCGGATCCACGTCGGTCCAGGACAGCTGCGGACCGGGCCAGAACGGCGACACGTGCGTGCGCCAGTGCTCGTAGCGCGCCGGGCGATCGCCCACGTGGTCCTCTCCGGGGCGATGTTCGAGCGCGAAGCACCAGGAGATCGCCTGTTGATCGAGCGGGTTCGCCGTCTCAGGGGCGTGCAGCTCCCCGGTGTCGTCGCGACCCTCCGCGCCGATCACGTGCTCCACGTCGCCGAGCGCCAGCAGATCGCCGAGTTCCGTCGCGTCGACGACGATCGGGGCGGAGAGCTCGCGCTCGGTGCCGTCGGCGCGACGGACGGTCACCGATCGCACGTGGTCTCCGTCCATTTCGACCGCGACAGGACGATATCGCAGAAGCACCTCGAGCCGGCCGGATGCGACCCAGGGCGCCAGCATCTCCTCGATCACCGCGAGGGCGACGCGCGGCTCATGGCATAGCCGGCTCACGACGCCGAGTCCGGGGTTGAGGATGGGGGCCGCCGCGGCCGCGGACGTGAGCGGATAGTTCCGCCGGTAGTAGTCGCGGACGCGGCGGCGGAACTCGGCGTAGCCGGGGCTCGTGGAGGGTTCGTCGATCCACGCATTCTCGTCCGGAGGCACGGCCTGACTCGTCAGTTGGCCGCCGAGCCAGTCGGTCTCCTCCGTCAGGATCACGCGCCGTCCAAGGCGGACGGCGGCGAGAGCGGCGGCGACGCCGCCGATGCCGCCGCCGACGACGAGGAGGTCGGGAACGGCCGAGGTCATCGTTCGTCTCCCTCCGCCGTCGAGGGCGCGGCAGCGGTCGACACCGTGCCGCGCGGCGCGGTGATCGTCTCGCCCGGCATCACCGTGCATGCGACGAGCACGCTCTCCCGCGGGGCATCCGGATCGTCGACCATCTCGATGAGCCGCTCGACCGCGATCCGTCCGATCTCCTTGCGCGGGATGCGCAGGTCGTCCCAGCGCACACCGGCACCGGAGGTGTCCTCGAGGACGGCGACGGACACATCGTCCGGAATCGACAGTCCGCGAGCGACCAGCTGCCCGCGGAGCGTCTCCGCGATCCGTTCGCTCTCCACCACGGCAGCGGTCACGGTGCCGTCGACGAAGCCCTCGATGACGGCATCGGAGAGCCCGCTCTCGTCATAGAGGAACCCGGGGGAGACATCACGGATGCCGAGCTCGGTCACCGCGGTCCGGTAGCCGTCGCGACGGTCCTCATACGGCTCGCCCTCGATCGACTCGCGGATGAAGGCGAAGGACCGGTGCCCGTGGTCGTGCAGCCGACGGACGATCTCGGCGGATGCTCGCCGATAATCCGGGATGATGCACGGAAACGGGGCGCCGAGCACCTCGCGCCGGCCGATGTGGACGAAGGGGTAGCCCTCGTGCCAGAGCCGCGCGAGCTCGTCGCGATCGGGAGACATGCCGAGCAGCACGCTGCCGTCGGCGATCGTGAGCCGGTTGGTCTCGTCGCGGTAGATCTTCCGCGCACCGCCGCCGTCGCCCGTCGAGCTGAACAGCACGAGGTCGTGACGAGTCTCCTCCGCGCGCTCCTCGATGCCGAGGAGGAACTCGAAGTAGAAGCTCTCGCGGGCGTTGGGGAACAGCGCCTCGAACGTGTGCACGCCGAGCAGCTGCGTGCGCTTTCCGCGGAGGTTCCGCGCGATCGGGTTCGGCACGTAGCCGAGCGTCGCGATGGCATCGAGCACGCGACGGCGCGTCTCCTCGGGGATCCGCGAATCCGCGTCTCCGCTGATCACGCGGGACACTGCCGACTGGGAGACCCCGGCGAGCGCCGCGACATCCGATTGCCTGGCCGCGCGCTGGCGTCCGTTGGTGCTGGTCATCGGGGTTCCTCCGTCAGTTTTCGTGTGATGCGTTCCGTCATCGTGGCGTGGGCGAGTTCATCGGCTCGTCCCTCGTCGTGCAGCCAGCAGTCGGCCCATCGGCCGTCGGCGAGCTGCGCGCGGGGAGGGGGAGTCGTGCGGCACTTCTCCATCGCGAAGGGGCATCGCGGATGGAACCGGCATCCCGGCGGCGGGTCGATGAGACTCGGCGGCTCGCCGAGCTCGTCGGCGGCGCCGAAGATGTCGTCGCGATCCGTGGCCGTGGTCCGGTGCGGATCCGGTGACGACTCGACGAGCAGCTTCGTGTACGGATGCTGCGGATCGGAGATGACGGCATCCTTCGGACCAGCCTCCACCATCTGGCCCGCGTACATCACGACGATGTCGTCGCACAGATAGCGCGCACTCGCGATGTCGTGCGTGATGTACAGGAGCGCGAGGCCGTCCTCGCGTCGCAGCTTGTCGAGCAGATTGAGCATCTCGAGCCGGATGGACACGTCGAGCATCGAAATGGGCTCATCGCCGAGCAGCACGCGCGGTTCGACCGCGAGTGCCCTGGCGATGACGACCCTCTGGCGCTGGCCACCGGAGAGCTCGTGCGGGAACTTGTCGAGGTAGTCGCTCGCCGGCGTGAGGCTCACGCGCTCGAGGAGGCTCGCCAGGCGGCGATCGACCTCCGTCCGGCCGAGGCGACCGTGATGCAGACGCACCGCTCGTTCGAGGTTGTGACGCACCCGGTGGAGCGGGTTGAGGGACCCGAAGGGGTCCTGGAAGATGAGCTGCACCGCCTTCCGGTACGACTTCGGCACCGTCGACCTGCGGATGCCGTCTCCGGCGACGGTCACGCCGTCGAGTCGGATCTGCCCGGAGGTCGGCTCGTAGAAGCGGGCCAGGAGGCGCGCGAGCGTCGTCTTCCCGCTTCCGCTCTCCCCGACGACGGCGGTGATGCGGCCAGGTTCGAGTCGGATGCTGGCGCCCTCCACGGCGCGCACGACGGATGAGTCGCCGACGGAGTTCGCGACGGCGAAGTGCTTCGCCACGTCGACGGCTTCGAGCACCGGTTCGTTCATCGGACGAGCTCCTCATCGTGGAGATGGCAGGCGACCGAGCGGTCGCCGCGCGGGGTCAGAAGGGGGAGGTGCTCGTGGCATCGCTCCATCACCGCCGGGCAGCGCGGTGCGAAGGGACACCCCGAGGGGAGGGCCCTGAGATCGGGTGGCGTTCCGGGGATTCCTTCGAGCCGCTCGAGCGGAGCGTGCAACGGGGGGAACGAATCGCGCAGGCCCTGCGTGTACGGGTGCATCGGCGTCCGGTAGAGGTCCTGTGCCGAGGCCAGTTCGACGATCCGTCCGGCATACATCACCGCGATGCGATCGGCGAGTTCGAGCAGCAGCGAGAGATCGTGGGTCACGAACACCACCGCGAAGTCGAACTCGCGACGAAGCCGCAGCACCTGCGCGAGGATCTGCCGCTGCATGACGACGTCGACAGCGGTCGTCGGCTCGTCCATGACCACGAGCTCCGGTCGGCATGCCAGAGCGAGCGCGATCGTCGCGCGCTGGCGCATGCCGCCGGAGAGCTCGTGCGGATAGCTCCTGGCGCGATCCGCGGAGATGCCGACCAGGCCGAGCAGGCGCCTGGACTCGGCCCATGCGGCCGCGCGGCTCATCGAGCGGTCGTGGACGCGGAGGACATCGACGAACTGCTCGCCAACGCGCATCACCGGATTGAGTGCGTCCATCGCGCTCTGCAGCACGATCGAGAGACTCGTCCATCGCAGCGACCGCAGCGCGCGCGGCTTGAGCTGCACGAGGTCGATACCAGGCCTGCCGGATTGCGGATGGAACACGATGCGACCACTCGTGGTGACCGCCGGCGGTCGCTGCAGCCGCGTCAGTGCCGTGATGAGGGTGGATTTCCCCGAACCCGACTCGCCGACGACACCGAGGATCTCCCCGCGGCGCAGCTGGAAGGTCACGTCGGTGCAGGCGCGGACCGGTGCCCCGGCGCTCGCGTACTCCACCGAGAGCCTGTCGACGTCGAGCACGATGTCGGATGCCGTCGTGACGGCTGTGCCGCCGTCGCGCATCGCCTGGGTGAACGTCATGTCAGACCCCTTCCGGGACGAGGGCGGCGCGCTGCACGGCGGCCGTGCGCTTCGCCACGCGGCGGGATGCCGAGCGGAGCTTCGGGTTCGCGAGCTCATCCACTCCGAAGTTGATGAGGGCCGCTGCCGTGCCGACGAGTGCGATGCACAGCCCAGGCGGGACGAACCACCACCACAGGCCGCGGAGCACGGCGCTCTGCTGCTGGGCGGCCTGGATCATCGTCCCCCAGCTGATCGCGGACGAGTCGGAGACTCCGAGGAAGGCGAGCCCCGCCTCGGCCATGACCGCCCCGATCAGCCCGCCGAGGAACATGGACGCGATCCAGCCGTAGAGGTGGGGCATCACCTCGGTGAAGATGAGACGGCGGTCGGATTCGCCGAGCATGCGCATGGCCTGCACGAAGTCGCGGTTGCTCACGCTCATGGCCTGGGCGCGCAGGGTGCGAGCGCCCCCGGCCCAGCCGAACACGCCGATGATGAACGCGATCATGACGAGTCCCGTTCCCTGCAGGTAGCCGGCGAGGACGAAGATGAGCGGCAGCACGGGCATCACGAGGAACAGATTGGTCAGGAAGTTCAGGAAATTCCCCGTGGCGCCGCCGAAGTACCCTGCGGGGACGCCGATCAGCACCGCGATGGTCGTGCCGATGGTCGCACCGAGGAATCCGACGAACATCGAACCCCGTGCACCCTCGATCACCTGGGCGAGCACGTCCTGACCGAACTGGGTGGTGCCGAGCGGGTGCTCGGCACTCGGCGGAGCGGCGATCGCCGTGATGTCGTTGGCACGCGCATCGAGACCCAGGACGGAGCCGGTGAACCACGGTCCGAACACGGCGAGGAGCACGAAGAACGAGAGCAGGCCCACCCCGAAGGCGACCTTGCCGTTGCCGAAGATGTTGTATTTCACGTCTCAGCTCTCCTCTCGGACGCGGGGATCGAGCCAGACGTACACGGAGTCGGCGATGAGGTTCGCGACGAGCACCGTGAAGGTGACGAGCAGGAAGACACCCTGCATGACCGGGTAGTCGCGCTTCTGCAGCGCCGAGAAGAGGAGATACCCGATGCCGGGATAGCTGAACACGATCTCCGTGAGCAGGGCTCCGCCGACCACACCGCCCAGCGCCATCGCGAAACCCGTGAACTGGGGCAGCATCGCGTTGCGGGCGGCGTAGCGCCACCGCACCCTGGCGGGGGAGAGGCCCTTCGCCTGGGCGAGGAGGACGTAGTCCTCTCCGACCGTCGTGACCGTCATGTTGCGCATGCCGAGCATCCAGCCGCCGAAGGCGGAGAACACGATCGTGGCTGCGGGCAGCGCGCCGTACTGCAGGACGCTCGCGATGAATGCAGGGTCGAACGAGATCGGGATGTTGGGGTCGTAGCCGCCCGCGAGCGGGAACCAACCGAGGACGAAGCCGAACGCCCAGAGGGCGAGCAGCGCCACCCAGAAGTACGGGACGGACGAGAGGAAGGTCGTGAGCGGTGTGACGATCGCGTCGAAGCGGGTGCCGGCGCGCCATCCTGCAGCGACGCCGAGGGCTGTTCCGAGGACGAAGGCCGCGACCGTGGTGGTGCCGACCAGCAGCAGCGTCCAGGGGAGGCCCGCCGCCACGAGATCGGCGACGGGCACCGGGAAGTTCACGATGGACACGCCCAGGTCGAAGCGCGCCAGCTGGCCGAGGTACGCCACGTACTGCTCGAACAGGTTGTCGTCCGGGTTGCCGAAGAGACCCTGGATCGAGACGAGCGTGTCCGGAGGCAGCGACTGCCCGCTCACCCGCTCGAGCTGATCGATGATCGCGGCCGACGGGTCGCCGGGCATCAGGCGCGGGATGATGAAGTTGAGCGTGATCGCCGACCACGCGGCCACGAGATAGAAGCCGAGGCGGCGGAACAGGAACCGTCCGCGCTTGCGCTTCCTCGGCGCGAGCGGGGCCTCGGCGGGCGCGGTGTCGGCCGCGGCCGCCGAGACCGCGCTGGCGGTGCTCGTCATGATGCGGGCTCGAGCGAGAGCAGCGTCAGGACCGTGTCCGGACCGAGGCTCGGGAACGGCACGGCGGTGAAGTCCTCGGGTGTCGGCCAACCGGTCCAGTTCGACGCGTTCACATCGACGAACCAGTAGGAGTTGTAGAGGGGCGTGAACGGAACCTCGTCCACGACGATCCTCTGCATATCGAGCGCGAGCGACTTCATCGTCTCCACGTCGGAGGCCTGGGTCATGCCCGTGAGGATCTCGTCGGTCTCCGGATCGTTCCAGCGGCCGATGTTCGTCGCGGCGGACGTGCCGATCGGTTCCGCATAGCGGCTGTCGAGGAAGCTGTAGACGCCGTACACGCCCGCACCGCCGGTCGTCGCGATCGTGAGATCGAACTCTCCCGTCTTCTGTTGGTCATAGAGCGTCGCCCCAGGAGCGCCGGCCGGCGCCACGGAGATGCCGAGCACCTTCTGCCAGCTGTTGATCATGATGTCCGCGTAGGCGTTCCAGCCGAAGTCCTGATTGAAGGAGAGGCGCGGCGTAAAGGTCTGCCCGTCCTTCACAAGAGCGCCGTCCACCACCTCGTAGCCGCTCGCGGCGAGCGCGGCCTTCGCAGCATCCTCATCGACCTCCTGTACGACCCCGCGGTATTCCGGGGCGATCCACTCCTCGTAGATCTCGTCCACAAGACCGGTCGGTCCTGCCTCGGTGCCGGGGCGGTTGAGGGTCGCGGTGATGTCGGAGCGCGGGATCGACAACGCGAGCGCTTTCCGCAGATTCGCGTCGTCGAACGGGGCCTGCGCCGTGTTGAACATCATCGAGTACGCACCGCCGGTGGCATAGAGCTGATAGAGGTTCGTCTCCGGGTTCTTCGCCACGAACTCCTCCTCGGCCCCCGGCCATCCGGTTGGGGCCCAGTCGACGTCCCCGCGAAGCAGCTGCGCCTTCACGGTCTCGCCGTTGGTGGCGAGGATCTTGAAGTAGGTCATGGGCATCTCGCCTCCCCAGTACCCGTCGCGCGCCTTGAGTGTGACCTGCTGCGCGGCGAAGGCATCGAGCGTGAACGGCCCGGTGCCGATGGGGTCGGGATTCGTCCAGGTCGTGAGGTCCTGCTCTTCCCAGATGTGCTTCGGCACCATCGGCAGCGAGCTCGACGCGAACTGGTTGAGGGCGGCGAAGGAGGGGGAATCGAAGGTGACCGCGACGGTGAGGTCGTCGACCTTCTCGACCGAAGTGTAGGTGACTCCGGCGAGGTTGAGTGCGGGGTTCTCGAGCGGGAGCGACAGCGAGTACGCCGCATCGTCGGCGTCGAAGGCGTCGCCGTCCGAGAACGTCACGTCATCGCGCAGGGTGATGGTGAGCGTCGTTCCGGCTTCGTCGAAGCCGAGCGATTCCGCGAGCCACGGCTTCACCAGGGCGCCGTCGCTGTAGTCGACACGGGCGAGGGGCTCGTAGATGAGCTCGGAGTTCGGGGCCTTCTCGGTGGCCGGCCCGAGCACGTTGTAGTTGCGCACGTACGTGGTGCCGCCGTCCGACTTGCCGTAGACGATCGTGTCGGTACGAGCGCTCGAGGCTGCTGTCCCGGGCGAGCACGCGCTCAATCCTGTGGCGAGCGCGAGCGCCGTGAGCACGGCGACGGTGCGTGACATTCTGGACATTCCTGTCTCCCTTGACTGGATGTGCCCGCCGATCTTCCGTGAATGCTCATACGTATGATCGGCCGGGCGTTGAAGAATTCGCATTGCTTCTACGTATGAGCATTAAGGTAGCGAGGCCTTGAGGACGTGTCAAGAGTCGAAGTCGGTCGCCGTGGTCGTCAGTCGATCTCGTGCTCGAGCATCCCCTTCGCCAGTCGCCGCGCCGCCTCGAACGGCTGCGGGAAGGTCTCCATGCCCACGGTGACGATCGCGCCCTCGTAGAGCAGCATCATCGCCTGTGCCGTCGACTCCGCATCGGCGACGCCGGCCTCGCGGCACAACTCGTCGAACAGTTCGAACAGCCACTTCTTCTGGCGGGAGACCTCAGGGAACACCGGATGTCCGTCGTGCCCGTCGCCGATCTCGGCGCGGGCATTGATCGCGCTGCATCCTTTCGGGCTGTTCTCGTCCGACCAGCTGATGGCCGCGTCGAACACCGCGAGGACTCGATCTGGTCCAGGGGTGGGTGCCGCGGCGAGGTGTTCGGCGACGTGCGCGCGCCAGCGGGAATCCCGGTGCTGAAGATACGAGACGACGAGCGCCTCTTTCGAGCCGAATCGGTCGTAGAGAGTCTTCTTCGTGACGCCGGCGGTCTCGGCGATGGTGTCGACGCCGACCGCGTGGATGCCGCGCTCGTAGAAGAGCCGCGAGGCGGCGTCGAGTACGCGGGCGGCGCCCGGCGTGAGTGGGGCGAGTTCGGGGATGGTGGCGACCATAGACTTAACTATACCAATCTGTATAGTCGAAATCATGAGTAAACAGATCGGTGTACTTCGTGTGGCGACAACTGTGACGGCCGCCATAGCCTTCGTCGTGAGCTGGAGTTCCGGGTTCCTCGTTCCGGCGATCGCCACGGAAGACGTCTCGCCATTGACGCTGCTCGTGTGGCGGTTCGTACCGCTCGCGGTGGTCCTGCTCGTCGTCGTGCTCACCACGGGCGCTGCCCGCGAGGTCGCCCGTGCGGACGTGCGCCGCCAAGCACTCATCGGACTCTGCGCGCAGTTCGGCTACTGCACTGCGGTGTACGCGGCGGTCGCGGAAGGCGTCGCCACCGGCACCACGGCACTGATCGATGCCGTGCAACCTCTCGTCGTCGCGATGCTGGTCGGCCCGCTTCTGGGTCTGCGAGTCCGCGGGGCGCAGTGGATCGGGCTCCTCGTCGGGGCGGTCGGGGTTCTGCTGGTCGTGCGCTCCCAGCTCGAAGACTCCACCGCGCATCCCGCCGCCTACCTCTGGCCGGCCCTCGCGATGGCGTGCCTGATCATCGGCACGTTCCTCCAGCGCCGCTCTGCGTCCAGGACCGGGACACTCGTCACTCTGACCATCCACGTGACCGCGACCGCACTGGCACTGGTGGTGGTCGCTGCAGGCTTCGGCGTGCTTGCGCCCCCGGCATCCACGGCGTTCTGGGCCGCGGCCGGCTTCGCCGCCGCGTTTCCCACGCTCACGGCATACGGATTGTACTGGTGGCTGCTGCGCCGAATCGGCATCACGGCGCTGAATGCGCTGCTGTTCCTCGTTGCTCCGACGACCGCGGCCGCGGGAGCGCTCCTGCTCGGCGAGCCGCTCACGATCGTGACGCTCCTGGGGTTCGCCCTGTGCGGCGCGGGCGTGGCGATCGTGCTGACGAGCGATACGCGCGGCACGCGCGCGGCGGGCTCTCCCGTCCCGGCGGCCGGACGCGCACAATAGGAGGACGATGACGACCGACCTCCTCTCCGTCTCCGTGGTCATCCCGGTGCGGAACGACGCGCGCATGCTGGAGGTGTGCCTTTGTGCCCTGGACGAGCAGGCTCGCAGACCGGATGAGATCGTCGTGGTCGACAACGGCAGCACCGACGACACGGCGGCAGTGGCCGAACGATATGGCGCCAGGGTCGTCACGGAGCCCGTCCCCGGCATTCCGCAGGCGGCATCGGCCGGATACGACGCGGCGACGGGCGACATCATCGCCCGGCTGGATGCCGATTCCCGACCGGGTCCTGAGTGGATCGAACGGATCGAGGGGGCATTCCAGAGCCGCCCCGACCTCGACTTCCTCACGGGCGACCCGCGCTTCTACGGCGCGACACCACTGGTGCACTGGATGGGCAGGCACCTTTACATCGGCGGCATGTACGCGGTGCTCACGCCGTTCCTCGGCCATGCACCCCTGTTCGGCTCGAACATGGCGATGCGCGCTCGAGCGTGGCGGATGCTGAGCGAAGAGGTCCACCGCGATGAACCCAACATCCACGACGATTTCGACCTCGCCTTCCATGTGCGCCCCGACATGACCGTGCTGCGCGATCGCGGTCTCGTCGTCGACGTATCAGCGCGCCCCTTCGAGAACTGGAGCTCGCTCCGGCGTCGATTGAGCTGGGTGCTGCCCACCGTCCGTCTCCACCTGCCGCACGAGACCCCGCATCGGCGGCGCCAGGCGCGTCGCCGAGCACGCGCCGCCTCGTCGGCCGGCCGGTGACTCAGCGGCGAGATCTCGTGTAGAGATCGAGCAGGGCCGCGCTGAGCTGGTGCGGCGTGGTCTCGCTGGGGCTGTGCCCGGTCGGATAGACACGGAACTCCGCACCGATGTCGCGCGCGAACTGCTCGTGCGCCGACAGCGGCCACAGATCGCGTGATCCGGCGGCGACGAGCTTGGGCACCGACAGCTCCCGCACGCGGCTGCGCAGATCGGGAGAAGCCATCATCAGTCCGACGATCTCCTCGACACTGCGTCGACTGGTGAGCGCGAACCGAGACCGCACGAACTCGAGACGTCGCGGCGGAACGCGATTCCTGTTGGTCACGATGCCCCAGATCATGAGGGCGGCGCCGCGCCGCGCACTCGCCATCGGAGCGATCGGGCCCAGCAGCCGCATGCGTGAGAACACATTGCCCGAGCTCGGTGGCGTGGTCAGCAGGGCCAGCGACAGCAGGAGGTCAGGGCGCCGAACAGCCACGAGCTGAGCGATCGTCCCGGCGAAGGAGTAGCCGAGGAGATGTGCGGGACCGCCTGCCTCGAGGAAGGCGATCAGATCGTCGATGAAGAGCTGGTACGTGTACGCCGATCCTTCACCGGCCCCGTGCGACTGGTACTGACCCGCCAGGTCGAAGGACTGCACGAAGTAACCGGCGCGAGCGATGATCGGCAGCATCAGTGCGAAATCCTCTTTGGAGCCCGTCGCGCCGGGCACGAGGACGACCCGCGGCTGCGCGGGGTCGCCCAGAGAGACGACCGCCAGCTCACCGCTGGGGGCAGAGAACCACGACAACACCGATCCGGTCGGCGGGATCGTCCAGTCGATGTCTCCGAGGGTCGCGTCCAGCGCGGCAGGAGACGCTGGATCCCGCTCGTTCCTCGGTTCCGTCGACACGCTCACAAACTACTCGCGCGGACGTTCGCGAAACAGGATACTCGCCGGTGAGTCAGAGCTCGTCTCGCTCGGCAGAAAGACCGACTCTTCGAACCTCAGGAAATGAGGTACGTTCACCCCATGGGCACACTTCACTATGGCGCGTCCGACGATGCCATTCACATTGACGACCGCGCCCTTGCGCACCTCAAGATCGTCATCGCGACGAAATTGCGCAGGCAGGAATCCTTCACGCTGTCCTGGCGGCACCCTGACGGCGACCCCGTCGGACGCTCCACGGTCTGGATCCACCCGTCGATCCCGTTGCGGTTCACCTTCGAGGAGCCGGAGCCCCCAGAGCTGAACGCGAAGTGGGTCGAGGCGCTCATGCACTCGGCGAACTCGACAGGGGGAATCGCCCTGATCGACGAGGTTCTCGATACGCCGAACGACTGAACGCCGGTCGCCGGAGCGACGTCGCCCGTGGTGCCGCCCTACGGCAGTTCTTCGACGTCTATCGTGTCCTCGTCGGTGTCCTCTTCCGCCGGTGAAGTGTCGTCGGGATCAGGCCGGGCCTCCGTCGTGGGGAAATCAGGGTCGGTACCATCGGCATTGACCCGTCGCTCGTCATCCGGCAGTGCTTGGGGGTCGGACATGGTCTTCTCCAATCGTCGATGACTCGAGTGTCATTCGCACACGACGCTACGTCGCCCCCGTTGACAGCGTGGCGGCGCACCAGGACAATCCGTGTATCGAACATCCAGTGGATCATGCTGGATCTGGCGTGCTTCGAGGCGTAGCGTTCGGACATGGGCCAACTCATCTACGACAGTGAGGACCGCCCGATCGTCCTGGACGACCGGACCCTCGCGCATCTGAAGGTCGTGCTGACGACGAAGCTCCGCCGCCAGGAAGGCTTCACCCTGTCCTGGCAGCACCCTGCGAACCAGCCGCGCGGTCGGTCGACGATCTGGTTGCATCCATCGATCCCATTGCAGTTCATCTTCGACGAGCCCGATCCGCCGGAGCTGAACCAGCAGTGGATTCAGTCGCTGATGAACTCGGCGAACACCTCCGGTGGCATCGCGCTCGTGGACGAAGTCATCGACGGTCCGGACTAGACCGCTCCGTGAACGGTCTCCCCGGCATCCAGCACCGCACCCGGGATCGGTAGTGGTTGTATTCCGGACCGAAACGACGTTCGAGGTCCGCCTCCTCGTGCGGTCGGATGAGTGTGTTCCACACCAGCGATCCGCTGAGCGCATAGAGGACGACGAGCCAGGATCCGAGCAGCATGCCGACCGCGACGCCCTGGGCGACCCCGGCGACCGCCATGGGATTGCGCACCCAGCGGTAAGGCCCCGTGACGACCAGGCGCCGGGGCATCGCGGAAGGAAGCGGCGTGCCCGCGCCGCGGGTCGCCATGGTCAGCGCGGACCAGATCCCCAGCGCGCTCGCGACCACCAGGAGAATGCCGCCGGCGATCCTGATCGCGGGCATTGCCGGAGCCATGAGTCCCCAGCGCTGCTCCACCGCGACGATCAGTGCGGGGAGGACGACCAGGAAGACACCCCAGAACAGGGACAGCTGCCCGACCGTGCGCGTCACGTGCGAGCCTGCCTCCGCCGCTGCACGGAACGCGAAAGGTCCCACGATCATCCGCTCGCTCGGCAGGCGGCCGCACAGGACGAGGACGCCCGCCACGACGCTGCCTGCGGCGGCCGCGAGCATGAGAAGCGCTCCCCAACCCGCGGTGCCGGTCAGCGTGGCGTACCCCGCCATGCACGCCGCGACCAGACTCGTCCACGGCACGACGATCCACACGGCCCATCGCAGCCCGCGCGCGACAAGAGCCGAAGCGATCACGAACAGGGGGATGTCGAGCATCGCCACGACAAGGGGGGCGAGAGTCCCGAGGGTCTCCGACCGCACAACGGGATTCAGCCAGACGCCCAGCCACCACGCCGCCCCGGCGGCGGCCTGCACGGCGAAGTACAGGTGCCCGGTGCGTGCCGTCAGGGCGAGCGCCCTCACGCCGATGATCCAGGCCAGGCCGCCGAGGCCAGTTCCTGCTCGATCAGCGCGTGCGCATCGTGGTCGAAGGCGACCAGGCGTGCTTCGGTCACGTGCGTCGACGCGGTGCGGATCGTGTGGACCGCGGTAGCGACGGCATCCTGTCGCGGCCAGCCGAAGATCCCGGCGCTGATGAGCGGGAACGCCGCCGTACGCGCGCCGAGTTCGTCGGCCACGGCGAGTGCGCGTCGGTAGCACGACTCCAGCAGGCTCCGATCGGTCTGGCCGGCTCTGCGGTCCGGCCCTGCGGTGTGGATCACCCAGCGCGCAGGCAGATCGCCCGCCGTCGTCCAGCCGGCATCTCCCGTGCTCAGTCCGTCAGGAAAGCGACGGATGCAGTCGGCGAGAATCTTCGGCCCGCCGGCGCGATGGATGGCGCCGTCCACGCCGCCGCCGCCGCGCATAGCGGTGCTGGCCGCATTGACGATCGCGTCGACGTTCTGCTCGGTGATGTCGCCGAGCACCGCGGTCAGAAGGACCATGCCCTCATTCTGCCCGGTCGGCGGCAGCGACGCTCGCTTGCGGTTCATCGTCGCGTCGGACCGCAGCGCGGTCGCGGCGGATCTGCCGCACGCGCATCACGATCCATCCGACGACCGCGATCACGACAGCGGCGATGACGAGCTTCTGGAAGATCCCGGCGTACTCCTCGACGATGTGCCAGTTCGCGCCGAGCATGTAACCGGCCATGACGAAGATGGTGTTCCATATCGCGCTGCCAGCGGTGGTCAACAGGGTGAAGCGCAAGAGCGGCATCCGCTCAACGCCCGCCGGGATCGAGATCAGGCTGCGGAAGATGGGGATCATCCTGCCGAAGAACACGGCTTTGGAGCCGTGCCGCAGGAACCAGGCCTCAGCACGTTCGACGTCCTCGATCTTGATCAACGGCATCCGCTCGGCGATCGCGAGCAGTCGTCGTCGGCCGAGCCATGCGCCGAGGCCGTACAGCGCCAGCGCGCCGATGATCGATCCGATGGTCGTCCAGATCAGCACCGAGACCAGACTCAGTGAACCCTGGTGCGCGGTGAACCCTGCCAACGGCAGGATGACCTCGCTCGGCAGGGGAGGGAACAGGTTCTCCAGGGCGATCGCGAGACCGGCTCCCGGTCCACCCAGCGCCTCCATCAGGGAGACCGCCCAGGCGGCGATGGCGTTGAGATTCTCGGCGCTCGACGTCATGGCTCCCACGGTAGGCGAGCCAAGCTGAACGATCGCGCAGAGCTGCGCGGCCGATCGATAGGATGGCCGCGGCTCGATCGAGCCCGCGACATCCCGACCAGGACGGATCACCCACAAATGAGCAGCGACGCTCGCGCCCGCACCATCCTCTTCTTCGGCGACAGCATCACCGATGCCGGACGGAGAGATGACCCTGCCCAGCTCGGTGACGGGTACGTCAGCGTGATCGCCGGCCGTCTCAGCGAGTCCCATCCGGATCTGCGCGTCGTCAACCGCGGGATCGGCGGGAACCGGACGGGTGACCTGATCGCCCGCCTCGATGCGGACTGCATCGACGAGCGCCCGGATGTCGTCAGCATCCTGATCGGGATCAATGACGTGTGGCGTCGATACGACGATGACGACGCCACCAGCGCTGAGCAGTTCGAATCCAACCTGCGCATCATCCTCGAGGCCATCCGTGAGCGCACGGATGCCGCCATCGTCGTTCTCGAGCCCTTCCTGCTGCCGGTGACGGACAAGCTGCGATTCCGCGAGGATCTCGATCCGAAGATCGAGATCGAGCGCCGTCTGGCCGACGAGTTCGGCGCGACCTTCGTCGCGCTGGATGCTCCCCTCATCGCGCACGCGCAGGAGAGCAGTCCGGAGGACATCGCCGGAGACGGCATCCATCCGACGCCGCACGGCCACCGCATCGTCGCAGACATCTGGCTGGCCGCGACGGCCGATCTGTTGGGCTGAGGTTCAGGCAGCCGGCCAGCGCAGGACGGCCAGTGGTTCGCGTGTGGCGCGCTGCTCGCGCAGTGTCGCCGTCATCGACTCAGGGGACGTCGACGACCGCGTCCAGGGTGCGCTCGTCTCCCTTTGATCGCTCGTCGAGCACCAGCGCGCTACCCCCTCGCGGATCTCCCCGCGCAGAGGCATCCTGGACTTCCATGGGAGCGAACGCACGGAAGGAGCCTGCGATGCATGAGCGGAATGAGGATCCGATCGACCAGGAGACGCCTGGACCGGATCGCTGGGAGCAGGAACGCGAACTCCTGGACGATCCGGACGACGTGGAGCAGCCGTTCGGCGATCGGACTCCGGATGCCGCGAGCACCCAGGCCGACGTCGCGGACGTGTTCGAGCAGTCGATCGACGTGCCGGACGAGGAACGACGAGAGGATTCGGTCTGACGCCGATTCCGAGTGCGCTCCACAGGCGAAGTTCCTAGAGTGGTCTCATGGACAGAACCCTCGTGCTGGCGGCCTCTGCGCCCATCCCGGTCGGTCACCGCGTCGAGGTCGCCGAACAGCTGGACCTCGTCGGCGGGACGAGCATGGTCGTCGCGATCACGGACCTCGAGACGGGAGTGCGCTACCAGCGTGCCGAGGAACCGTCCGCGGAGCTGTCGGTCTGGCAGGGCCGGGTCCTGACGACGACCGTGACATCGACGGCCGACGGCCCGCGGACGGCCGTCAAGGTCGATGCGGTGCGATCGGCGGCATTCGATGCCGACATCGCGCTGCGCGGGGCGGATGCCGCGGCCGGGGCGGCGAAGGACGAATCCGACCGCTGGGGATCGGACCCGTTGCCCGAGAGGGAACCCGACCGCTTCTGGTGAGCGCAGCCGTCAGCCGTCAGCCGTCAGCGGAAGTCGCGCGAGCGGTGCTGGAGGCCCGTGCGCAGATCCTCGAACGCGTCGGCGAGCACGTTCACGACGCCCTCGGTCGAGCGCTCCAGGATGCCGCGGACGATGAGCGCGGGGGAGTCTCTGGCGACCCGTTGATAGCGCCTCCAGACTCCGGGTGAGCAGACCACGTTGACCAGGCCGTGCTCATCCTCGAGGTTGAGGAACGTGATGCCGGATGCCGTCGCCGGGCGTTGCCGGTGTGTCACGAGGCCCGCGACCTCGATGCGACGGCCCACCTCATGGTCGGCCAGGAGTGCGGAGGCGAGCACACCCCGCTCGTCCAGCTGCGCTCTGAAGTGCGTCAGGGGATGATCGTCGGTCGCGATGCCCGTGGCCCAGAGATCGGCGGACAGCCGTTCGTATCCGGTCTGATCGGGGAACAACGGAGGCTGCACGGCCACGACCGTGCCCGGCAGGAAGCGAGCCCTGTCCTCGGCTGCCGCACCGGCGAGCCAGGCCGCCTCCCGACGATTCATCCCCATGCTCTCGAAGGCACCGGCTGTCGCCAGCGCCTCCACCTGTGCGGCGGTGGCATCCGTGCGACGGACGAGGTCGTTCAGATCGCGGAAGGGACCGCTCTCGTCCCGCTCGGCGACGATCCGCTCCGCGAACGGCAGCCCGATGCCGCGGACGTCCGAGAGCCCGAGGCGGACGGCGTACGCGCCGTCGCGTCGATGATCGGCCGACTCGTCCGGTTTCGACCGGTCGAAGCGCACAGCGGCATCCGGGTCCCCGTCGAGGAGGCAGGAAGCCTGTCCGGTGGCACCGCGGCCGTCTTCGAGCGGGGTGAGCGCAGCCTGCGCTTCCGAGGCATGCAAATCGGGCCGGTGCACGCGGACGCCATGCCGTCGAGCGTCCGAGGTGAGCGTCGCCGCCGAGTAGAAGCCCATCGGCTGAGAGCGCAGGAGACCGGCGAGGAACGCGGCGGGATAGTGCAGCTTCAGCCAGGAGCTGGCGTAGACGAGCAGCGCGAAGGACAGCGAATGCGACTCGGCGAATCCGAAGTTCGAGAACGCCTGGATCTGCGCGTAGATCCGGTTCGAGGTGGCTTCGTCGAGTCCGTGCCGCGCCATGCCGGCGTACAGCTTCTCGCTGATGCGCTCGATCTTCTCCAGCCCTCGCTTGGATCCCATCGCACGGCGCAGCAGGTCGGCCTCGTCGGCGTCGCAGTCGCCGAGCGCCGTTGCCATCTGGATGAGCTGCTCCTGGAACACGGGGATGCCCAGTGTGCGCTCCAGGATCGGCTCCAGCACCGGGTGCGCATAGGCGACGTCCTCCTGCCCGAGCTTGCGGCGTACGAACGGGTGCACGGCCCCGCCCTGGATGGGGCCGGGGCGGATGAGGGCGATCTGGATGACGAGGTCGTAGAACTCCCGCGGCTGCAATCGGGGGAGCAGCCCCATCTGCGCCCGGGATTCGACCTGGAACACCCCGATCGAGTCGGCCCGGCACAGCATGTCGTACACCGCGGGTTCCTCCTTCGGGAGGGACTGCAGCGTCCAGCGCTCTCCGGTGGCCTCCGCGATGAGATCGAAGCAGTGCTGCAGCGCGGCCAGCATCCCGAGCCCCAGCAGGTCGAACTTCACCAGGCCCATCCAGGCCGCGTCGTCCTTGTCCCACTGGATGACCGTGCGGTTCGCCATCCTGGCGTGCTCGACGGGGACCACCTCGCCGACCGGGCGTGCGGTCAGCACCATACCGCCGGAGTGGATGCCGAGGTGCCGTGGCGCCTTGAGCAGATCCCCGGCGTACGCCAGCACCTGCGCGGGGATGTCATGGCCTTCCGCCGGTTGCAGGTCGGCACCCCAGCTCTCCACCTGCTTGGACCAGGCATCCTGCTGGCCGGGGGAATGCCCGAGCGCTCTCGCCATGTCCCGGACGGCGTTCTTGGGGCGGTACTGGATGACGTTCGCCACCTGCGCTGCTCGTTCGCGCCCGTACTGCTCGTACACCCACTGGATGATCTCCTCGCGCCGGTCGGAGTCGAAATCGACGTCGATGTCCGGCTCCTCTTCGCGGGTGGTGGCGAGGAAGCGCTCGAAGGGCAGCCGGTACAGGATCGGGTCCACGGCGGTGATCCCGAGCAGATAGCAGACCGCGCTCGCCGCTGCAGACCCTCGACCCTGGCAGAGGATGCCGCGGCGGCGTGCTTCAGCCACGATGCCGTGCACGATGAGGAAGTACCCGGGGAAGTCCTTCTCCTCGATCACGTTCAGCTCCCGCTCGATGCGGCGACGGCCATCGTCGTCCAGACGGGGATAGATCCGAGGGGCCGCCTCCCAGACCAGTGCGCGCAGATGGCTCATCGGGGTCTCCCCGTCCGGGACCTTCATGCGCGGCAGGGCGGGGCGTGCGCGGCGCAGCTCAAAGGCGCTGTCGCGGGCGATGGTGAGCCCGTGGCCGATCGCACCGGGGAAGCGACGGAACCGCTCGGTCATCTCGGCTCCGCTGCGCAGATGCGCCGAGCCGTGCACGGGAAGCCACCCGTCCAGTTCGTCCATGCCGCGGGTGGCGCGCACCGCGGCGACCGCTTCTGCCATGCCGACGCGCTCCGGGGCCGCATAGTGCACATTGTTCGTCGCCACCACGGGCAGCCGCTCGGTGCGGGCGAGATCGGCCAGTGCGTCGTTGCGACGCGAATCCAGCGGGTCGCCATGATCGATGAGCTCGACGGCCACCCGATCCCGGCCGAACAGCTCGACGAGGCGGCGCAGAGGAGCCGCGGCATCGCCTGCCGCGAGTCCCCTGCGCACGGCGCCCTTGCGGCAGCCGGTGAGGATCGTCCAATGACCGTCCGCGAGCGCTGCGAGCTCGTCGATGTCGTACTGCGGGCGCCCCTTCTCGCCGCCGCGCAGCTGGGCCCGGGTGATCGCGCCGGACAGCCGGTGGTAGCCCTCGATGCCGCCGGCCAGGACCAGCAGATGCTCCCCAGGAGGGTCGGGGGAGCCCTTCCGCGCAGCGGTGAGGTTCAGCGACAGTTCGGCACCGAAAACGGTCTGCACGTCGAACTTGCCGACATCCGCAGCCTCGGCGAAGCGGGCGGCACCGTAGAAGCCGTCGTGATCGGTGATCGCCAGGGCCGTGAGCCCGAGACGTTCGGCCTCGATGAGCAGATCTTCGGGGGAGGAAGCGCCGTCCAGGAACGAGAACGTGGAGTGCGCGTGCAGCTCGGCATAGGGAACGGCGTCCTTCGGACGGATGACGGATGCCGGCGGCTCGGCCTGTCTCTTCCTGCTGATTGGGCCGGGATCGGGCCGGGTGGGGACGCCGTCGGCCGGTTCACGGGCGCTCAGCGTCTCTTCGAGCTCGCGCCAGCTCATACCCGGATGGTTCTGCCAGCCCATCAGGCGTACCTCCCTTCAGCCCACCAGCTCTTGTCCTCCCACAGCACGAGCCACGCACGCTGGGCGGCATCGACGATCTGGAACCGATGGGCGCTCTGTGCGGCATCCGGATCCCAGCCGTGCTCGCGCAGAGGCCAGGGGCCGGCCCAGGAGAGCACAGCGGCATCTGCGATGAAGGCGGGTGCGGCGGAGAGCACGCCCCTGGCGTCGACGGTGGGGACGGACCGGTCGGCCGCCGTCACCGCGATCGGCCGTGGGGGTGCGAAGACCTCGGCAGGGTGCGGCGCGGGCAGGCTGCCCGGCCAGGGCATCGCAGGATCGCGCTCGATCGGAGCGCGATCGCCCCAGGGCTGCAGCTGCTGGCGATCGGCCAAACGGCGCCCGCCGATGATCACGGGGGTGACCACCCCTCGGTGACCAAGCAGCGCCTGTACGCGCGATACCGCGTGATGCAGACGCTCCTCCGGCCCCTGTCCGAAGAGTCCTGGTTGATGGTGTCGGCTGTCGTCCGTGCGGGTGGGGACGATCCGCACGGTCACGATGCCGGCTGGCACCCGATCCGAGGCGTCCGAGTCGGTGGGGCTCAGCGTCTCGAGCTGCCAGCGGACCCGGTCGACGAGGTCTGCGGCTTCGAAGGACGTCGGATGCATCCACACCCTGGTGGAGACCGCGCCGTCGTCGTCGGTGAACTCGATGCGGACCTCGGTGCAGACCAGCGACGCCTCGGCCAACCCGGCGAAGACGGCGTCAGCGGTCTGCCGGACGGCGAAGGCCACCTGATCGGCCTGACCGAGCGGCGTCTCGAACGACACTTCGCGGGAGAGTTCGGGGGGAGGGGACCCGGACGGCAGCGGGCGGGAGTCGGCGCCGGCGGCCAGCGCGTGCAGGCGTGCACCGCGCTCGCCGAAGCGGTCTCGGATCATGTTCTCGCCGAGCCGGGCGAAATCGGCGAGCCGCCTGACGCCGAGCCGATCGAGCAGAGCGGTGATCTCCTCGTCGCCGAGGACCTGGACGGGCAGCGGGGCGAGGAAATCGCCGGCGCCTCCCGGCGGCACGACCAGTGCCGGGTCGCCGAGGCGCGCCGCCTGCTCGGCGGTGAACAGGCCGTCGGCGACGCCTGCCCTGGTGCCCGGGTACCCGTGTTCCGCGAGCATCTCGATGAGCACGCTCGCCGCTTCGGCTTCGCCGCCGTAATACCGGGAGGGGCCGCGGGCGCGGAGCGCGGCGAGCCCTGGGCGCAGCGGCTGGACGCCGGGCACCTGATCCTCGAGCAGCCGCAGAACGGGGAGGAATGCGGTCTCGTCGCGGAGCGGATCGACGTTCAGCAGTCGCAGCGCGGGGGAGCAGGACTGCGCCAGTCGTCGGCGCTGTCCGCGGCGCACCCCCTGCGCCCTGGCCTCGTCGGAGCAGGCGATGATCGTATTCGCCTGCACGACGGCCACGGGGCCGTACGGCGGCGGGGCGCCGACAGCTGCGCGTACCGGCCAATCCGGCAGCCACAGCACGAGATGGCGAGGGGGCATCATCCGGCCACCGCCCACTGATCCGGAAGAACGGGACGCTCGTCCGCCGTGCGGCGCAGCGGTGCGACCGGACGCAGCGGGGCCGGCGCGGCATCCACCCGCCCCAGGGAACCAGGCAGGCGCACCCGGATGCGCCGCGGCGTCTCCAGCCGGCGGGACGAGCAGCTGATCGTGACCGTGCGATCCGCGAGCAGCCCCCAGCCTTCGCCGAGTCCGTGCCACTCGGTCTCTTCGACACGCAGCGTCGCCTCGCTCTGGGGCCAGCGGGCCGTGACCAGGAGCGTGCAGGCGCGATCGCGCAGCCGTGCGTTCATGCGCTGGATGTCGGCATCCGACGCCCGACTGCGCGGATGCACGGCGATGAGCGGGACGACTTCGGACAGAGCGGAGGCGACGGTGAGCCAGCGGGGGCCGGGGTCCGGCACGAGGATGAGGCGCGACAGGTCGACGCCGAAGCCGGCCATCGCCTCGATGCCGAGGGTCGGCATGCCGATGACGGCGCACCACGAGCCCTTCTGCGACGGTGCGGCCAGCAGTGCGCCCAGCAGACTCGGCGACGGCATGAGGGAGTATGCGGCGCCGGTGCGCAGCCCGTCATCGGGAAGCAGACCTTCCAGCGCCTGATCGATCGGGAGGAGCGGAACATCGCTGCGACGACGCTGCATACGGGAGATCTCGCTGCGCAGCCGATGCAGTTCCTGCGCGCGGGAGGCGGTGCTCTCACGGGGGAGAGCGGACGGGGCGGAGAGTGCGGTGCCCATGGATCCATCCTCGAAGATATCTACTAATAAATCAAGTGATGCTCCGAGACTAATTCGGACATCGGACATCGCTTCGTCGCTGGTTATCCACAGACCGATCACGCACCGAGCGCAGATCGCCTAGCCTTCGGGGATGCCAGAGGTCCTCCACGCCGCGATCGTCATCGTCGTGCATGCCGTGCTGATCGGCATCGGCCTCCGGCTGATCATCATCGACGCGCGGACCCACCGTCTGCCGAACCGGATCGTCCTGCCCGTCGGCGCCTGTCTCCTCGCGCTGGTCGGCATCGAGGCGCTCGCCGCCGGTGACGCATCAGCCCTCGTCCGAGCGCTGGCAGGGCTGGTGATCCTTGGCGGCTTCTACGCCGTGCTGAACCTCGCCGGTGGCGGGGTCGGCGGCGGCGATGTGAAACTGGCGGCCGTGATCGGCCTCGTCCTGGCATGGCACGGCTGGCAGGCGCTGATCGTCGGTGCGGCAGCGGCCTTCGTCCTCGGAGCGGTCTACGCGCTCGGACTGATGGCGCTGCGGCGAGCGCACCGGAGCACGCGCATCGCGTTCGGCCCGTGGATGATCGTCGGAGCGGTCGTGGGCATCGCCGTGGGGTGACGCGGAGGTCTAGGGTGAAGTCATGGCACTCGCACGACTCCACGGCGGCCCGCTGGACGGGCAGCTCCTTCCGCTCGACGCGGACGCCGATGACAAGCTGATCGTCCCCTACGCCGAGACCCAGGTGGTCTACAATCGCCGCGGCGAGCCGCAGAACACCGGCGACAGCGACGGACCGACCGAGGTCGACTACTGGTTCGAGGAGTCGCTCGAGGACCTCACCCCATCGGATGACTGAGGCCCGGTCGGATGGCTGAGGCCACGAACGGCTCCGAGCCGTCGCGCACCATCGAAGTCGAGCGCAAGTACGACGTCGACACCGACACGCCCCTGCCGCAGTGGGAGGGAATACCCGGTGTCGACGCGGTCACTCCCGGTGAGCTGCGCGTTCTCGACGCCCGCTACCTCGACACGGCGGACGTCGTGCTCTCCCGCTCCGGTGTCGCTCTGCGCCGCCGTACGGGCGGACCGGATGCCGGCTGGCACATCAAGGGCCCGCGTGACGGCGATGGACGCCTGGAGATCGGCTGGCCGCTCGGCGACGACCTCGAAGTGCCGGATGCCGTGGCCGAAACGCTCGCCCGCTGGACGACCGAACCTCTGACGCCGCTCGCCCGGATCGAGAACGACCGCACCGCCTACCTGCTCATGGGACAGGACGGTGTCGTGGCGGAGTTCGTCGACGACCGCGTCCGCGCGACGGATCTCCGCCAGGGCACCGAGCGTCGGTGGCGCGAGTGGGAGTTCGAACTGGGTCCGGCCGCTCCGGTCGACCCCGCCGAACGCGAGCGACTGTTCGCGGCGGCGGAACGGACGATCTTCGCCGCGGGCGGCCGGCACGCGGCATCCGGATCCAAGCTCGCGCGCGCACTCGGATTCTGATCCGAACCTGATAGTCGCGCAGGAGGACGCTGACAAGCCCCTGGTGCTCAGCGGGCCGACGTGCCAGCGTGTGGTCATGAGCGCCTACCTCCGAGTGCCGCAGACCGTTCTCCCGCCGACTCCGCTGCATCAGGATGAAGTGCGCGAGGTCTTCGCCTCCCAGCCGGACATCGACCGCAGGGCCGTCCGCATCGTGAATGCCTCCTTCGGCGGCTCGGGGATCGACACCCGCTACACCGCGATCACCGAGCTGGGCACCGAGTTCGCGGGTGACGCGACCTTCTACGACCGCGCGTCGAATCTGCTCCTCTCCCCGGGGACCTCGGTGCGCAACGAGCTGTACGTCCGCACCGCGACGCCGATGTTCGTCGAGGCGGCTCGGCAGGCGCTGGCGGCTTCGGACGACATCGCCCCTGAGGAGGTCACGCACGTCATCACGGTGTCCTGCACGGGGTTCCACGCGCCGGGTCCCGATTTCGCGATCGTCACCGAGCTGGGGCTGCGCCCAGGCGTCGAGCGGTACCACTTCGGATTCATGGGCTGCTACGCGTCGATTCCGGCGCTGCGCGCTGCGGCGCAGTTCTGCCACGCGGATGCCGAGGCCGTCGTCCTCGTGGTCAGCGCCGAACTGTGCACGCTGCACCTGCGATCCTCCAGCGATCCGGACACGATCATCGCATCCTCGCTCTTCGCTGACGGCGCAGCCGGCGTGCTCGTGACGGGGCGACCGCCGGCTCCTGGCGTCCCCGGTGCCGAGCTGGATTCGTTCGCGACGGCAATCGCACCGGACTCCGTCGAGCACATGGCGTGGACGATCGGCGATCACGGCTTCGAGATGATCCTGTCCACGGCCGTGCCGAAGGTGATCGAGGCGAACATCGACGACGCGCTCGGGGCGCTGTGCGCGGCCGATGAGGAGCTGACCTACGCGCGCGACTGCGACGACCTGGCCGGCACGGTCACCCACTGGGCGGTGCACCCCGGCGGCCGGGACATCCTCGACCGCGTGCAGCACAAGGTCGGACTCGCGGATGCGCAGCTGGATGCTGCACGAGAGGTGCTGCGCACGTGCGGCAACATGTCCAGCGCGACCGTCCTGTTCGTCATCCGCCGCATCCTGCTCGACGGCGCGTCGAAGACGGGGGAGCGTCTCATCGCGATGGCGTTCGGCCCTGGGCTGACGATGGAAGGCGGCGTCATGACCGTGCTCGGCGGGGCGGGGGACGGTGCCTGACCTGAGCCGGCGCGACACCGCGGCGCGCGAGCTCATGGATGCCGCCGACGCCGATCGGGTGGCGTTGGAGCGCACGTACGAGCGATTCCGCCTGGTCAACCCCGTGGTCGGCGGCTGGCGCCGCATCTACCGGCGGCGGATCAGGCCGAGGGTGCTGGCCGGCGATGTGCGGATCCTGGACATCGGCTCCGGGGGCGGCGACGTCACGCGCCGGCTCGCACGGTGGGCGCGACGGGACGCGTCGAGGGTCGTCGTCACGGCGCTCGACGCCGATCCTCGTGCGACGGCGTGGGCCGAGCGGCAGGGCGGTCCGGCCGAGGTCGAGTACCGCACCGGCACGACGGGCGAGCTCGTGGCCGCCGGAGAGCGCTTCGACGTCGTGGTGTCGAACCATCTGCTGCATCATCTCGACAGCGTGCCTGAGCTGCTGCGCGAGACCGAGGCGCTGTTGGATCCGGCCGGGGTCGCGGTGCATGTGGATATCGCCCGCAGCCCGCGCGCGTACACCCTGTTCGACGCGCTGACACGACCGTTCCAGTCGACCCTGCTCTCGGGGTCGTTCATCCGTGCGGACGGGCTGACCAGCATCCGCCGCTCGTACACCGTCGCAGAGCTCGCCGAGCTCGTGCCGCCGGGGTGGTCGGCGGAGTCGGCGACGCCGTGCCGCGCACTGCTGATCCGGAGGGGCGAGCGTGGCTGACTGCGATGTCGCGATCATCGGGGCCGGGCCATCAGGGCTCCTGCTGGCGTGCCTGCTCGCGCAGAACAGCGTGAGCGTGATCGTGCTCGAGAAGGGAGCGGGTCGCGACGACCGATCCCGTGCGATCGGAATCCATCCGCCAGGGCTCGCCGCGCTGCGGATCGCGGGGATCGATGACGCGTTCCGTGCGGAAGCCCGCGTGCTCTCCGGGGGAACGGTGACCTCTCGTGGTCGGATGCTCGCCGAACTCGACTTCGAGCCCGGACACGAGGTCCTCACCCTTCCGCAGGCGCGCACGCATGCGCTGCTGGGAGAGCGGCTCGCAGAGCTGGCTCCGGATGCCGTGCGCACCGGGATGCGGGTGCGCGATGTGGTCCCTGCGGGAGCCACGGCGAGGGTGCTCGTGGTCAGGGACGGTCGTGAGGGCGAGATCTCGGCACGGGCGGTGGTCGTGGCGGACGGCGTGCACAGCGGCATCCGGGACAGGCTGTGCGTGCCGTGGCATCGGATCCCCGGCTCCGCGGACTACACGATGCTGGACGTCGTCGCCGCGCCACCGGACGACCGGGCTCGGCTGCACCTCGAGCCGGACGGTGTGGTCGAATCCTTCCCTCTCCCCGGGCGAGGGCGGCGCTGGGTTGTCCGTGAGCGGGCGCGTGCACCGCACACGAGCACGTCCTTCGCACAGACGGTGCTCGCGCGCACCGGTCTCGACATCGGTGACCCGGGGGATGCCGAACCGCAGCGGTTCCGTGCCGGGCAGCACCGGGCCGCCAGACTCGTGCACGGACCGATCGTCCTGCTCGGCGACGCCGCGCACGAGATCAGCCCGATCGGGGGACAGGGCATGAACCTCGCCTGGATCGCCGCCTGTCGGCTGGCCGCCGCGCTGACGGAGCGATCCGATCGGGATGCCGCGTTCAGTGCGTACGAGCGGGTGTCGCTGCGGGCCGCCGCGGTCGCTCAGCGGCGCGCGCGGTTCAACATGGCGATGGGCGCGCCCACGCCGGCGGCCGCGCGGTCGGCGCGCGATGCGGCCGTCCGTATCCTCGCCCGCGGCGGCACAGGGCGACGGCTGCTCGGCACGATGACGATGAGCGGGCTGTGAACGACGACGGCCCGGCCGCCGCAAGGGCGGGCCGGGCCGTGGTGAGAAGTACGATCAGAGGTTGATCATGTGCCCCGAGAGGCCGTGGAACGCCTCCTGCAGCGCCTCCGACAGCGTCGGGTGCGTGTGCACGTTGCGTGCCGCCTCGAGGGCGGTCAGATCCCACTTCTGCGCGAGCGTCAGCTCGGGGAGCAGCTCCGAGACGTCGGGGCCGATCAGATGACCGCCGAGGAGCTCGAGGTGCTCGGCATCCGCGATCAGCTTGACGAAGCCGATCGGCTCGCCGAGTCCGTTCGCCTTGCCGTTCGCGCTGAACGGGAACTTCGCGACCTTGATCTCGCGACCCTCGGCGCGCGCCTGCTCCTCGGTGAGTCCGAAGCTGGCGACCTGCGGCTGGCAGAACGTCGCACGCGGCATCATCCGGTAGTCGCCCAGCGTCTGGGTCTCTGCGCCAGCGATGGTCTCGGCCGCGACGACGCCCTGAGCCTCTGCGACGTGCGCGAGCTGGAGCTTGGCGGTGACGTCGCCGATCGCGTAGATGCCCTCGACATTGGTGCGCATGTGGTCGTCGATGTCGATCGCGCCGCGCTCGGTCAGCGCGACACCCGTGTTCTCCAGGCCGTAGCCGTTCACGTTCGCCGCGAAGCCGACCGACATGAGGACCTTGCCGGTCTCGATCGAGGTCTGCTGGCCGTCCTGACCCGTGTAGGTCACTGTGACCGAGGAGCCGTTGTCGACGATCGTCTCGACCTTGGTGGAGGTGAGGATGTCGATGCCGTACTTCTTGTACTGCTTGGTGATCTCCTTGGAGACCTCGACGTCCTCGTTGGGCAGGGCCCGGTCGAGGAACTCGACGATGGTGACCTTGACGCCGTAGTTCGACAGCACGTAGGCGAACTCCATGCCGATGGCGCCGGCGCCGACGATGACGATCGACTCGGGCAGCTCGCGCGAGAGGATCTGCTCCTCGTACGTGACGACGTTCTCGCTGAGCTGCACGCCGGGGAGCAGTCGAACGGTCGATCCCGTGGCGATGATGACGTTGTCGAACGTGACCTCTTCGGTCGTGCCGTCGGACTTCGCGACCGAGATCGCCTTCGGGCCCGTGAAGGTGCCTCGACCGTCGTACTCGGTCACCTTGTTCTTCTTCATCAGGAAGTGGATGCCCTTGACGTGGGTGTCCGCCACCTTGCGGCTGCGGTCGAATGCCGCGCCGAAGTCGAAGTGCACGTCGCCCGAGATGCCGAAGAACTCGGCCTTGTGGGTGAACGTGTGGGCGATCTCCGCGTTCTTCAGGAGCGACTTGGAGGGGATGCAGCCCACGTTCAGGCACACACCGCCCCAGTACTTCTCCTCGATGATCGCAGTGGACAGGCCGAGTTGAGCGCTGCGGACGGCGGCGACGTATCCGCCAGGGCCCGCGCCGAGGATGACGACATCGTAATGTGGCATGGCTCCAGCCTATCCCTCTGCGGGTGCGTCGGAATCGGCGTCGGGCGGGGTCCGCCTTCCGCGGAGCCAGAACCAGACCATGGCGGCGACGATGACGAGGATGCCGAGGATCGACAGCGCCCAGATCCAGGCGGATGCCGGTGAGGAATCGGTCGCGTCAGGCCCCTGCGTCGCGGTGGCGTCGGGTGTCGCGTCCGCAGTGGGTGCCACCGGTTCGGATGCCGAGGGGGTCGGCTCGCTCGATTCGGTCGGCTCCGCGGTCGCGGGCGGTGCGGCCTCGGTCACGGTGAAGGCGAACTCTCCATCCGTGGGGTGGCCGTCGCTCGAGACGACCTGCCAGATCACCGTGTACTCGCCGGCCGTCGCGGCATCCGGTTTCAGCGGCTGGATCAGCACCGCGCCGTCGATCTCGGGGGTGCCGTCCGCGACGTCGTTGCCGTCGGCATCCGTCACGACCACCGCGGTCCCGCCATCGGACGGGATGAGCGCCGCGCTGAACGTCAACGTCATCTCCTCGGGCAGCGTCTGCACCGTCGACCCGGCCGCAGGATCCGACGACACCAGGTCGTCGTGCGCAGATGCAGGAGTCGTCGGCAGCAGCACGAGCAGCGATGCGAGCAGAGCCGTGGCGATCGCGATGGGCAGGAACGGGAGTCTCAGAGCATGGGCGCGCACGCCTCCAGCCTATGGGCGACAGCTCGGCACGGCCCGAGAGCGGATTCGCCCTCCCGCCGCGGCCATTCGATCAGTTAGGCTGGGACGTCTAGGGAGGGCACCGTGACAGACAGCGAGAGCCGACACATCGGAAATGCCGCGATCCATCGTGATGGGGAGCAGAAGCATGATGTGACGCAGACATTCGGACATGACTCCGACCTGTCCTTCGTGCCGTTCGGCGTGGAGCTGAGCGAGGCCGAGCAGACGGCCATCTCCGCGCTGCCGTCGGGGTCCGCGCTGCTGTTGGTGCGCTCCGGCGCATTGGCCGGCGCCCGCTACCTGCTCGACACCGACGTCACGACGGTCGGCCGCCACCCAGAGGCGGACATCTTCTTCGACGACGTCACGGTCTCCCGTCGGCACGCCGAGATCACGCGCAACGGCACGACGTTCGAGATCATCGATCAGCGTTCCCTCAACGGCACCTACGTGAACGGCGAGCGGGCTGACCGCGCTGTCCTCGCCAACGGCTACGAGGTGCGCGTCGGCAAGTTCCGGCTGAACTTCTTCGCATCGCCCGTCGACCTCGCGGCGGCGAACGACTGATGCCCCCTGCCGGCTCCACCCGGGAACGCACTGCGTCTCCGGGTCTTCTGAGCATCGGTCAGGTGCTGGCGAGACTCACCCCCGAGTTCCCCGATGTGTCGGCCAGCAAGCTGCGCTTCCTCGAAGTGCGCGGCATCGTGACGCCCGCGCGAACGGACTCCGGCTACCGCAAGTTCTCCACGGGTGACGTCGAGCGGCTCAGGCTTGCTCTGACGCTGCAGCGCGACCACTACCTGCCGCTCAACGTGATCCGCGAGCAGCTCGACGAGGCAGAGGCCAACGGCGACCTGTCCGGCGCGCTGACGCCGCCGCCGTCGATCGCGCCGGCGGCACGCCGTTACCGCCGTGATGAACTGCTGTCCGCGGCCGGTGCGGCCCCGCAGCTGCTCAACGATGCGATCAGCACCGGGATCATCGCCGCCAGTGAGTCGTATTCGGAGCACGTCGTCACGCTGCTGCGCGGCTTGGTGGCTCTGGACCGGCACGGCATCGAGCCGCGGCACCTGCGCTCGGTGCGTCAGAGCGCCGAACGCGACGTCGCGCTGATCGAGTCGGCGATGTCGGCGCTGCTGCGTCGGACGGATGCGACATCCCGGGGCAAGGCGAACGAATTGGGGCCGGAACTGGCCTCGCAGATCGATGAAGTGCGCGCGCTTTTCATGAAGGACGCGCTCAGTCGTTTCCTTTCGTAACGAACTGGTTGCGACACACCTTCGGCTCGGCCGGGATGTCATTGCCGGGCACGGGGCACTGCTCTAGCGTGGAGGTAAGCGCTCCAGGGAGGATTTCAAATGAATGCGGATGAGCTGACAGGCGACCCGCGGTTCGTGAGCGAACTCCTCTTCACGGACGGTCTCCCGGCGATGGATGACGAGGTGGGCTACCGCGGCGCGGTCGCCGCTCGCGCCGCCGGAATCACATACCGCCAGCTGGACTACTGGGCCCGCACCGAACTCGTCGTACCGACCGTGCGCGGTGCCAGCGGCTCAGGTTCGCAGCGGCTGTACGGTTTCCGCGACATCCTGGTGCTCAAGCTCGTGAAGCGTCTCCTGGACACCGGCATCTCGCTGCAGCAGATCCGCACCGCCGTCGATCAGCTGCGCGCAGCCGGCATCCGCGATCTGGCCGGTACGACGCTGATGAGCGACGGCGCGTCGGTGTACCTGTGCACGTCGAACGACGAAGTCATCGACTTGGTCAGCCGCGGACAGGGCGTCTTCGGCATCGCCGTGGGCAAGGTCCTGCGCGAGGTCGAGTCCACGCTGGTCGAGTTCGACCCGACCGCACCCGATCCCGTCGACGAATTGGCGACCCGCCGCGCGAAGCGCTCCGCGTAGCACGGACTTCTCGCCGCGAGACCTCTCGTGAACTGCGAAACCCCGTCGTATCTGCGTTGATACGACGGGGTTTCGCAATTGTAGGAGGTCTCGGCGTCAGGCCTTCGGGCCCGTCTCCGAGAGGGCGATGCGACCGGTGCGGATGATGCGGTCCAGCAACAGGTCGAAGTCGGCGGCGAGTTCCTGAGCGGAGTCCCCAGGCCAGATGTGCAGCGGCTTCGCAGCACCCTGCGCCTGCTGGAGCGACGTCCGTTCCGGCAGCTGCGGCGAGAGGACGAGCGGACCGAACATGTCGCGCAGCTCCTTGATCCGGAACTGGTGCTCGATCGACTGGGGCCGCACGCGGTTCACGACGATGCCCAGCGGCTGCAGGCGAGGGGAGAGACCGCGCCGGATCTCCTCGATCGCGCGGAGGGCGCGGTCGGCGGCGGCCACGGAGAACAGTCCGGGTTC
The DNA here is from genome assembly GCF_057748015.1 of Microbacterium sp. STRO-1N. The sequence goes on from NZ_CM173234.1 coordinate 1,580,353, forward strand.
GGTGACGACCATCACGCGGTCGCTCGCGGCCCAGGCCGTGCGTGTGAGGGCGTTCAACGACGGCGCGCAGTCGATCAGGACGAGGTCGTAATCGGCTTCGACCGAGGCGAGGGCCTCTTCCATCTTCCACACGTCCCGGACGCTGGGGTGAGGACCGTCGAAGTTGATGGCGGACGGGCTTCCGATGAGCACGTCGATCGTGCCGGGGTGCACCTTCGCCCACCCGCTGGAGGTGATCGCCTGACGGACGATCTTCTCCTTGGGGTTCGCCAGGACATCGGCGACGTTGAGCCGCCCGGCGACCTGGATGTCCATCCCCGTGGAGACATCGGACTGCGGGTCGAGGTCGACGACGAGGGTCCGGACGCCACGGGCGAAGGCCGCTGAGGCCAAGCCGAGGGTCACGGTCGTCTTGCCGACGCCTCCCTTGAGAGAGCTGACGCTGAGTACGTGCACGGACTCCACGTTACCTTGCCCTAGTCTGGGGAGACACTCAGCCCCGCCCTTGCGTGCGGATCCGCGCACGCATCGAGCAACCAGAGGTGTGCATGTTCCAGAAGATCCTTGTGGCCAATCGCGGCGAGATCGCGATCCGTGCCTTCCGTGCGGCCTTCGAGGTCGGGGCGAGGACGGTCGCCGTCTTCCCGCATGAAGACCGCGGATCCATGCATCGGCTGAAGGCCGATGAAGCGTACGTGATCGGCGAACGAGGGCATCCCGTCCGCGCCTATCTGGACGTGGACGAGATCATCCGCGTCGCGCTCGAATCGGGCGCAGATGCGATCTACCCCGGCTACGGGTTCCTCTCCGAGAACCCGGAGCTGGCGGAGAAGGCGGCCGCGAACGGCATCGTCTTCATCGGGCCGCCCGCTGGCGTGCTCGAGATGGCGGGCAACAAGGTCGAGGCGAAGCGCCATGCCCTCGAGGCCGGCGTACCGGTGCTGCGCTCCACCGAGGCATCCGATGACGTCGACACGCTCCTCGCGCAGGCGGATGACATCGGATTCCCGCTCTTCGCCAAGGCCGTCGCGGGCGGCGGCGGACGCGGCATGCGCCGCGTCGAGCGCGCGGCCGAACTGGCACCGGCCCTGGCAGAGGCCATGCGCGAGGCGGCCAGCGCCTTCGGCGACGCGCGGATGTTCCTGGAGCAGGCCGTCGTGCGTCCCCGGCACATCGAGGTCCAGATCCTCGCCGACAAGACGGGCGAGACCGTTCACCTGTTCGAGCGGGACTGCTCGGTGCAGCGCCGGCACCAGAAGGTCGTCGAGATCGCTCCGGCGCCGAACCTGGACGACAGCATTCGCCGAGACCTGCACGCCTACGCGACCGCTTTCGCCCGCTCGATCGGCTACGAGAACGCCGGCACTGTCGAGTTCCTCCTCGAGACCGCGGGCGAGCGCGCCGGCGATGTCGTCTTCATCGAGATGAACCCGCGCATCCAGGTCGAGCACACCGTGACGGAAGAGGTCACAGACGTCGACCTCGTGCAGACCCAGATGCGGATCGCCGCCGGGCAGACACTGGCAGAGCTCGGCCTGGTCCAGGGCCGCATCCATCTGCGCGGCGCGGCACTGCAGTGCCGCATCACGACCGAGGACCCGACGCAGGGCTTCCGGCCGGACACAGGCAAGATCACCACGTACCGCTCGCCCGGTGGTGCCGGCATCCGCCTCGACGGCGGCACGGTGCACCAGGGCGCGCAGATCAGTCCGCACTTCGATTCCATGCTGTCCAAGCTGACCTGCCGCGGACGCGACTTCCCGGCGGCCGTCGCCCGTGCGCGCCGTGCACTGGCGGAGTTCCGCATCCGCGGAGTCTCGACGAACATCCCGTTCCTGCAGGCGCTGCTGGAGGACGAGGCGTTCATCGCCGGCGACGTCAGCACCTCCTTCATCGATGAGCGCCCCGAACTGCTGAAGGGCCGGGTCTCGAAGGACCGCGGCACCAAGATCCTCAACTGGCTCGTGGACGTCACGGTCAACAAGCCCCACGGCGCGCACCCCGGAACGGCAGACCCCCGTACGAAGCTGCCGATCCTGGACCTGTCCACGACGCCGGCTCCGGGTTCGCGCCAGCGCCTGCAGGAGCTCGGACCGGATGCGTTCGCCACCGCGCTGCGTCAGCAGAATGCGCTGGCGATCACCGACACGACCTTCCGTGACGCGCACCAGTCGCTGCTCGCGACGCGCGTGCGCACCCGCGACCTCGTCGCCGCGGCGCCGTACCTGGCCCGGCTCACACCGGATCTGCTCTCCGTCGAGGCTTGGGGCGGGGCGACATACGACGTCGCGCTGCGGTTCCTCGGAGAGGACCCCTGGGAGCGCCTGGACAAGCTGCGCACCGCCTTGCCGAACGTCGCGATCCAGATGCTGCTGAGAGGTCGCAACACGGTCGGATACACCCCGTACCCGACGGCCGTGACGGATGCCTTCGTGCAGGAGGCGTCGACCAGCGGCGTCGACATCTTCCGCATCTTCGATGCGCTCAACGACGTCTCTCAGATGCGCCCTGCGATCGACGCGGTCCGGGCGACCGGCACAGCGGTGGCCGAGGTCGCCCTCTGCTATACGGGGGACCTGCTGAACCCTGCCGAGGATCTCTACACGCTGGACTACTACCTGCGCCTGGCCGAGCAGATCGTCGATTCCGGTGCGCACATCCTCGCCATCAAGGACATGGCCGGACTCCTGCGGCCCGCCGCTGCCGCGACCCTCGTCTCGGCGCTGCGCGAGCGCTTCGACCTGCCCGTGCACCTGCACACGCACGACACTCCCGGTGGTCAGCTCGCGACGCTCCTCGCCGCCAGCGCGGCCGGCGTGGATGCCGTGGATGCGGCATCCGCACCGCTGTCGGGCACGACCAGCCAGCCGTCGCTCTCATCGCTCGTGGCCGCACTCGCGCACACCGAGCGCGACAGCGGCATCGATCTCGGCGGTGTCAGCGATCTCGAGCCCTATTGGGAAGCGGTGCGCAGGACGTATGCGCCGTTCGAGTCCGGTCTTCCGGGGCCGACGGGACGCGTGTACCACCACGAGATCCCCGGCGGTCAGCTCTCGAACCTGCGCCAGCAGGCCAAGGCCCTCGGCCTCGCCGACGACTTCGAACTCATCGAGGACATGTACGCCGCCGCCGACCGCATCCTCGGGCGTGTCCCGAAGGTCACGCCTTCCTCGAAGGTCGTCGGCGATCTGGCTCTGCACCTCGCAGCCGTCAAGGCGGATCCGGCGGACTTCGAGGCCAACCCGGAGAAGTACGACGTCCCGGACTCGGTGGTCGGCTTCATGGCCGGTGAGCTCGGCGACCTGCCCGGCGGCTGGCCGGAGCCGTTCCGCACCAAGGTGCTCGCGGGGCGCACAGTGCGTCCGGCCCTCGCCGAGATCACGACGGAGGACGAACAGGAGCTCGCCGGGTCCAGCACGCAGCGCCGTGCCCGTCTGAACCGGCTGCTGTTCCCTGCGCCGACGCGCGAGTTCGCGCAGAAGCGAGATCTGTTCGGCGACCTCTCGGTGCTCGACACCAGCGACTATCTGTTCGGGCTCGTTCAGGGGCAGGAGCACCTCGTCGAGATCGATCGCGGAGTGCAGCTGTACGTCGGACTCGAGGCGATCGGCGACGCCGACGAGCGCGGCATGAGAACCGTCATGACCACGCTGAACGGCCAGCTGCGCCCTGTCTTCGTGCGCGATCGCGCGATCACCGTCGAAGTCCACGAGGTCGAGAAGGCCGATACCTCCAAGCCCGGTCAGGTGGCGGCTCCGTTCTCGGGCGTCGTGACGCTGAAGACCGAGGTCGGCGCGTCGGTCAGAGCCGGCGAGCCTGTCGCATCGATCGAGGCGATGAAGATGGAAGCCGCGATCACGGCGCCCGTCGACGGCGTGGTGGATCGGCTCGCGATCGCCGAGACGGCGCAGGTGGACGCCGGTGACCTTTTGGTCGTCATCCGCCCCGCCCAGTAACCTTGACCGGGCGTGCATGCTGCACGACTGGGAGTGAGACATGACCGCGAAGAACACCGATCGACCCGATGACGATGATTCGCTCGGGGTGCTGGACGACGCCGCATCCCTGGATACGGCCGGCATCGGCATCCTCGGCGGCACCGCCCAGGTGAATCTGACGATCCCGATGGGCGACGACGACGACCTCCTCGACGACGACGCCGTCGTGGATGGCGAGGTCGCCTCCGAGTTGATCCTCGACCCGGCGCCCGAACTCGAGCCGGCGACGGCGGCCGACGTCATCGGTCGCATCAACGACGGCGGTTTCGACATCGTGATCGAGCTTCCGGCCGAAGAACTGCCGCAGGCGACCGTCAAGGACGCCGAGGACGCGGTGACCGCCGAGGTCGTGCTCGACCAGGACGAACTCGCCGACCGGATCGCGGTGCACGACGCCGAGGCGGCCATGAATGCCGATGACCTCGTCATCGAGCAGGACGCCGAACCGCAGGTGGAGCCCGAATCGCAGGCGGAACCGGAATCGGAGCCCGAACCCGAACCCGAACCCGAACCTTCCGCGTCGTCGAGCGAGCCCGCCCCGGCAGCGGACGAGCAGCCGGAGTCCGAGGTCGTGGCTTCGGAGGCGGTCGCAGAGAGCGCGCCTGCCGCGCCGGCCACGCCCGCGAAGCAGCCCAAGCAGACCAAGACGAAGAGCAAGCCGAAACCACTCGCCCGCGCGGCCGCGGCAGACGCCGCGTCTGCGCTTTCGAAGCCGACGGAGCCCGTTGCGTCCGCAGCGCCGCAGACTTCCGCACCAGAGCACATCGCGCCGGACGCGCCGGCGACGACCGTCGCGCGTTCGAGTTCGGCCTGGGTGGCCACGGTCGAACGCGCGGCGGCAGGCGAAGCATCCGATCCCGTTGAGGAAGAGGACGAGACAGTGAGCACGGAGAAGGAACCCCGAGTGACGTCATCCGAGGCCTCGCTCGCGCCGCGCACGGCGGCGGCACCGGCCAGGGCAGACATCGAACTGACCTCGAAGCGGCTCGGCGACCAGCTCGGACAGGCCACGCGCGAGTCGGCCGACCTGCTGACGGCCGATCGGCTGCTCGATCCGCACCAGGTCACCAAGCCGGAGCCCGAGGGCGCGTGGAGCCACTTCCTGTACACCGTGTCCGGGCGTCGTATCAACATCGGCGACGGCAAGAAGGCCAAGGCGCGCAAGGCGCTGTCGACCAGGATCGCGGCTCCCATGAGCGGTGGGGCGCGCTTCGTGCCCGTCCTCTCGCGCAAGGGCGGGGTCGGCAAGACTACCATCACCGCGCTTCTCGGCATGGCCCTCGCCGATGCCAGGGACGACCGCGTGATCGCGGTGGACGCCAACCCTGATCGCGGCACGCTCGCGGAGCGCATCGTCGGCTCGCACAGCAAGTCCGTGCGCGACCTCGTTCGCATCCACGACGAGGTACGCGGCTATCACGACATCTCCGCGATCGTCGCGCGCGACACCACGCGGCTCGACGTCCTCGCATCCGACACGGACCCGCGCATCGCGGATGCCTTCGGCGACGCCGACTACCGCGATGTTGCCGACGTTGCGGCTCACTACTACTCGCTGGTGCTCACCGACACCGGCACGGGCATCGTGCATTCCGTCATGGGCGCGACGCTCGAACTCGCCGACCAGCTGGTGATCGTGTCCGGTCTGAGCGTCGACGAGGCGCGCCTCGCGTCCGAGACGCTGACCTGGCTCGAGACGAACGGCTACTCCGCTCAGGCGCGGGACGCGATCATCGTGCTCAACCAGTCCACTCCAGGAAGCCCGCTGGTGCGGTTGAACGAGCTGGAAGCGCACTTCGCCACGCGTGCCCGTCACGTCGTGCGGATGCCGTACGACCCGCAGATCGCCGGTGGCGGACCCATCGTCTTCACGTCGTTGCTGCCCGAGACGCGACAGGCGGCCAGAGAGCTGGCCGCATTGCTCGTCGAGGGCCTGCGGGCGAGCGCCGCCTGATGGCGGTACGGGAGATCCGTCTGTTCGGCGACCCCGTGCTGCGCACGGTGTCAGCGCGGATCGAGGACATCGATGACGGCATCCGATCGCTGGTGACGGATCTGGTCGACACGGTCGAGCTTCCCGGCCGTGCCGGCGTTGCGGCGAATCAGATCGGCGTCGCACTGCGCGCGTTCAGCTACAACATCGACGGCGACATCGGCTACGTGCTCAACCCCGTGCTCGTCGAGGTCCGGGGCGAGCCGGTTCCCACCGGTGAAGGCTGTCTGTCGGTGCCAGGGCTCTGGCACGACGCGCTGCGGCACCCGTGGGCGCGCGTCGAGGGCATCGACCTCGACGGCAACCCGGTCGTCCTGGAGGGCGAAGGGCTGCTCGCTCAGGCGCTGCAGCACGAGACCGATCACCTCGACGGCAAGGTGTATCTGTCACGGCTCGCGCCCGAGACCCGCAAGATCGCGATGCGCGAGGTCCGCGAGAGTTCCTGGTTCTGATCGCGACCTTCGCTCGTTGAGCGACGAGCGAAGGAGCGTCAGCCCCCGAGAGCGACGTTCGTGGTCTGTACCGGCTCGTCGTAGATCGCGGAGATCTCGTCGGCGAAGTCCGTCAGGATCACGTTCCGCTTGATCGACATCTTGGGCGTCAGATGTCCGGATGCCTCGGTCCATTCGGATTCGAGGATCGTGAACTTGCGGATCGACTCGGCACGGGAGACGTTGCTGTTGGCGACGTCGACGGCACGCTGCACCTCTTCGCGCACTGCCGCGTTGCGGGATGCCTCGGCGAGCGACATGGAACCATCGAGACCGTTGTTCGCGAGCCAGGTGGGCAGCATCTCGGGATCGAGAGTGATGAGTGCCGAGATGAACGGCTTCTGGTCTCCGACGACCACGACCTGACCGACGACAGGATTCGCACGGATCGGATCCTCCAGCGCGGCGGGTGCGACGTTCTTCCCGCCGGCGGTGACGATGATCTCCTTCTTGCGCCCGGTGATCGTGAGGAAACCGTCGCTGTCGAAGGACCCGATGTCGCCGGTGCGGAACCACCCGTCGTCGAAGGCCGCAGCGGTCGCCTCGGGATTGTTCCAGTACTCCTTGAAGACGTTGATGCCCTTGACCTCGATCTCGCCGTCGTCGGCGAGACGGACGCTGACGCCCGGGAGCGCTGGGCCGACCGTGCCGATCTTGGACTTGTCGCCCTGGTTCACGGTCGCCGGTGCCGTGGTCTCGGTCAGGCCGTAGCCCTCCAGGATCACGACGCCGAGGCTGTGGAAGAAGTGCCCGAGGCGGGCGCCGAGGGGAGCGGAGCCCGAGATCGCGTACGCGATGTTGCCGCCCATCGCCGTGCGAAGCTTCGAGTAGACGAGCTTGTCGAACAGCGCGAACTTGATCTTCAGGCCGAACGGGATCTTGCGTCCCTCCTCCAGGAGGCGGGAGTGCTCGATCGCGGCGGCGGCTGCCGCGTGGAAGATCTTCCCCTTGCCGCCGGCCTCGGCCTTCTGCTCCGCGGAGTTGTAGACCTTCTCGAACACGCGCGGGACGGCGAGCAGGAACGTCGGCTTGAACGATCCGAGCGCCTGCAGCAGCTGCTTCGTGTCCGGCTGGTGTCCGGTGCGGACGCCGGCATGGATGTTGAGGATCGAGATGAAGCGGGCGAACACGTGCGCCGTGGTGATGAACAGAACCGTGGATGCACCAGGCATCGACAGCACGGAATTCAGCGACACGTACGAGTTGCGCGACAACTCGACGAAGTTGCTGTGCGTCAGCACGCATCCCTTCGGGCGGCCGGTGGAGCCGGAGGTGTAGATCAGGGTCGCGATGTCGCTGCCGACGGCGATCTGACGACGGCGTTCGACCTCGGCATCCTCGATCGATGCGCCTTGCGCGGTGAGGGCGTCGATGGCGCCGAGGTGCAGCTGCCAGACGTCGCGCACGAGAGGCAGGTCGCCGCGCACCTCGTCGAAGCGCTGGAAGTGGTCCAGAGATTCCACGATGAGCCCCGTCGCGCCCGAGTCCTCCAGAATCCACTGGATCTGGGCAGGGGAGCTGGTCTCGTACACCGGCACCATGACGGCTCCGGCGTAGAACAGCGCGAAGTCGACGAGCGTCCACTCGTACGTCGTGCGTGCGATGAAGCCGACCTTGTCGCCCGGCTGGACACCGGCTGCGATGAAGCCCTTGGCCAAGGCGACCACCGCCGTCTGGAAGTCGGCGGCGGTGATATCGCGCCAGCCGTCGCCCTGGGGCACCGAGAACAGAGCGAGGTGTGGGGTCGCCTTCACCCTCTCGACGAGCAGGTCGGCGATGTTGGCATCTGGGTCGGCGGGGACGATTGCGGGAACATCGAACTGGACCACGGCAGCTCCTTCGGTACCGGTCGGGCACGGGTTTGGATCGAGTCTAAGGCATGGCATCCAGTCGCACGCCAACTGAGACTGCGTCGCACGAGTTCGTCGGGCGCTAGACTGCACATCGATGTTCTACTGGCTGATGAAGTATGTCGCGATCGGCCCCATCGTCAAGGCGATCTTCCGCCCCTGGATCGTGGGCCGGCGCAACGTGCCGACGACGGGTGCGGCGATCCTCGCCAGCAACCATCTCTCGTTCGCCGACTCGATCTTCCTGCCGCTCGTGATCGACCGGCCGATGTCGTTCCTCGCAAAGAGCGATTACTTCACAGGGCGGGGGATCAAGGGCTGGTCGACGCGCTTCTTCATGAAGGCCACCGGGCAGATCCCGATCGATCGCTCCGGCGGCAAGGCCTCTGAGGCGTCGCTCAACACCGGCCTGCAGGTTCTCGGACGCGGCGATCTGCTCGGCATCTATCCCGAGGGAACGCGCAGCCCAGATGGCAAGCTCTATCGCGGCCGCACCGGTATCGCGCGCATGGCGCTCGAGGCGAAGGTCCCTGTGATCCCCGTCGTGATGGTGGACACCGACACGGCCATGCCCATCGGCCAGCGACTGCCGAACATCGTGCGCGTCGGGATCGTCATCGGCGAGCCGCTGGACTTCTCCCGTTACGAGGGCATGGAGAACGATCGGTACATCCTCCGCTCCGTCACGGACGAGATCATGATCGCGTTGCAGCGGCTCGGCGAGCAGCAGTACGACGACGTGTACGCGTCCACCGTGAAGGACCGGCTTCCCGCCCGCGTCACACGGCGCTCCTGAGGCGACGAGGGGTGTCCGCGCCCCAGTAAGCTGAGGACCATGCCGAACCCGCATGACGCCGCACTCGACGCCTGGCGCGCACTCCCGATCAAGCAGCAGCCGCAGTGGCCCGACGCGGATCGTGTCGCCGAGGTCTCCGGTCAGATCGCGGGGCTTCCGCCGCTGGTGTTCGCCGGCGAGGTCGACAACCTGCGTGATCGGCTCGCGCGCGCTGCATCCGGTCAGGCGTTCCTGCTGCAGGGCGGCGACTGCGCCGAGACCTTCGCCGGTGCCACGGCCGAGCAGATCCGCAACCGGATCAAGACCGTGCTGCAGATGGCCGTCGTGCTCACCTACGGTGCGTCCATGCCCATCGTGAAGATGGGGCGCATGGCCGGTCAGTTCGCCAAGCCGCGCTCCAGCGACTCCGAGACCCGCGGTGACGTCACACTGCCCGCCTACCGCGGTGACATCGTCAACGGCTACGACTTCACCGAGACCTCCCGCACCGCCGACCCAGGACGCCTGCTGCAGGGCTATCACACCGCGGCGTCCACGCTGAACCTGATCCGCGCCTTCACACAGGGCGGCTTCGCGGACCTCCGCGAGGTGCACTCGTGGAACAAGGGATTCGCGCAGAACCCGGCCAATCAGCGGTATGAGCGGATGGCGAGCGAGATCGATCGCGCCATCAAGTTCATGGAGGCTGCCGGCGCCGACTTCGACGAGCTCAAGCGCGTCGAGTTCTTCACGGGGCACGAAGGCCTGCTCATGGATTACGAGCGGCCGATGACCCGCATCGATTCGCGCACGGACACGCCGTACAACACCTCGGCGCACTTCCTCTGGATCGGAGAGCGCACACGTGAGCTCGACGGCGCGCACGTCGACTACTTCTCCAAGATCCGCAATCCCATCGGCGTCAAGCTCGGCCCGACCACCTCGCCCGAGACGGCTCTCGCACTCATCGACAAGCTCGACCCCGAGCGCGAGCCGGGCCGGCTCACCTTCATCACGCGCATGGGCGCGGGGAAGATCCGCGACGCGCTTCCTCCGCTGCTGCAGGCCGTGAAGGATGCCGGTGCCACACCGCTCTGGGTCACCGACCCCATGCACGGCAACGGCATCACCACGCCCACCGGGTACAAGACGCGTCGCTTCGACGACGTCGTCGACGAGGTGCGCGGCTTCTTCGAGGCGCACCGCGCCGTCGGCACGTTCCCCGGCGGCATCCACGTCGAGCTCACCGGTGACGACGTCACCGAGTGCCTCGGCGGATCAGAGCACATCGACGAGGCCGACCTCGCGACGCGTTACGAGTCGCTGTGCGACCCGCGTCTGAATCACATGCAGAGCCTGGAGCTGGCGTTCCTCGTCGCCGAGGAGCTCGAGAAGCGCTGACCGCCCGGTGCCCGTGCCGGCCGCTCAGTCGGCGGAGCGGAACCCCGCCAGGATCGTCGCGTGGCGGAGAAGGAATGCGCGCTCGTCGAGCTTCTTGCGCCGCAGCCAGCCGGTGACCTCGTTGTTGTGCTTGCTCGCATTGCACGACGCACAGGCGGGGACGACGTTCTCGAGGGTGTAGCGGCCGCCGCGCGAGATGGGCTGGACGCAGTCCCGCTGGAGCGGAAGGCCGCCGGCCCGGCAGTAGGCGCATCCCTCCCAGGCCTCGAGCAACTCGGCCCACTGCTCGGCGGTGAGGTCGTTGTCCACGCGGTCGAGCCGCCGCTGCCGTCGCTTCGCGTAGCGCGCGCGTGAAGCGGTGGAGGCTGCGGGGAACTTACGACGCGGAGGCACGGATCAGCCGCTGAGCTGGATCGTCAGTTCCACGTTCGATCCGGCGCGAAGCGACGTGTCAGAACCGGGGTTCTGCCCCGTCACAACAGCCATGTCCGCGAAACCGGGGAGATCGCCCCAGGCGGCGTAGCTCGCGGTGAAGCCACCGGAGCTGGAGGCCAGCGCTTGTTTGGCCTCGGCGAGCGTCATCCCGGAGACATCAGGCACCTCGAACAACTGCGGCCCCTTGGACACCACGAGCGACGTGGAATCGCCCGGCCGCCAATTGCCGCTCGGGTCGCGCTCGGCCATCGACATCACGATGCCGGCTTCGACGTCGTCGCTGAACTCCTCGGTCTGCTCGGCGACCGTGATGCCCTTCTCCTCGAGGGCGGCCACGGCTTCGTCCGCCGACATCCCGACGACATCGGGGAGCTCGCCCAGTGAGACGTAGAGCTCGACGGTGTCGTCCTCGAAGATCTCGCAGCCTTCACCGCACTCATAGCTGTCGCCACCCGCGCGCGGAGTGACGTACGCGTTGATGACGAGCCCGGCGTCGGCGGACGAGTACAGCTCGAGCGTCTCATCCTGGACGTTGACGTGCACGGAGCCGAGGTAGTCCCTGGCATCCTGCTCCGCCCGGCCGTTCAGCGGCTCGAGCGAGTGGGAGGCAGGACCGTCCGAGATGTAGACGGTCACCTCGGCGCCCTTGTCGAGCCGCTCGCCCGGTGCGGGGTCGCTGCGGATCGCCAGTCCGGCCTCGACGTCGATGGCGTTCTCGTGTTCCTCGACGGCGACGAGGTCGTGCTCGGCGAGCTCGGTCTGCGCCTCGGCGAAGCTCGCGCCCGAGACATCCGGTACCGCGACGAGAGATCCTGGTCCGGAACCGAACCACCAGCCGACACCGCCCGCGACGGTCGCAAGCAGGAGCACGAGCGCGAGCAGGAGCGCTCCGCGGGCACGGCGCCGCGACGTGCGCCGGCGCAGCAGCGTCGCATTGTCGACCGCCTGATCCACGGGTCCGGTCGGATCCGCGATGACGGCCGTGCCGGGGAGCACCTTCGTCACTTCGCCGGAGTCGAGCTGCGAGCGTGCCGGGGGAGAGGTCGCCGCGGCGACCTGAGGTGCGATGCCGAGGTCCTTCTCGATCTCGCGGAGCCGGTTCAGCATCATCTGCGCATCGTCCGGTCGCTCCTGCGGGGAGCGTTCGGTCGCCCAGAGGACCAGCTCATCCAGCTGCTCAGGGACGGAGGGGTTGCGCGCGCTCGGTCGAGGAACCGACTCGGTCGCGTGCTGGAAGGCGATCTGCATCGGCTGCTCGCCCTTGTACGGCTGTTCGCCGGTGAGCATCTCGTAGAGCATGATGCCCAGGGCGTAGATGTCGCTGCGGGCGTCGGCCGTGCCGCGCGTGACGAGCTCGGGCGCGAGATAGGCGATCGTGCCCAGCAGTTGGGCACCGGTGGCGGTGTTCGCCGTGGTCGCACGCGCGAGACCGAAGTCACCGATCTTGATGCGACCGTCCTCGGCCAGCAGGACGTTCTCCGGCTTCACGTCGCGGTGCACGATGCCACCGCGGTGAGCGGCCGCGAGACCGGCCAGCACGGCATCCATGATGGTGATGGTCTGCGGAATGGTCAGTCGTCGCTGTTCGCGCATGAGCTCGCGCAGCGTGATGCCGGGCAGGTACTCCATGACCAGGTAGGCGAGTTCGCCGTCCTGGCCCTGATCGAACACGTTGACCACGTGCGGATCGGCGAGACGCGCGGCCGAGCGGGCCTCCTGGATGAAGCGGCTCTGGAAGTTCGAGTCGTCGCTGAGATGCGCATGCATGACCTTCAGCGCGATGCGGCGTTCGAGCCGCAGATCCGTGGCGACGTACACGGTGGCCATGCCTCCGCGGGCGATCCTGGCGCGCACACGATAGCGACCGTCGACAAGCCGCCCGATGAGGGGGTCGGCCTGCTGATTCGTCGTCACGAAGAAAGTCTACGGAGAACAGGCTGAAAGCCCCGGCAACGCCTCACCCCTGCGTCGATCCCGGTGAGGAGGATCGGCTTCAACCGAGCTGCGCGAGCCACTGGTAGGACGCCTGTTCCCACTGACCGTAGCGCTCGGGATAGGCGGACTTCTGGACCGCCTGCGCCGCGTCGGTGAATCGCATCGTCTCCCAGCCGCTGACGTCGAGGAGTCCGTGCGTCATCGTGCCGTCCGGGTTGGTGTTCCCGGTGAAGAAGGTGCGGATCGCGTAGTCGCGGTTGCGGATCTGCTCGGCCGTCCCCCACCCGGTGCTCGGTCGCTGCTGGAACAGGCCGAGCGAGTCGCGGTCGCCCCAGTCGAGGTTGCGCAGCCACGATTCGACCATGCTGGTCGCGAGGGCGATGGCGATGCCACGATCCGAGACGCCGAGTTCGCGCCCGATGCGGATGATCATGAGGGCGTTCTCGGTCTGCGGGGCGTTGAGCGTCGCGCTCTTCGGGCCGTGGTCGGTGGCAGCGGTCTCCTGCTTGCCGGGGATCGCGATCTTCTGGCCCGGATAGATGATCGAGGAGCCGGACAGACCGTTCGCCGTGAAGATCGCACTGATCGTCGTCGCATACTTCGCCGCGATACCCGTGATCGTGTCGCCTGCGACGACGGTGTGCGTGGTGGCGGTGTTCGCTGCAGGAGCGGGCGTGGAGACAGGCGTGGATGCCGGGGCCGGCGCGGGTGCGGCGGCGGTGCCCGAGATGCGGATCTTCTGACCCGGGTAGATGATCGAGGAGCGCGAAAGGCCGTTGGCCGCCAGCACGGCGTCGATCGTCGTGCCGTACTTCGCGGCGATGCGCGAGATCGTGTCGCCGGCGACCACGGTGTGCGTCTGGGTGGACGGGGCCGCCGGTGCGGGGGCGACAGGAGTCGCGCTCGGTGCCGGGGATACCGGCGTCAGCCGCAGCACCTGGCCGGGCCGGATCAGCGCATCGGCGCCCAGCCCGTTCCATGACACGAGGTCGGCGGAGCGCAGGCCGTAGGTGCGCGCGATGCCCCACACTGTCTCGCCGGAGCGCACGGTGTGCGTCGCCGGAGTCGGTGCAGCGGTCGGCAGCGTGCGGGCGCCGAACACGTGCGTGCGTTCGATCGCGCCCGTCGTGACCTCGGCGGCGGTCGCCGGGGCCGCGGCGAATGCGCCGGAAAGCGTGCTCAGGAGCGCGGCCGGGATCCCCACCTGAAGGTGGCGGATACGGCGGCGCATTGTCTGCTGGCTCAAGGTAGCCCCCCTTTGATCGCCTCGTCCACGCTGACACGGATGTATACGGAAGTCAACAGAAGTGATGAATGTGGCACGTGTGACGGGTGGGGCGACATGCGTCTGTCAGCCGGAGGTGAGATAGTGAACAACGTGTCTGAGACTGCCCCCGAATCGACCCCCACCGACTGGCTGACCCTGCCCGACCTCGTCGAGGTGCTCGACGAATCGCAGAGTCGCGTGCGTCGTCTCATCGACGATCACCACCTCATCGCCTCCCGACGCAGCGGCGTGCTGGCCGTGCCGGCGATCTTCATCGTCGATGGACATCCGCTCTCCTCTCTGCGCGGCACGATCATCGCGCTGCAGGATGCCGGGCTCACCGACGATGAGGCGATCGACTGGCTGCTCGCCGAAGACGACACGCTCGGACGCGCACCGATCGCGGCGCTGCTCGCCGGCCACAAGAGTGAAGTCCGCCGCGTCGCACGCACGCTGGCCTGATCGCGTCAGGCCACGCGGGTCGTCGCCGCCCTGGCGAGCTCGCGCAACTCGCCGACTGCGGCGTTGTCCAATCGCGCTCCGATGAGAGAGCGGTCGGCCGTGCGCGCGTAGTCGCCGATCAGCGTCTCCACGCGATCCAGCGCGCCGCTGTCGCGCACGGTCGCCTGCATCGCTGCGATCTGTGCATCGTCGAGCAGATCGTCGCCCAGCATCTCGTCGAGCAGAACGCGCGCTGACGGAGTCAGGCGCTCGCGCGTGAACGCGATGAGCACGGTGCGCTTGCCTTCGCGCAGGTCGTCTCCGCTGGGCTTGCCGGTGAGAGCGGCGTCGCCGAACACGCCGAGCACGTCGTCGCGCAACTGGAAAGCCATGCCCAGCGGCATCCCGAAGCTCTCGAGCGCGTCGAGCTGTTCGGCATCCGCGCCGGCGAGCAGCGCGCCCAGCCGGAGCGGCTGCGCGACGCTGTATCTGGCGGACTTGAAGGAGATCACCCTGAGCGCGCGCTCGGCGTGCTCGTCCAGGGAGCTGACGCTCCACGCCGATTCCTCGGCGATGTCGAGGAACTGGCCGATCGTGACATCGCGCCGCATGCGGGCGTACTCCGCGCGAACGGCCGGTGCGTTCGGGAGGCCCTGCAGAGCGTCCTCGAGCAGATCGTCGCTCCATGCGACCAGCAGGTCGCCGAGCAGTACGGCACCGGATCGTCCGAAGGCGGCGGCATCACCGCTCCATCCGGCCGTTCGATGCTCGGCCTCGAGTGCGCGGTGCGCTGCGGGCCTGCCGCGTCGGGTGTCGGAGTTGTCGATCAGGTCATCGTGGACGAGGGCTGCGGCCTGGAACACTTCGAGAGAAGCGCACAGGCGCCACAGCGCATCGGGTTCGACGGACATGCGGTCACCTGCTCGTGCCACCGCACTCCACCCGGCGTGACAGAACCGCGCTCTCAGGCGTTTTCCGCCTGACAGCGTTGCGGCTGCCGATTCGACGAACCGCCGGCCGTCAGGTCCGTAATCGGCGGCTTCTGCGCGCATGCGGTCGAGGAAATGCTCGAGTGCGCGCGCGATGGAGTCGTGGACGGAGGCGGGGGAGGGCACGCCCCCAGCCTACGGCGATCGGATGCGACACCTCTCAGCCGATCTCTAGCCTCGGAGCCCGGTGCGCAGGTAGACTGGAAGACACGAAACCCGAGGGGGACGGAATGCCACTGTCCGAACAGGAGCAGCGTCTGCTCGACGAGATGGAACGCCATCTCCTCCAGAACGACGCGGATGTTGTCAGCGCGCCCTCGGGCGACCGCGTGCTGAGCTATCGGAACCTCGTCTACGGCGCGGTACTGCTGCTGGTGGGCATCGGCGCTCTCGTCGTCGGTGTGGCACTGGCCAATGATCTCGGTGCCTTCGCCATCGCCATCGGTGTGGTCGGCTTCCTCGCCATGCTCGGCGGTGTGATGCTCGCCGTGACACCGGTGCGACGCACGACCGGCTCGGTGCCGAAGGCACCCCGCGAGAAGGGCCCTGCCTCGTCGGCGGGCTTCATGGATCGTATGAACGATCGATGGGACCGCCGCCAAGAGGGGCGCTGACCCCACTTCTCTCCACTTCGAGAACCCGGATGCTCTGAGCATCCGGGTTCTTTGCGTTTCCGGGTGTTGATGCTCCTTTCGGCTCCACCCGTCCTCCACTCGCGCTCCACTTCACTCCACTCGCCGCGACACCCGTCTTTCCGCGGGTTTCCGTGGCATGGGTGAGGGGGCATGGCCGCGTTGTGCCATCATCGGTGGGATTGATCGTAGGAATGTGGAGCAAAGTGGAGTAAAGTGGGGCATACCTCGAGTTGGCCGGACGAAGAGGGGGGTGAAGGCCGATGTTGCTGGGGACGCACTCACCGAAGCTCGACGACAAGGGCCGAGTCATCCTGCCCGCCAAGTTCCGCGAGGATCTCGCCGGCGGCATCGTCGTCACGCGCGGACAGGAGCGCTGCCTCTACGTCTTCAGCACGGCGGAGTTCGAAGAGCTGCACGAGCGGATCCGGCAAGCGCCGCTCAGCAACAAGCAGGCCCGTGACTTTCTGCGCATGTTCCTCTCCGGAGCGAGCGCGGAGATGCCCGACAGCCAGAACCGCATCACCATCCCGGCGCACCTGCGCCAGTACGCGGGGCTCGAGAAGGAGCTCGTCGTGACAGGAGTCGGCGCACACGCCGAGATCTGGGATGCCGCGGCCTGGAACACCTACCTCGAAAGCAACGAGGAAACGTACGCAGAACTGGAACAGGAGGTGATTCCGGGATTGTTCTGACCTCGACTGTGATGCCCCGCCGCTCCCGCCCCGACACACTTCCCCGGTGCCGGGTCGCGAAGCGGAGGGGGATCAGAGTCGAAGGTCTCCCGAAGACATCATGAGCATCCGAGACATCCACACCCCGGTCCTCCTGGAGCGCTGCATCGAACTGCTCGCTCCGGCGCTGCAGCACGACGGCGCCGTCCTCGTCGATGCCACGCTCGGCATGGGCGGTCACGCCGAGGCATTCCTCGAGCGCTTCGAGAACATCCGCCTGGTCGGACTCGACCGCGACACCGACGCGCTTCGGATCGCCTCCGAGCGTCTGGCGCGCTTCGGTGGACGCGCCTCGTTCGTCCACTCGGTGTACGACGAGATCGGACTGCACGCGCAGGGCGCGGACGGCATCCTCTTCGACCTCGGAGTCTCCTCCCTGCAACTGGATGAGGCGGAGCGCGGCTTCGCGTACTCCAAGGACGCTCCGCTGGACATGCGGATGGATCAGACCAAGGGCACGACGGCAGCCGACGTGCTCGCGACCTACAGCGAGGGCAACCTCCGCCGCATCTTCGAACGCTACGGCGAGGAGAAGCTGGCCGGACGATACGCGCGCTTCATCGTCCAGGCTCGTCAGGAGACGCCGCTGGAGCGGTCGGGGCAGCTCGTCGAGCTCCTCATCGCCGCCACGCCGGCCGCCGCGCAGCGCGCCGGGCACCCGGCCAAGCGCGTCTTCCAGGCGCTGCGGATCGAGGTCAACTCCGAACTGAGCGTCCTCGCGGACGCCATCCCGTCCGCGATGGATGCCCTGAACATCGGCGGACGCATCGTCGTCATGTCGTATCAGTCGTTGGAGGACCGCCTGATCAAGCAGGCGTTCGCCGCGGCATCCGCGTCGACGGCCCCGGCGGGGCTGCCGGTCGAGCTCCCGGAGCACGCCCCCCGCTTCCGGATGCTGACCAAGGGCGCCGAACTCGCCGGCGACGACGAGCGCGCGCGCAACCCGCGTGCGATACCGGTGCGGCTGCGTGCCGCCGAGAAGCTGAGGGAGCGGTCATGAGTGCCGAAGCAACCGCCCGCTTGCGGCCGACCCCGCAGGCTCCGGTCCGCGAAGAACGCGGTCGTCGCCTTCGACCCGTCGAGAAGACGGCACCGAGGCGTCGTCCGAAGCTCGCCTACGCCCTCGTCGCACTGACCGGTGCCCTGCTGATCGGCGCCGCCCAGATGGGCCTGACGCTCGCGACCACGCACGACTCGTTCGTCGTCGCGGATCTGAAGAGCCAGCAGCGTGCGCTCGGCCTCGAGGCGCAGGCGCTCGAGGAGCAGCTCGCCGGGGCGAACTCCCCGCAGTCGCTCGCCAGCAAGGCGAGCGAGCTGGGCATGGTCGTCGCGGGGACGGCTTCGTATCTGCGGCTCAGCGACGGAGCCGTTGTCGGCGCCGGAATCGGAGCGGAAGGCGTCTCGACGGTGAATCCGAACGGATCGGGCGCCGTCGCGAACTCACTGCTCGACGACCGAGCCGCCGCAGCCGCCGCAACGACCGCGGCCGAAGAACAGCCCGTGCAGGCTGCCACCGCAGAGGACGCGGTGGCACCCCCGGAATCCGACACGCCGCCCGCCCTGACCGATGGGCTGCCGACACCGAGCACACACTGAGACCGGAGACATGATGACGACTCGCGCAACCCGTGGTCCCCGGCGGCGTACCGTCGTCGCACTGGCGGTCGTCTTCGCGGTTCTCGCAGCGTTCGTGGTCCGCCTGGTCGACATCCAGGTGGTCTCAGCGGACGACCACGTGTCCGATTCGCTCGAGGTCGGAAACCTCGGCACCACGACCGCCATCGCCGGCAATCGAGGCAGCATCGTCGACGCCGATGGCACCGTGCTCGCGGCGAGCACGCTGGTCTACGACGTGCAGCTCTCGCCGTCGCTCATCGCCGTCGTCGACGAGAACGAGAAGAGCCCGCCCTCGTACCTGTGGGCGGAGGCGTCGGACAAGATCGCGGCGGTGATCGGCACGACCGGTGAGCAGCTGCGCGCCGACGTCGCGGCGAACCTCGAGGAGAATCCGGAATCGCAGTACCTGTTCCTCAAGAGCGGCCTCAACACCGAGCAGTATCTGCAGTTGAAGGAACTGAAGGACGAGGGCCTGGCCTATCTCGCGATGAAGTCCCGCAGTGTCCGCGTCTACCCGAACGGTGCCGTGGCAGGCACGATGGTCGGCTTCCTCAACGGCGCAGGCGAGGGCCAGTACGGCGTGGAGCGGATGATGGGCGAGTGCCTCGCGCCGACCGACGGCTCCCAGACGTATCGCACGGGCAAGGACGGCGTCGTCATCCCCGGCAGCGAGACCACCACGGATGCCGTCGACGGCGGCACCGTGCAGCTGACGCTCAACAGCGACCTGAACTGGTACCTCCAGCAGATGGTCGCGGAGGAGGCGCAGCGCCAGGGCGCCGCAAGCGCCACGGTGACGGTGGTCGAGGTCAAGACCGGCAAGATTCGGGCTGCGGCCGAATGGCCGTCGGTCGACCCGAACAACGTAGACGGCACGCCCAGCGGCTACTGGACCTCCCAGATCTTCTCCAAGACATTCGAACCGGGCTCCACGTTCAAGGCGGTGACCGCAGCCACGATCATCGATCAGGGCGTCGCGGACTGGTCGACGGGCGTGACGGCCGAGAGCCGCGAGTTCTTTCCCAACGGGGCCGAGATCAACGATCCGTTCTCGCACCCGCAGTACAACTACACGCTCGCGGGCGCCCTGATCGATTCGTCCAACGTCGCGCTGTCGAAGTACGGCGAGATGGTCGCCCCTGAGGTCCGTCACGACTACCTGGCCAAGTTCGGGGTGGGTCAGAAGACGCCGATCGGGCTGTACGGCGAAGAGCCCGGCACGCTGCACCCGGCGAGCGAATGGGATAACCAGTCGCTGTACACGACGACGTTCGGTCAGCACTTCACGATCACCGCCGCGCAGCTCGCCAGCGCGTACCAGACCTTCGCGAACGACGGGCAGCGCATCGACCTCTCGTTGATCGAGTCCTGCACGCAGGCCGACGGCACCGTGGTCGAAGCCGACGCGCCGGAGCACGAACAGGTCGTCAGCGAGAGCACCGCGGCTCAGGTGCAGCGCATGCTCGAGAACGTCGCGGTGCAGGGCGGGCTGTCCGAGCGGATCGAGGTCCCCGGCTACCGGATCGCGACCAAGACCGGCACCGCGCAGACGCCGGACGGGCACGGGGGATACAAGTCCGGAATCTTCGATGTGAGCATCGTGGGGTACGCACCGGCCGAGGACCCTGAGTACGTCGTCGTGGTCACAATGGACGAGCCGACTAAGCTGAGGACGTCTGCTGCCACCGCCACAGCCTTCCAGAAGGCGATGACGCAGGTGCTCAAGACCTACCGGGTGAAGCCGTCCACGGAACCGATGGACGAGCTGCTCCCCAAGTTCAAGTAAGCCGGCTCACCGCCGCGCGTGGAGAAGTCATGATCGCCCTGTCGCTCGCCGAGATCGCCGCTGTCCTGAAGGGGGAGCTGCGCCTGTTCGGCGACCACACCGTTGACACCGTCGTGGACGGCGTCGCGGACACCGACTCCCGCCAGATGGGGCCGGGCGCGATCTTCGTCGCCAAGCCGGGTGCCACGACCGACGGGCATGCGTTCGTCGCTCAGGCCGCCGATCAGGGCGCCGTGCTGGCGATCGTCGAGCGTCCCGTCGATGCTCCGATCAGCCAGATCGTGGTGCCGGATGCTGTGGGCGCGCTGGCCGATCTGGCCCGCGAAGTCGTGGCGCGCGTGCGCGCGCTCGGCCGGCTGCAGATCGTCGGAATCACCGGATCCAACGGCAAGACCACGACCAAGAACATGCTCGCCCGCATCCTCGAATCCGACGGCGAGACCGTCGCGCCGATCAACTCGTACAACAACGAGGTCGGCGCGCCCGTCACGATGCTCCGCGTCACCGCGGACACCCGCTTCCTCGTCAGCGAGTTCGGCGCCAGCGCACCGGGCCGCATCGCGCATCTCGCAGGTCTCGTCGAGCCGGACCTGTCCATCGTGCTGATGGTCGGCATGGCGCACGCCGGCGGCTTCGGCGGCATCGAGGAGACGGCCAAGGCCAAGGCGGAGCTGATCGCGGCCACGCGGCCGGGCGGCACCAGCATCCTGAACATCGACGACCCCCGGGTCGCAGCCATGCGCCCGGCGGCCGAAGGTCGCGGGATCACGGTCATCGGCTTCGGACAGGCACCGAGCGCCGACGTGCGCGCGAAGGATGTCGAAGTCTCGGCATCCGGAACGCGCTGCGTCGTCGAGGTCGACGGCGAGCCGACCCACCCGCTCGCGCTTCAGGTCCTCGGTGCGCACCACGTCTCCAACGCCCTCGCCGCGATCGCCGCGGCCAGGGCGCTGGGCGTCCCCACGGCGACCGCGATCGAGCGGCTGCAGACGCTGGAGATCGCGGAGCGCTGGCGCATGCAGCCCATGGGCAACGACGACGTCCGCATCATCAACGACGCGTACAACGCCAGCCCCGACTCGATGGCCGCGGCTCTGCGCACGCTCGCGCAGATCACCGGCCCCGACGAGCGCACCGTGGCCGTCCTCGGCGCCATGACCGAACTGGGCGAGGACGCGGGGGAGGAGCACGACCGGATCGGTCTGCTCGCCGTGCGCCTGAACATCCAGCGCATCGTCGTGGTGGGTCCGGAGGCGCGGCGTCTCTACATCTCCGCGATCGGCGAGGGCTCCTGGGACAGCGAGGCTGTTCATCTGCCCGACCAGGACGCCGCATACGAATACCTGAAGAGCGAGTTGCGCACGGGGGACCGCGTGCTCGTGAAGTCATCCAATTCCGTGGGGCTCCGGCACCTCGGTGATCGTCTGGGAGAATTGTTCTCGTGAGGTCCCTGCTTATGGCGGCGGCGATATCGCTCGCCTTCACACTCTTTCTGACTCCGGTCTTCCTTCGGCTGTTCCGCAAGTGGGGCTGGGGGCAGGTGATCCGCACCCCCGACGCGATCGAGAATCCGAGTCACGAGGCCAAGCGCGGCACGCCGACCATGGGCGGCGTGATCTTCATCGTCGGCACGATCGTCGGCTACTTCACCGGCATCTACGCCGGTGGCAGCGAACCGACCATCTCCGCGATGCTCGTGCTCTGGCTCATGGTCGGCTTCGGCGCGGTCGGGTTCATCGACGACTTCATGAAGGTGCGCTCCCAGCGCAGCCTCGGACTGTCCGGCTGGCGCAAGATCGTCGGCCAGCTGATCGTCATGATCCCGTTCGGCATCTTCGCGCTGCACTTCCCGAACGACTTCGGCAACACTCCGGCGAGCTACTACGTCTCGCTGTTCCGCGACATCCCGTGGCTGAACCTCATGGCCGGCGGCCTGATCCTCGGCTGGGCGCTGTACCTGATCTGGATCTCCGTGATCGGCGTCGCGACCTCCAACAGCGTCAACCTCACGGACGGGCTCGATGGCCTCGCGGCCGGAGCCGGTGTGTTCGTCGTCGGCGCGTACAGCCTCATCGCCTTCTGGCAGTTCAAGCAGGTCTGCGGGGAGGGCGTCGATCCGTCCGTGCTCTCCGCATGCTACGAAGTGCGCGATCCGTTCAGTCTGGCGATCGTCGGTGCCTCGTTCGCGGCCGGTCTCATCGGATTCCTCTGGTGGAATGCGCCGAAGGCCAAGGTGTTCATGGGCGACGTCGGATCGATGGCCATCGGCGGCGTCATCACGGCCATGGCGATCCTCAGCCGCACCGAGCTGCTGCTGTTCGTCATCGCCGGCGTCTTCGTCCTGTCCTCCGGATCGGTGATCCTGCAGCGCGCCTACTTCAAGATCACGCGAGGCAAGCGGCTCTTCCTGATGAGCCCCTTCCACCACCATCTCGAGATGCGCGGCTGGCCCGAAGTCACGATCGTCGTTCGCCTGTGGATCATCGCGGGGCTCCTCGCGGTCTCGGCCGTCGGCCTGTTCTACGTCGAGTGGCTGAGCCAGGTCAATGGCTGACGCGCGACTGGATGCCCTGACCAGCTGGCATGCCGACTGGAGGGGCCTGCGCGTCGCCGTTCTCGGGCTGTCGGTCACCGGATTCTCGGTCGCGGACACCCTCACCGAACTCGGCGCCGAAGTCCTCGTGCTCTCCGAGAGCGCGAGCGAGGAGTACGAGCGTCTGGTGCCGGTGATCGGCGCTGCGCTCGAGATCGGCGCCTTGTCCGAGGTCCCGGAAGCCCTGCGCGCCTTCGACCCCGAGGTCGTCATCGCTTCGCCAGGGTTCTCCCCGTCGCATCCCGTGATCCGCTGGACGCTGGACGCCGGCATCGCTCTCTGGGGCGACGTCGAACTCGCCTGGCGCGTGCGCGACAAGGTCGTTCGCCCGGACGGTACCCCGGCCGACTGGGTGCTCATCACGGGCACGAACGGCAAGACGACGACGACGCAACTGACGGCGTCGCTCCTCGTCGAGGGCGGCCTCCGTGCGGCACCGTGCGGCAACATCGGCATCCCCGTCCTGGACGCGGTACGCGACCCGGCCGGCTTCGACGTCCTCGTCGTCGAACTCTCCAGCCATCAGCTCTGGTACCTGGGGCAGAGCTCCCCGGTCGCGGAGCTGTCTCCCTACTCCGCGGTCTGTCTGAACCTCGCCGACGATCATCTCGTCTGGCACGGCAGCGCTCGGGCCTACCGGGATGCCAAGGCGATCGTCTATCGCAACACCCGCGTCGCGTGCGTGTACAACAAGGCGGATGCCGCGACCCGCGTCATGGTCGAAGAGGCGGATGTCGTCGATGGTGCGCGCGCGATCGGATTCGATCTCGGCATGCCCGGTCCCAGCGATCTCGGCATCGTGGAGGGGATCCTCGCGGACCGCGCGTTCCTCGACGACCGTGCGAACAGCGCTCTGGAGCTGACGACGCTGGAGGACCTCGAGCAGGCGGGACTCGCCGCCCCGCACATCGTCCAGAACATCCTCGCTGCGAGTGCGCTGGCGCGATCGCTCGGCGTGGAACCAGAGGCGATCAGGCGTGCGCTGAACGAATTCCGGATGGACGCGCACCGCATCCAGGTCGTCGCGCGTCACCGCGGCATCACCTGGGTCGACGATTCCAAAGCCACCAACCCGCACGCGGCGGCCTCGTCGCTGCGCGCGTACCCCGGCGCGGTCTGGGTGCTGGGCGGCGATCTGAAGGGCGTGGACATTTCCGAGCTCATCGCGGAAGTCGGCCCGACGGCCGGTGCCGCCGTGGTGATCGGCGTCGACCGGAGCGAGGTCGTGGCGGCATTCGCACGACACGCGCCGGCGGTGCCGGTGTTCGAGGTCGTCACTGGCGACACTGGAGAAGTCATGAACCGCGTCGTGGAGATCGCGACCGGGATCGTCGATGGGGAGGGTACGGTCCTGCTGGCCCCCGCAGCGGCATCCTTCGACCAGTTCTCCAGTTATGCGGATCGCGGCCACCGTTTCGCCGAAGCGGTGCAGGCATGGATCGACCGGGGGAGTGCCGATGACGCAGGTGGCTCGCCCGAAGCGCACTGAGTCCGGCTCAGGTCTCGCTGCTCGCGTCTCCCTCGGACGGCTGCTCACTCCGCCGTCCACGGAGTTCGTGCTCATCGCCTCGGCGGCGCTGCTGCTGACGGTCTTCGGGCTCGTGATGGTCGTCTCCGCGACCGCCGCTGTCGAGAGCGGCACCATGAGCACCGCCATCAAGCAGGGGCTGTTCGCGCTCGTCGGCATTCCGCTGATGTTCGTCGTCAGCCGGATGCCGATCGACTGGCTGAAGAAGCTCGCGTGGCCCGCACTGATCCTGGCGACGCTGATGCAGCTGCTGGTGTTCACTCCTCTGGGCGTCGGCTCGGGCGGAAACCGCAACTGGATCGACATCGCGGGGTTCACCCTGCAGCCATCCGAGTTCCTCAAACTCGCTCTCGCGCTGTGGATCGCGTACGTGCTGCTGCGCAAGCAGACCAGGCTCGCGGTCTGGCATCACGTGTTCATCCCTGTGGTCCCGGTTTCGGTGCTGGTGATCGGCTCCGTCATGGCCGGCGAGGACCTGGGCACGGCGATGGTCCTCGTGCTCGTGCTGCTCGCGTGCCTGTTCTTCTCCGGTGTCAAGCTGCGGCTGTTCATCCTGCCGCTGCTGGGCGGCGCCGGTGCGGTGCTGTTCTACGCGCTCTCCAGCGACAACCGCATGCGCCGCATCACGGCGCTGTGCGCGAACGTCGACCCTGCGGTGGACCGCCAGACGTATGACGGCATCTGCTATCAGGCCATCCACGGATTCTGGGGCATGGCGACGGGCGGAATCTTCGGCCTCGGGCTCGGCAACTCGCAGGAGAAGTACGGCTGGTTGCCGGCTGCCGCGAACGACTACATCTTCGCCGTCGTCGGCGAGGAACTCGGCCTCATCGGGTGCCTCGTCGTCATGGCGCTCTTCACCGTTTTCGCGATCGGCGCCTTCCACATCATCCGCAAGACGGACGACCCGTTCATCCGGGTCGCAGCCGGTGGGATCACGGTATGGATCATCGGTCAGGCGCTCATCAACATCGGCGTCGTGATCGGCGTCTTCCCCGTCATGGGCGTGCCGCTGCCGTTCATGTCCCAGGGCGGCACGGCTCTGCTCTCGGTGCTGCTCGCGTGCGGCGTCCTGCTGGCCTTCGCGCGCACGATCCCCGCAGACGGACGGGGTAAGGTCACCAGGTGACCACGTACCTGCTCGCCGGCGGAGGAACCGCCGGACATGTCAACCCCCTGCTCGCCGTGGCCGATGGGCTCCGCCTGAGGGACGCCGATTCCGATCTCCTGGTGCTCGGCACCGCTGAAGGACTCGAGGCGCGTCTGGTGCCGGAGCGCGGCTACGAGCTCCTCATCGTCGACAAGGTCCCGTTTCCGCGGCGACCGAACAAGCAGGCTGCCGCATTCCCCGCGAAGTTCCGCAGGGCCGTCCGCCAGGTGCGCGAGCACATCCGCACGCACGGCGTCGAGGTCGTGATCGGCTTCGGCGGCTATGCGGCCGCTCCCGCCTACGTCGCCGCGCGCCGTGAGCGCGTGCCCTATGTCGTGCACGAGGCCAACGCGAAGCCGGGTCTCGCGAACAAGCTGGGTGCGCGTCGCGCGGCATCCGTCGGCGTCGCGTTCGACGGAACGCCCATGCGCGGCGCCGAGGTCGTCGGCATGCCGCTGCGTCGTGAGGTCATCGAGCTCGACCGGCAGGCAGCGCGGGCCGAGGCCACCGAGGCCTTCGGGCTGGATGCCGACCGTCCCGTGCTGCTCGTGTTCGGCGGCTCGCTCGGTGCGCAGCGTCTGAACGACGCGTTCGCCGACTCCTGGCGGGACGTGCTGGATGCCGGATGGCAGCTGCTGCACGTGACGGGGGAGCGCAGCGACCTCGCCGACCCCGGCGCCGCCGGGTACGCGATGCGCCGCTACATCGATCGGATGGACCTCGCATTCGCGCTGGCCGATCTGATCGTGTCGCGCTCCGGAGCGGCCACCGTCAGCGAGATCAGCGCCCTCGGCATCCCGGCGCTGTACGTGCCGTATTCCGTGGGCAACGGCGAGCAGCGGCTGAACGCGGCATCCGCCGTCGCCGCCGGTGCTGCCGTCCTGCTCGACGACCCCACGTTCTCCGGCGACACCGTGCGCTCGACGGTCGTGCCGCTGCTCGGGGATCCGGATCGCATCGCGGCCATGGCGGCCGCCGCCGAGCGCGTCGGAACGCGCGCCGGCACGGAGAACGTCATCGCGTTGGTCGACCGCGCTCTCACGGCGCCGAACTAAACTGAGAACGACATGATCAGACCTGACCTCACCCTCCCGATCCCGGAGTCCATCACGGCCGCGCACTTCATCGGCATCGGTGGCTCGGGTATGAGCGGACTCGCGAAGATGTTCCTCGACGCCGGCATCCGGGTGTCCGGTTCCGACCGCGCGGACAGTGCCGCTCTGCGTGCCCTGGCGGATGCCGGAGCCACCGTGTACGTCGGTCACGACGCCGCTCAGCTCGGCGACGCGGACACCGTGATCCACACCGGAGCGATCTGGCCGGAGAACCCGGAGTTCGTCACCGCCAAGCAGCGCGGCCTGCACGTGATCCAC
Organism: Microbacterium sp. STRO-1N; assembly: GCF_057748015.1. Next base: position 1,607,341 of record NZ_CM173234.1, read on the forward strand.
CGGTCGCAGGCGCTGCATTGGCTGATCGGCTCGCGGCGCCTCGTCTCGGTCGCCGGTGCTCATGGCAAGACGACGTCGACGGGCATGATCATCACCGCCCTGCGCGAGCTCGCCGCCGACCCGAGCTTCGTGAACGGCGGCGTCATCGAGCAGCTCGGCACGTCCAGCGCCACGGGCTCCGATGAACTGTTCGTGATCGAGGCCGATGAGTCGGACGGGACGTTCCTGCTGTACGACACGGCGGTGGCGCTCATCACGAACGTCGACCCGGACCACCTGGACTTCTACGGCTCCGACGAGGCGTTCCACGACGCGTTCGTGCGATTCGCGGATGCCGCGACGGAAGCCGTCGTGATCTCCAGCGACGACCCTGGTGCACTGCGCGTCTCGGCCGGCATGTCGCACCGGAACGTGATCACCTTCGGCCTCGCCGAGGACGCCGATCTCCGGATCACCGACATCGACACCACCGGCCCCGTATCGGCGACTCTCACGCGCGGCGGCGAGACGGCACGGCTCACGCTCGCGGTCCCCGGCGCGCACAATGCGATCAACGCCGCCGGTGCCGTCGCGGTGCTGCAGGCGCTCGGCTATTCGCTCTCCGACGCCGCTCGGGCGCTGGAGGGCTTCGCCGGCACAGTGCGGCGCTTCGAGCTCCACGGCACCGAGCGCGGCGTCAGCGTGTACGACGACTACGCTCACCACCCCGCCGAAGTGCAGGTCGCGCTGGCGACCGCCCGCAGCGTCGTCGGCGGCGGTCGGGTCATCGCCATACAGCAGCCGCACACGTACTCGCGCACGCAGCATATGTTCCGCGAATTCGCCGAGGTGCTCGAACAGGGCGCCGACCACACCGTCATGCTCGACGTCTACGGTGCGCGCGAGGATCCGGTGCCCGGCGTCACGGGCGAGCTGGTCAGCGGAGCGTTCGCCGACCAGGGCAACGTGCATTACGTCGCCGATTGGCAGGAGGCCGCGGACTACACCGCGAGCATCGCGCGCGAGGGAGACTACGTCCTGACGCTCGGTTGCGGCAACGTGTATCAGATCATCCCGCAGGTGCTCGACTCTCTCCGACGGACGTCAGAGGACTGACGCATGCGCCGGCCAGCGCCCCTCCCGGTCACCCCGGACGAGCAGCCGTCCGACGAGCAGCCGGCACGCCGTGGCCGCCGTTCGCGCGACGAGTCGCCCGATGCCGTCGTCACGCCGCTCGCGGCATCCGACGCCGACGTCCGAGTCGGCGAAGCGGATCAGGGCGCGCTCGACGCGGAGGAGTCTCCGCTCACGCAACGCGACGTCTGGCGCGCCGCTCGCGCGCGGCGCAAGGCGCTCAAGAGCGAGATCCGCAGATTCACGCAGCGCTCGCGTCGCCGCCGGATGATCTGGTTCGGCACGTTCGGAGCTCTCTTCCTGCTGATCGGCGGGACCGCGCTGGCGGCGTACAGCCCGCTGTTCGCGGTCGAGAAGGTCACCGTGATCGGTGCGACGACGCTGGATCCGGCGCAGATCGAGGCCGCGCTGGCAGATCAGGTCGGCACCCCGCTCGCGATGGTGGACGCGGGCGATGTCAAGGAGGCGCTCATCGCGTTTCCCCTGATCGAGACCTACGCGCTGGAAGCCAAGCCGCCGCACGGGCTCACCGTGCGGATCGTGGAGCGCACGCCGGTCGGTGTCCTCGCATCGGATGCCGGCTACACCCTCGTTGATGCCGCCGGTGTCGCCCTCGCGACCACGGATGCACAGCCGGCCGGACAGCCGCTGCTGGAGATCGAGGGCGGAACGGAATCGGCTGCCTTCGAATCCGCCGGGCTCGTCGTGCGATCGCTCCCCGCGGATCTGCGCGCGCAGCTCACCCGCGTCGAGGCGTCATCCACGGACGACGTCACGCTCATACTGGGCGACAAGACCGTCGTGTGGGGGAGTTCGGAAGAGTCTGCTGAAAAGGCGCTCGTGCTGACCCGACTCGTGGCGGCGAACCCCGACGCGGAGACTTTCGACGTCTCCACGCCGGACGTCGGCATCGCCGGCTGACCCGGCCCGCCGCACCGGCGGGGGGACTCTGCAGGGATGCGATTGCGAGACACGCGCGTGTCGTTGCGCGCGCACGCCGGAAGGGCGCATACCTTCGATCAAGAGAACGCAATACCGGGAAATACTTTACACCTCTAGTTGAGGTTTAAGGTTCACACACTCGCAGAACAGATTTTCAGGCTCGACATATCGGAGGCCGGCCATGAGCCAGAACCAGAACTACCTCGCCGTGATCAAGGTCGTCGGCGTCGGCGGTGGCGGTGTCAACGCCGTCAACCGCATGATCGAACTCGGCCTGCGCGGTGTCGAGTTCATCGCCGTCAACACGGATGCACAGGCGCTGCTGATGAGCGACGCCGACGTCAAGCTCGACGTGGGGCGCGAGCTCACCCGCGGTCTCGGTGCCGGAGCCGACCCCGAGGTCGGCCGCCGTGCGGCCGAGGACCACGCCGAAGAGATCGAGCAGGCGCTCACCGGCGCCGACATGGTCTTCGTCACCGCTGGCGAGGGCGGCGGAACTGGCACCGGCGGCGCGCCCGTCGTCGCCCGGATCGCGAAGTCGATCGGCGCCCTGACCATCGGTGTCGTCACGAAGCCGTTCTCGTTCGAAGGCCGCCGCCGTCAGAGCCAGGCGGAGGCGGGCGTCACGAAGCTGAAGGAAGAGGTCGACACCCTCATCGTGGTGCCGAACGACCGCCTCCTGGAGATCAGCGACCGCGGCATCTCGATGATCGAGGCCTTCGCCACGGCGGACCAGGTGCTCCTCGCGGGTGTGCAGGGCATCACGGACCTCATCACGACGCCGGGTCTCATCAACCTCGACTTCGCTGACGTCAAGTCGGTCATGCAGGGCGCCGGGTCCGCCCTCATGGGCATCGGTTCGGCCCGCGGCGCCGACCGCGCGATCAAGGCCGCCGAACTCGCGGTGGAGTCGCCGCTGCTGGAGGCATCCATCGAGGGCGCGCACGGCGTGCTGCTCTCGATCCAGGGTGGCTCCAACCTCGGCATCTTCGAGATCCACGACGCGGCCGATCTGGTCAAGGAAGCCGCGCACCCCGAGGCGAACATCATCTTCGGTACCGTCATCGACGACACGCTCGGCGACGAAGTGCGGGTGACCGTGATCGCGGCCGGGTTCGACAGCGGCGAGCCGTCGCTGCGACTGGATCCCACGTTCCTCTCGCGCCCTGAGCCGCTCCCCGAGCAGACCGTGGCCGAGGAGAAGAGCATCGAGGTGCCGGTGGTCGAGGAGAAGCGCGAGCCCGTCGCTCCGATCTCGGCGACCAGCAGCTACGAGCCCGCCTTCGCGGACGACAGCGACCTCGACATCCCCGAATTCCTCAAGTGAACTCCGAGGCATCCGTACGATGACGCTGGCGGCACGGTTGTCGGCGATCGATGAGCAGATCGCCGACGCCGCGCGTCTGGCCGGACGGGATGCCGGTGAGCTCACGCGCATCGTCGTGACGAAGTTCCACCCGGCATCCCTGGTGACAGACCTCGCGGCGCTCGGCGTGACCGACGTCGGGGAGAACCGCCAGCAGGAGCTCACGGCGAAGCGGGGCGAGCTCGAGGGCGTCCCCGTGCGCTGGCACTTCATCGGCCAGGCGCAGACGAACAAGGCCGCCGCCATCCGCCGCAGTTCCGACGCGGTGCACTCCGTCGACCGGGGCCGCCTTGCCGACGCGCTGCATCGGGCGGCGGACTCCGACGCCGTGCTCGACGTCCTCGTGCAGATCAATCTCACCCAGGACGCCGGCCGCGGCGGCGTCCCGCCCGAGGGTGCTGTCGGCCTTGCCGATCACATCGCCGGGCTTCCGTCTCTGCGACTGCGTGGCGTCATGGCCGTCGCGCCGCTGGAGGAGGAGCCCGCGTCGGCCTTCGCCCGGCTGCGGTCGGTGGCGGATGCCGTGCGAGCGCAGCATCCGGATGCGTCCTGGATCTCGGCCGGTATGACCGCCGACTTCGCCCAGGCGATCGAAGCCGGCGCGACACACCTGCGGATCGGCTCCGCAATCACCGGTCCTCGCCCTGTGCGGGGATAACCTCGAACCAGACCAGCCCCGATAGTTTCCGGAGGACACGATGGGAAACCCGCTGAAGAAGACCATGGTGTATCTCGGCCTCGCCGATGAGGAAGAGGTCTACGAGGAGCAGCCCTCTCAGGCTCCTGCTCGTGCACACCGCGAGCGCGACCGTGAGGTCGAGGAGCAGGCGCCCGCACCGGTGACTCCGCTGCGTCGTCCGGTGGCCGTGCGTCAGCCGGCCGCAGGCGCGGTGAACGAGATCCTCACCGTGCACCCCAAGCAGTACCGTGACGCGCAGTTGATCGCGGAGAGCTTCCGCGAAGGCATCCCTGTGATCATCAACCTGTCGCAGATGTCGGATGCCGAGGCCCGTCGCCTCATCGACTTCGCGAGCGGTCTCTCCCTCGGCCTCTACGGCCGGATCGAGCGGGTCACCTCCAAGGTGTTCCTGCTCTCGCCGGAGAACATCGCAGTGTCGGGCCATGGGGGCATCGCACACGCGGACGTCGAGTCCGCGGCTTTCGACCACGCATAGCCCCGTGGGTTCGCTGGTCTCAGTCATCGCAGGCATCGTTCACCTGGTGCTGCTGATCTACATCTTCGTGCTCTTCGCACGGCTGATCCTCGACTACATCCCGCTTTTCAATCGGGAATGGCGTCCGAAGGGCTTCGGCCTGGTCGTCGCCGAGGCGGTCTACACCGTCACGGATCCGCCGATTCGGTTCTTCCGCCGGATCATCCCGCCGTTGCGGATCGGTGGCCTGTCGCTGGACTTCGGGTTCGCGCTGACGATGTTCGTCGTGCTGATCCTGATGGCCATCGTGCGCGCCATCGGAGGCGCCGCGAGCTGAGCGCAGGTGTCCCGGACTGAGCGTCCGCCGTCGCGGCGATCAGATCCGGGGACTATGCTTGGCTCCCAGGTGCGCCCCCAGGGTCCGCGCCCAGATCCACAAACTCATCGAAAGAGGAGCCTACCCATGGCACTGACCCCGGATGACGTCGTCACCAAGCAGTTTCAGCACGTCCGCTTCAAGGACGGCTTCGACCCCGACGAGGTGGATGACTTCCTCGACGAGATCGTCGTCGAGTGGCGCAAGGCCCTCGAGGAGAACGCAGAGCTGAAGGCCAAGCTCGCCGCTTACGAGTCCGGCGAGAAGAAGGCACCCGAGGCCGCCGTCGTCTCCGAGGTTCCGACTCCTGTCGCCGCAGCACCGGCGCCGGTCGAGGCGCCTGCCGCCGCTGCCCCCGTCGCGACGACGACGACTGCCGGCATCATCGAGCTGGCCCAGCGCCTGCACGACGAGCACGTCGCCGAGGGTGAGACCAAGCGCGCTCAGCTCATCGCAGAGGCCGAGACCGAGGTCGAGAAGATCCGCAGCGAGGCCGCGGCCAAGCAGCGTGAGGAATCCGCTCGTCTCGAGCGCGAGCGCAACACGCTCGAGGCTCGCATCACCGAACTGCGCACGTTCGAGCGCGACTACCGTGCTCAGCTGCGCGGGTACATCGAGGGCCAGCTGCGCGACCTCGATGAGAAGTCGGCGTCGACGGACTCGACGCCGGTCTCCGCCATCGGTCTCTAAGGCATCCTCTTGTCAGGACGTCGTCCCCTTCGTCGGTCGGCGGCCGGCGCGATCGTCGCGATTCTCGCGATCATCGTGCTGGCCGCCGATCAGTTCGTGAAGTACCTCACGGTCCAGAATCTGCCCTATGGGGAGCCGGTTCCGGTGTGGGGGGAGTTCCTTCAGCTGCTCTACGTGCGCAACCCCGGTGCGGCGTTCTCGATCGGCTCGGATCACACCTGGATCTTCACGATCGCTCTGACCGTGGTCGGTGCGGTGATCATCTGGAAGGCGTTCGGCGTGCATTCGCGTCTGTGGGCCGTCGTCCTCGGGTGCCTGCTCGGCGGCGTGCTCGGAAACCTGGGCGACAGGTTCTTCCGCGAGCCGGGCTTCGCCAGGGGCGAGGTCGTCGACATGATCTCGATGCCCTGGATGATGCCCGCGATCTTCAACGTCGCCGACATCTTCATCGTCACCGGAATGATCTCGGTGGCGCTGCTCGTCGTGTTCGGGCTGCGTTTCGACGGCACCCGCGAGCGCGACCACATCGAGGCCGAGAAGCAGGCGGCTGCGGAGTCCGAGCTGTCGACGGATGCCGAAGCGATCGACACCGAGACCGGTGGTGTCGATCCGACCGCCGAACCCGCGTCGGCTCACGACGACGAGGCGCCCCGTCCGGCATCCTCCGGCGCGGCATCCTGATCGTGGAGACCAGGCACCTGCCGATCCCGGACGGACTCGACGGAACGAGAGTCGACGCCGCGCTGGCGAAGATGCTCGGCTTCTCCCGGACCTTCGCGGCGGAGGTCGCCGAAGCCGGCGGCGTCAGCGTCGACGGCGTGACACTCGGCAAATCCGACCGGCTGCGCGCCGGTGGATGGCTGAGCGTCGAGTGGCGTCCGAAGGAGGAGCCTCGCATCATCCCGGTCGATGTCCCCGACCTCGGCATCATCCACGACGACGACGACATCGTCGTCGTCGACAAGCCGACCGGCGTCGCGGCGCACCCGTCGTTGGGATGGGACGGGCCGACGGTCCTCGGAGCGCTGGCGGGCGCAGGGTTCCGCATCGCGACGAGCGGTGCCGCTGAGCGCGCAGGAATCGTGCACCGTCTGGACGTGGGAACGAGCGGGCTCATGGTCGTCGCCAAGACCGAGCACGCGTACACGCTGCTCAAGCGCGCCTTCAAGGAGCGCACGGTCGAGAAGATCTACCACGCCGTCGTGCAGGGGCATCCTGATCCGCTGGTGGGGACGATCGAGGCACCGATCGGACGTCATCCGAGCCACTCCTGGAAGTTCGCCGTCACACCGGACGGCAAGGACTCCGTGACGCACTACGAGACGCTCGAGGCGTTCCCCGGTGCATCACTGCTGGAGATCCACCTCGAGACGGGGCGGACTCACCAGATCCGTGTGCACATGGCTGCGCACCGGCATCCCTGCGTCGGCGATCCGCTCTACGGAGCCGACCCGACGACGGCCGCGCGGCTGGGCTTGACGAGACAGTGGTTGCACGCCCACAGGCTGGCGTTCGCGCACCCAGGAACGGGGGACTGGGTCGAGTTCGAGTCGCCGTATCCGGCGGACCTGGCGGGGGCGCTGGAGATGCTGCGCGGCGACTGACGCCGCGGTCCCGCGGCATCCGAGATCAGGCGCTTCTGCCGAGATCCGGATGGATGCGCCGATTTCTCCTGATCCGGGGCGAACGTCCTGATCCGGGTGGCCGTCGTCCTTCGGTCACGCGTCGGGTGGCTCTTTGGCGCGGGGATGCCGCCGTTGCTGTGACCGAACCGGTGATCGGGTCTCCTGATCCCGGGCTCGACGCAACACAGAGACCGGATGTCGGCGGCATCCGGCACACTGTGGGCATGAGCATCGACGTGCGCCCCGCGACCGTCTTCGATGACGTCGCCACGCTGGTGGGGCCGAAGAAGCCGACATCGAACGTGTGCTTCTGCCTGAGCTACCGGATCGGCAACAAGGAGAATGTCGCACTGAAGGGCGAGGCGCGGGCGAAACGCGTACGGGAGCTGTGCGAGTACGACCCGCCGCCCGGTGTGATCGCATACCTCGAGGGCGAGCCCGTCGGGTGGGCTGCGCTGCATCCGCGGCGGGACACGAGTTTCGCGCGCAACCGGCTGATCCCACACGTGGATGATCTCGACGTCTGGTCGCTGTGGTGCTTCCGTGTGCGACCCGGGTACCGCAAACAGGGTGTCTCGCACGCGCTGATCGAGGGTGCCGTCGCATATGCGCGCGAGCGCGGTGCGCCGGCGATCGAGGGCTATCCCGTCGACAACGACGGAGCGAAGGTGAATCTCACGATGGCGTATGTGGGAACGCGGGCGCTCTTCGAGAGCGCCGGGTTCGAGATGGCGGCCGAGACAGGCTCCGTGCTCGACGGCTTCCCGCGGGTGCTGATGCGGCTGGATCTGACCGATTCGAGGGATTCATGAACCGAATCGCCATGGGCGAGCAATACCCAGTGTGAGCACAGACAGCGAGATCATCCAGCGGTCGCTCGACGAACCAGGAGTCTTCTCCGAGATCTTCGAGCGGCACGTCCGTCCCGTCGGCGGTTACATCCGGCGACGGATCGGGGCGGATGCCGTCGACGATGTCCTGAGCGAGACCTTCCTCGTCGCGTTCAAGCGCCGGGCAGCGTTCGATTCGGCGTGGGAGTCGGCGAGGCCGTGGCTGCTGGGGATCGCGACCCGCGTGGTGAAGAGTCATCGTACGGCCGAGGCCAGGCAATGGCGTTCGTTCGAGGCGTCGGCCGGTGCGGATGCCGTGGCCGCAGAACTGCCGCACGCGGCATCCGATGCCCGGATGGATGCGAATGCCGCGCTGACAGCGCTGGCGCCGCGGATAGCTGCTCTGTCGGCGAAGGACCGCGACACGCTGCTGCTTTACGCCTGGGCGGATCTGACCTACGACCAGATCGCCGAGGCGCTGCGCGTGCCGGTGGGGACCGTGCGGTCCCGGTTGAACCGCGTCCGTCGCAAGCTCGCACCGCCAGGTTCGCATTCCGCGACCCGGCTGACCTGGATGGTGAAGGAGGAGACCGATGCTGCTTTCGGAACGAATTCGTGAGATCGGGGCCGACGAGGCCCGAATCACCGAGGAGAACGTCCGCGTCGTGCGCCAGGCGCTGACGCGCGAGATCGCGCGCAGCGCGCGGCCGGACCGGGCCCGCCGTCGTCGGCGCCGGGCGGGGGCAGGACTCGGGATCGGCGGACTGGTCGCGGCGACCGCGGCGACAGTCGTGGTGGTCGGATCCGTCGTCGCGCCGGTGGAAGCGCCGAGCGCCTCCGCCGCGGTGTTCGAACAGGCGGCGGCCGGAGCCGTGCAGTCCGATGAGCCGCTGGCGCCCGGAGGATTCCGACGGTTCGAGACGGTGTCCTCCTGGAGCGTGCGCTGGGACGCGGACATGCCGGAGCAGGCGCATTTCAACAATGATGATCCGGCGGACGCCGAGGCGACGTTGATCGTCGAGGACCGGATGACGACCTACGTGCCCGCCGACCAGGGCGACGAGTGGGTGCGCGAGCGCGACCCGTACGCCGTCGTGGACGGATTCGGCGATCGTCGGGGGGAGGCCGAGCAGGAATGGGCGGATGTGAACCCTCCGTCGTCCCATGCCGGGATCACCCGCTACCCCGGCGGAATCGCCGAGGCAGGCGGCGACGGCGGGACGTTCGAATACCGCCTCGACGGCGCCGACGAGTACGCGGACATGCCTGACGATGTGCCCGGCGTCATCGCCTGGTTCAGCGACAGGTACGAGGGCGAGGGAGATCCTTATGGGCTCGGGCACTACTTCGTCGAGACGATCAGCGATGTGAACGCGTTCAATCTCGCTCCCGCCGATGCGCGCGCCGGGATGCTGCGGGCGTTCGCGACGCTCGAGGACGTCGAGGTCGTCCAGGTGGACGGCGTGCGGACGACGCTCCGTTACGAGCGGCGCAACGGTGACGGCCGAACGGCGCCCGTCGACATCACGCTCGACACCGAACACGGCTATGTCATCCAGGTGATCTCCTGGCCGTACGGTGCCGACGGCACGGCCACCGGCGAGGACGCACCCCTGTGGTCGAGCCGCACCGTCGCCGAGATCACCGTCGTCGACAAGGCGCCGTAGCCGCGGCATCCCGTCCGAGATCAGGACGACCGCCTGAGATCAGGACTCCGCACCGGACGTCTTGATCTCGGTGGATCGTCCTGATCCTGGATGCGGCGGCTACCGATGTCTCAGGCCGAAAGTAGACTCGAAGCATGGCATCCGACTCCTTCGTGCACCTCCACGTCCACAGCGAGTACTCGATGCTGGATGGTGCTGCGAAGATCGCTGCGATGACTCAGGCTGCCGCGGATTACGGCATGCCGGCCATCGCCGTCACCGACCACGGCAACACCTTCGCGGCGTTCGAGTTCTACCGCGCGGCCCAGAATGCCGGTGTCAAACCGATCATCGGTCTCGAGGCCTACGTCACGCCGGGTACGCATCGCAGCGACAAGTCGCGCGTCCAGTGGGGATCCCCGGACCAGAAGAGCGACGACGTCTCCGGCTCCGGCGCGTACACCCACATGACGATGTGGAGCCAGAGCACCGAGGGCATGCACAATCTGTTCCGGTTGAGCTCCCGATCGAGCATGGAGGGCTACTACTTCAAGCCCCGCATGGACCGCGAACTGCTGCAGACCTACGGCAAGGGACTGATCGCGACGACAGGCTGCCCGTCAGGCGAGATCCAGACGCGTCTGCGCCTCGGCCAGTACGACGCGGCACGCGCCGCCGCGGCCGAGTTCCAGGACATCTTCGGCAAGGAGAACTACTTCGCCGAGATCATGGATCACGGCCTCTCGATCGAGCGTCGTGTCATGACCGACCTGCTGCGCCTGTCGAAGGATCTCGGCATCCCGCTGGTGGCGACGAACGACTCGCACTACACGCACCAGCACGAGGCCGACGCGCACGCGGCGCTGCTGTGCGTCCAGTCGGGCTCGACGCTCGACGACCCGAACCGGTTCAAGTTCGACGGCGACGGCTACTACATCAAGACCGCAGCCGAGATGCGGCAGCTGTTCCGCGATCACCCAGAGGCGTGCGACAACACGCTGCTGATCGCCGAGCGCTGCGAAGTCGAGTTCAACACCTCGGCGAACTACATGCCGCGCTTCCCGGTCCCGGACGGCGAGACGGAGGACAGCTGGCTCATCAAGGAGGTCGAGAACGGGCTGCACTACCGCTACCCGAACGGCATCCCCGACAAGGTGCGCAAGCAGGCCGAGTACGAGACCGGCATCATCCTGCAGATGGGCTTCCCCGGCTACTTCCTCGTCGTTGCCGACTTCATCAACTGGGCCAAGGACAACGGCATCCGCGTCGGGCCGGGGCGTGGTTCCGGTGCGGGATCCATGGTCGCGTACGCGATGAAGATCACCGATCTCGATCCGCTCGAGCACGGCCTGATCTTCGAGCGCTTCCTGAACCCCGACCGCGTCTCGATGCCCGACTTCGACGTCGACTTCGATGACCGTCGCCGCGGCGAGGTCATCGAGTACGTGACCGAGAAGTACGGTTCGGAGCGCGTCGCCCAGATCGTCACGTACGGCACCATCAAGTCCAAGCAGGCCCTCAAGGATGCCGGACGCGTGCTGGGTTTCCCATTCAGCATGGGCGAGCGCCTCACGAAGGCCATGCCGCCTCCCGTGATGGGCAAGGACATGCCCCTGGACGGCATGTTCGACTCCGCGCACCCTCGCTACAAGGAAGCCAGCGAATTCCGTGCGCTCATCGAGACCGACCCCGAGGCGAAGACCGTCTTCGACCGCGCACTCGGGCTCGAGGGTTTGAAGCGCCAGTGGGGCGTGCACGCAGCCGGCGTCATCATGTCGTCCGAGCCGCTGCTGGACATCATTCCGATCATGCGACGCGAGCAGGACGGGCAGATCGTCACGCAGTTCGACTATCCGTCGTGCGAGACGCTCGGCCTCATCAAGATGGACTTCCTGGGGCTTCGCAACCTCACGATCATCTCGGATGCGCTGGACAACATCCGCCTCAACAGGGGAGAGGAACTCGACCTCGAGCACCTCGCCCTCGAAGACCGCGGAGTGTACGACCTGCTCGGCAAGGGCGATACGCTCGGCGTGTTCCAGCTCGACAGCCCGCCGCTACGCTCGCTCATGCGTCTGATGAAACCCGACAACTTCGGTGACATCTCGGCCCTCATCGCGTTGTACCGACCGGGCCCGATGGGTGCGAACTCGCACACGAACTATGCCCTGCGCAAGAACGGCCAGCAGCCGATCACGCCGATCCACCCCGAGCTCGAGGAGCCGCTCGCCGAGATCCTGCAGGAGTCGTACGGCCTGATCATCTACCAGGAGCAGGTCATGGCCATCGCACAGAAGGTCGCCGGCTTCAGCCTCGGCCAGGCGGACATCCTCCGCCGCGCGATGGGCAAGAAGAAGAAGTCCGAACTGGACAAGCAGTACGAGGGCTTCTCCGGCGGCATGAAGGAGCGCGGCTTCGGCGAGGCCGCGATCAAGGCGCTGTGGGACATCCTGCTCCCGTTCTCGGATTACGCGTTCAACAAAGCCCACTCCGCGGCCTATGGACTCGTGTCGTACTGGACTGCGTATCTCAAGGCGCACTATCCCGCCGAGTACATGGCGGCGCTGCTGACGAGCGTCGGCGACTCCAAGGACAAGATGGCGCTCTACCTGAACGAGTGCCGCCGCATGGGCATCCGTGTGCTGCCGCCGGATGTAGGGGAGTCGATCAACTTCTTCGCCGCAGTCGGCGAGGACATCCGCTTCGGCCTCGGCGCGGTGCGCAACGTCGGCAGCAACGTCGTCGACGGCATCGTCCAGGCGCGCAAGAAGGAGACCTTCTCCTCCTTCCATGACTTCCTGCACAAGGTCCCTCTGCACGTCGCGAACAAGCGGACCGTCGAGTCGCTCATCAAAGCCGGGGCGTTCGACTCGATGGGGGACAGTCGTCGCGCGCTGATGGAGATCCACGAGGATGCCGTCGAGGCGGCCGTGGATCGCAAGCGCAACGAGGCCCAGGGGGCGATCGGATTCGACTTCGACAGCCTCTACGACGACATGGAGGAGGCGGCGCCGGCCAAGGTTCCCGAGCGCCCGGAGTGGACCAAGAAGGACAAGCTGGCCTTCGAGCGCGAGATGCTGGGGCTGTACGTGTCCGACCACCCGCTCGCCGGACTCGAAGTCCCGCTGGCCAAGCACGCGTCCATCTCGATCCACAACCTGCTGGCGTCGGAGGACCTGCAGGATGGCGACCAGGTGACCGTCGCGGGACTCGTCACCAGTGTGCAGCACCGCGTCGCCAAGGCCAGCGGCAATCCGTACGGCATGATCACGGTCGAGGACTTCAACGGCGAGGTCACCGTGATGTTCATGGGCAAGACCTACACGGAGTTCCAGCACGTGCTGCAGCAGGATGCGATCCTCGCCGTGCGCGGCCGCGTCTCCCGCCGCGACGACGGACTCAACCTGCATGCGCAGTCCGCGTTCGCCCCGGACGTCGGCTCGTTCGATGCGGCTGGTCCACTCTCACTCGTGGTGGCGGAGCAGCGCGCCACCGAGCGTGTCATGAACGACCTCGCCGACGTGCTCCGCCGTCACAACGGGGACACCGAAGTGCTGCTCCGGGTGCATCGCGGACGGACGGCCAAGGTCTTCGAAGTTCCTATGCCGGTGACGGTGTCCGCCGACCTGTTCGGAGATCTGAAGTCGCTGCTCGGCCCGGCGTGCATCGGGTGACGGCTTCATGAGAAAGTCATGACGGTTGGGCTTTCGATAAGGGGTGCCCGAGCCCTCACAGGTAATATCGGGACGCGTTAGGGGAGTCGGCCGACATGGCCGCGCCCCGTGACGAAAGGAACAGGATGAGTACCCAGCACCCGTTCGAGGACGCACCCGAGTCCGCGACGCCCGCCACCGATGACGCGTTCACGCTGGAGGACGGCTCCGTCCTCTACGAGGACCAGGTCACCCCGGAATACGGCGTCCTCGGATTCACCCTGCGCGAACTGATCCTCGTCGGCGTGTGGCTGATCGCGTTCGTCGTGTCGTTCTTCCCACTCGCCGCCGGCACGTCGTCGGTCTGGGGACAGGGGATCTCCTGGGTGCTGCCTATCGGTCTGCCGACGGCTGCCGTGTTCCTGATCGTGCTGCGTCGGTTCTCACCCGACGGCATCCGTCGCGTCGGTTCGCTGGGTATCGACCAGTTCGCCTCTGTGGCGTCCGCGGTCGCCGCGATCTGGTGGGCGCAGGTTCTGTGGTCCCTCGTCGGGTCGTGGGTGGCCACCGGCATGGCCCCGGCCGCCTGGGTTCCCTGGGTCGGGCTGGTCGCCTCGCTCGCACTCGTCGCCCTGACCGTCTTCGCGCCGCTGATCCCCGGACTGCGCGAGGACTTCATCGGCCGGCTGGAGACGCTGGCCCACCGCAACGCCAATCCGGTCCGCCCCGTCATCGCGCGTCCGCGTGAGTCCAAGCCGACCGCGGCCGCGGCGGCCGCCCCGACGCTGGACACCGAGCTCTCCGGAGAGAACAACACCGACGAGATCGCTGCTCTCGGGCTGGCCGATCAGGTTCCGCTCTCCGCCCACGCCTCCGGCGGCGACACCGGATCCGTGCTCACGGATGACGACTACGTGCCCGGCTACGCGCGTCGCTCGCGGGGCGAGGATGCCGAAGGCGGGCGTCTCGCTGACGACGAGGCCGATGTCGAACCCATCAGCGAGCTCGGTCTCGAGCCTGAACTCATCGAGCCTGAGGTCGCAGAGCCTGAGGCCGTCGAGCCCGAGATCATCGAGATCGATGTCGTCGAGGTCGTCGGCAGTGAGGTCGTCGCCGAAGCGGCGTTCGACGTCGATGCGACCAACCCGCGTTTCGCTCCGGTCGCGCAGCCGTTCTGGGCGCTGGCGCCCAGCGAACGCGATGTGGTGGACGAGCGCGGAGAGCCGTTGTTCCGCATCGGCCCCGACGCGTGGGCGCTCGTGATCGAAGACCGCGGTGGTGCGTTCGTCGTGCGACATGATGATGGCCGTATCGGCTATCTGCACGACATCGACGACATCACGAAAGGCTGACATGCGCACCATCGACCTCCGAGGGCGCGAGCTCTCGGCATCAGACATGCTCGCGGCCGTGCCGCGCGCCGCACAGGCACGTGCAGAGGCGCTGGACACCGCCACGCGCATCGTCGAGGACGTGCGCACGAGGGGCGAAACGGCGCTGCGTGAGCAGGCCGAGCGCTTCGACGGGGTCACCGGGCACGCCATCCGTGTCCCCTCCGAGCACATCGCCGCCGCGGTGACGGCACTCGCCCCCGACATCCGCGCAGCGCTGGAGGAGGCCATCCGACGCGTGCGGCAGGCCTCGGCTGCTCAGGTGCCGGCCGAACAGACCACGGACATCGGCCCCGGGGCTCGCATCGTGCAGCGGTGGCAGCCGGTCCGACGCGTCGGGGTGTACATCCCGGGCGGCAAGGCCGTCTATCCGTCCAGCGTGATCATGAATGTCGTCCCCGCTCAGGTCGCAGGCGTGGAAAAGATCGCACTCGCCTCGCCGCCGCAGTCCGATCAGGACGGCCGCGTCCACCCGACGATCCTCGCGGCCGCCGGTCTGCTGGGCGTCGACGAGGTCTACGCCATCGGCGGAGCCGGCGCGATCGGCGCGTTCGCCCACGGTGTCGACGAGATCGGCCTCGACCCCGTCGACGTCCTCTCCGGCCCGGGCAACAATTACGTCGCCTCCGCCAAGCGTGCGGTCGCGGGCGTCGTCGGGACCGATTCGGAAGCCGGTGCGACCGAGATCCTCATCGTCGCGGATGCCGCGGCCGACGCACGCCTCATCGCTGCCGACCTCATCAGCCAGGCCGAGCACGACGAGCAGGCCTCTGCCGTGCTCGTGACCGACTCGCCGGAACTCGCCGAGCGCGTGGCGGCAGAAGTCGCGACGCAGGCGGTGTCGACGCGTCACGCCGACCGCGTCGCCGCAGCGCTGGCGGGGGAGCAGTCCGCGATCGTGCTCGTGGACGACAGGGCGATGGCCGTGGAGTTCAGCAACGCGTATGCCCCGGAGCACCTCGAGCTGCACCTGGAAGACGCGGATGCCGCGGCATCCGCGTTCACCAGTGCCGGTGCGATCTTCGTCGGCGACCAGACCCCGGTGAGCCTGGGCGACTACATGGCCGGAAGCAACCACGTGCTGCCCACCGGCGGCCAGGCGCGCTACGCGCCCGGTC